>NZ_DASSXS010000214.1:0-23511 GCF_035703625.1 Nocardioides sp. | reverse complement strand
ACGGTGGTGCCGGACGAGGGGAGCGTCCCCGCGCGCCGGGCCTTCCTCGACGTCTCGCGGTACGACGCCGTGATCGGCGACTTCTACTCCGGTACGCCGGCGGAGGGGGTCGCGAGGCGGGTCTCGGACCTCGTGCCCGCGGACGCGGCGCCGGCCGCCACGGGAGACAGCCTCGCCGCCTCGGTCCGCGGGGTCAGCCGCCGGCTGCGCGGCGACCTGCGGCCCCGGGTCGACGTCGTGTACGCCGGCGCGGGTGACGACGATGCCTCCATCACGCTCACCCTGGACATCCCGCCCTCGGGAGGCCCGGACCGGGTCGAGCGCAGCCTGCCCGGGTGCGAGACCGGGTGCGTCGTCTCGGCCATCCGGCTGCGCCGGAGCCCCGGCGACGTCGCGCTGCCCTACGTCCTCACCCGCCTCGACTTCGGGGGCACCGACCTGCTGGCACGGCCGTGGCGCTCCACGGGCAGGAACTTCGGCGGGGCACCGGCCGGGCCGCTCGAGGTCGACGACGGCTTGATGATGGCGGCCCGGCCGAGGATCCAGGAGGCCGTCACCGACCAGGGTGCGCGACGTACGCCGATCCTGGCCACCCTCTCGGCGACCTGGCCCGACGGCCCGCCGCTCCTCGACTCGCCGGGCGGCGACGACCGGCCGGCGGAGGTGCTCGACCAGCTCCCCGCACTGCCCCTCGTCGAGGCCGACGGCGTGCTCGCCGACCTGCCGCTGGCCTCGGTCGGCTCACCGCCCACGGTCCCCGCGGCCGAGGTCCTGGTCCTCGCGGCGGCGGACACTCCGCGAGACGTGCTGGATGCCGTCGCGCAGTCGCCCGGGGCCGGACCGCCCCGCACCCTGACCGACGTCGAGGACTCGACCAGCCTCGAGACGGGTGCGACCCGCGCCAACGTCTACGCCCTGATCGCGGGCTTCTGCGTGCTCGTCGCGCTCCTGGTGCTGGCGTCGGCGGTGGCCAGGCAGCGCACCCTGCACCGGCGGGAGGTCGCCTCCCTCCGGGTGATCGGGGTCGGGCTCTCGGCGTCCCGGCGCTCCGCCCGGTGGGAGATCGGGGCCCTCGGGCTGGGCGCGGTGGTCGCGACGCTGGGCGGCGGGATCGCCGGCGTGGCGCTGCTGCTCGGCAACCTCTCGCTCGTCGAGGTGCCCGCCCACTCGGTCCCGCTCGACGTGGGGGTGGCCCGGCTCCCGATCGCGGCCTCCGCGCTGGTGGCGGCCGCACTCGTGGTCCTCGTCGGTGGACGGGGGCGCGTCACCAGCTCCGAGCAGAGCAGACCCTCGCTGCTGCGGGAGGACTCGTGAGCACGCCGGTGCGCTCGATGGCAGGCACGATCCTGCGGGGACTGCGGTCCCGGGCGTTGCTGACCGCAGGTTCGGTGCTGCTGACCGGGCTCGCGATCGGATCCGCGGTGCTCGGGCCGATCTTCCAGGAGGCGGTCACCAACTCCTACCTGGTCACCCGGCTCAACGAGGCCCCCAACACCCTGACCGGCCTCACCTGGGTCTACCCCGCCACCGCGGACCAGGCAGGTGACACCACCGCCGCCGTCGCGGCGGCCGAGCAGGAGTCCGCACGGGCCGAGGGACCCTTCGCTGCCCCGCAGTCGCGGCTGGAGACCCAACGTTTCCGCTCGCTGGACTTCATCGTGGACGGCGGCCTCGTGCAGGTGGTCGCGACGCCCGACGCGTGCGAGCATCTCGCGTTGCGGGGCGAGTGCCCGGACGCACCCGGCGAGATCGTGATGCTGACCGGAGACCTCGACTTCCTCAACCTGTCCATCGGTGACCGGCTGGATCTCGCGAACGCGGTCGGACCGGTCAAGATCGTCGGGGCCTACCGGGTTCCCGAGAGCGCGACCGACTACTGGTTCGACGCAGAGCGGTTCGCCAGCTCTCCGCGCGACGTCAACGATCTGACCGGAGCGGTGAAGCCCTACCAGCCCGCACCGTTCGTGACCGTCCCCGAGACGTTCGACGAGCTGCCCACCTCGTCCTGGTCGGTCCGGGTGGACCGTCGGCTCGACGCGCCACCCGACCTGACGCCCGACGACCTCGCCCAGGCCCAGGCCACGGCCGCCACGCTGGAGGAGGACACGGTCAACGACCTGCCCCTCATCGCCCGCGAGGTCCGCACCCAGCAGGAGACGGCCCGGGCGTCGATCGCGCCCGCCGTCATCTCGCTGGTGCTGGTGGCGCTCGCCCTGCTGCTCCGGCTGCTGATGGCGGCCGCCGACCTCCGGCTCCCCGAGCTCGCCCTCGCCTCGCTCCGGGGCCTCACCCGGCGACAGCTGTGGGGCCTGGGGCTCTCCGAGCCGCTGACCGTGCTCGCCCTCTCCCTGCCGGTCGGTGTCGTGCTCGGGGTCGGCCTCGCCCTCGGGCTGACCCGCTCGTGGCTGGTGCCGGGCCTGCCCCTGCCGTTGCCCTGGCAGTCCCTGCTCGCCGGCCTGCTCGTGGTGGTGGCGGCGCTCGGGGTGGCCGGCCTGGCCGTGGGGCTGGTGCTCCGGGTGTCCCTGTCCGAGCAGCTCACCGGCGTACGTCGTCCCAAGCCGTCGGGCCGGGTCGCCCTCGTCGCGCAGCTGGCCCTGTTCGCCGGCGCGATCGCGGTGCTGGCGGCCAAGCTGTCCGGCGGCCGTCCCGGGAGCCCGGACCTGACCGACCTGGTCCTGCCGGTGCTGCTGGCGGTGGTGGCCGGGCTGCTCGCCACCCGGTTCATCGCCCTGGCCGCCACCTGGTGGACCCGGCGCCGCTCGCGGAGCCGGTCCCTGCCCGGGTTCGTCGCGGCCCGCGCGATCAGCCGGCGGATGGAGGGGACGCTGGTGATCCTGCCGGTCACCGCCGCGATCGCCGTGTGCGTCTTCGGTGCCGGCGTCTACCAGTCGGCCGCGGCCTGGCGCGAGTCGGTGGCCGCGACCACGGTCCCGGCCGACGAGCTGTGGCTCTCACCCCGCAGCCTCGACGAGACGGTGGCCCTCACCCACGAGCTCGATCCCGAGGGCGACTACCTGATGGCCATGAGCACCTTCAGCACCCTGGGGCCGTCGTACACCGTGGTCGACGCGCCCCGCCTGGCCTCCGTCTCCGCCTGGCAGGACCAGTGGACGCCGGGCTCGGGAGCGGGCGAGATCGCCGACGACCTCGGCCTGGGTGCGACCGTCCCGATCGTCACCGGCCGGCGGATCGGCCTCACCGTGGACAACCAGGCGCGGGTGGGGGGAGAGCTGAGCGTCCGGCTCCGCCTGGACGTGCGTGGCGACCGCTCCCACTACCTGTTCCTCGGGCCGTTCCCGTCGGGGACGTCGACCCGCAGCGAGCTGGCGCCGTACTGCCGCACCGGCTGCCGCCTCGACGGGCTGACCCTGGGTGGGCCGGCCACCAGCCGGGTCCGGATCAACGGCGTCATCGAGGTCAGCGACATCACCGTCGACGGCGAGCCGGTGCCGGGGGCGATCGACGGCGCGGGATGGAACGTCTCGCCGAACGCGTCGGACGCAGCCCTGATCCGGGGGGTCGAGACCGACGGCGGCGTGATCCGGGTCGACACGTCCTCCGGTGGCTCGGAGGCCATCGCGCAGCTCTCGGCCGGCGACCTGCCGACGGAGCTGCCCGTGGTCCGGGGCGTCGACGCACCCGCCGAGGCGCCGCCGGAGTCCTTCGGCGAGACCAGCTCGCTGGAGTTCCCGGCCCGGGCGGTCGTGACCGCCGAGAGCGTGCCGTTGCAGGGCCCGTCCGGCTCGATGATCGACTACACGATGCTCAACACCGACCGCGACACCTTCACCCAGGACACCCCGGTCTACATCCTGGCCCGCGCCGACACCCCCGACTCGATGACCCAGCAGCTGCGCGACGAGGGCGCCTCCGTCTCGTCCACGCTGGCCAGTGTCAAGCGCACCCTCGGCCAGGGCGCCTACGCACTCGCCCTTCGGCTGTACGCCGTGGTGGCGGTGCTGGTGCTGCTGATGGCGCTGGCCGGCCTGTTCGTGAGCACCGCCGTACAACTGCCGGCGCGCCGGCGCGACGCCGCGTCGATGCGCGTGGTCGGTGTCCCTCGGCGGGCGGTGATGTCGGCCGTGATGCGCGAGCTCGTGGTCGTGCTCGGCGCGACCGCTGTGGCGGGACTGGCCGCCGGCACGATCGCCCAGTACGTCGTGCTGCGCACCGTCACGCTGGGGGTGGTCGAGGACATCCGGACTCCCGCCCTGATCGCGGCCGTGGACTGGCAGCGCCTGGTGCTGCTGTCGGCGGCGGCGGCCCTGCTCTTCGGGACGGTGGCGCTGGTGAGCGCGGCGCTCACCGTCCGTGGTGCACGGGGCTCGACCCTGCGCGAGAGCGCCCGCTGACCCCAGGCCCCTGGACCGAGGCGGCGTGGGCGAGCGGCGCCCCCGCTTTGCTCGCCCACGCCGCTGTCGGGCACCATCGTCATGCGCGATGACAGCCGGTGCCGCCAGGTGGCCCTGAAGTCACTGTGGTGCCGGGGAGGCCCGCCCTTCACGGCCGGTCTCGCCGCCCGTCCGGCCGAGGACCTCCGGCATCCGCGGGGGCTGGAGCGAGGCGAGGAAGCGCGTGACGTCCTCGAGCTCCAGTCGTCGAAGCTGCAGACGGGTCGCGGCCCGTCCGGCGTTCACCCTGGCGGTGTCCTGCCTGACCCACCGCTCGAACAGGGTCGTGATCACACCCACCACCGGTGACGCTGGTGACGGACTTCTCTGCATGCGGGTCCCCCGACTGACTCGAAGCGGGCAGGGTCCGGGCCCAGGAACTGCCGGACCTTCAGGCTCGGCACTTGGTCGGCCACGAAACTAGCGGATGTTCACAGCCCGCGGGCGAGAACGGTAAAGATTTCCTCAACCACCTGTCGGCGCTGCGGGTACGGGGCAGTCAGCTCCGCTGGAACAGGCAGAACGGGTGCCCGGCCGGATCCAGCAGCACGCGGACGTCGTCCTGCGGCTGGTGCTGCGCGAGCATCGCGCCCAGCGCGAGGGCCCGGGACTCGCCCTCCGCGAGGTCGTCGACGGCGATGTCGAGGTGCAGCTGCATCTGCTGGTCGCCCTCGCCGGCCGGCCAGGTCGGGGGGACGTGCCGCTCCTCCCGCTGGAAGGACAGGCCGGTGGCGTCGCGGTTGCCGCCCGGCTTGAGGACGACCCAGTCGTCCGCGTCCTCGATGACCTCCCAGTCGAGCAGCGCCCGGTAGAACGAGGCCAGCGAGCGCGGGTCCGGAGAGCCGAGAACGGTCGAGCGGAGGCTGAAGCGGGGCGTCGTCACGGCGACAGCCTAGGAGGGCGCGACGAGGCGCGGGCGTTCCTCACACCCCCGGCGGCGTGGCACGCTGGCTCCGTGAGGAGGGACGGGAGCACCGCTCTGGTCTCGCGGCTGCCCCTGGCCAGCTGGCGGTTGTTCGTCGCCGGCTGCGCCACGCTCGGGATCGGCTACTCCGCGGCCGCCCTGGACCTCTGGTGGGAGGCGCTCGGGACACTGGGTGCCGGGGCGGTCACCGTCGTCTACTTCTCCCTCGCCTGGGTCGGTCTCGCCCGCCCGTCGACGTCCTGGGCCTGGGTGCGCGGGGGGTTGGCGACGACGCTGTTCCTCGCGACGGCGGCCCGGCTGTTCGACGGTGGCTCGTTGGCCCCTCCCTGGTCCCTGCTGGTCCACGTCGTCGTACCGGTGCTGGTGGGCGCGGACTACCTGCTGGTGGCCCGCACCACCGGCCGGTGGTGGTGGCCGCTGACCTGGGCGCTGCTGCCGCTGATGTACCTCGTCTACTACGCCGGCGCCGGGCTGCTCGTCTACGACTTCCTCGACCCCTTCGACGCCTACTACCAGCTCACGGTGCTGGGTTTCCTCCTGACCTCGGTCGCGATCGGGTTCGTCCTGTTCGGCCTTGCCGGTGGCCGACAGTCGACGTACGATCACGATATATCGTTGAGCGGTCGGTGACAGTCGGCCGCTCGCTGGAGCTCAGGCCGGAGGGAGCAGCGACATGGGACACCACGGAAGTCACGGCGGGGGTCACGGCGGGGGGCGCGGAGGCCCGTGGGGAGGCCAGCCCTGGGGCCAGAGCCCGTGGGGCGGGGCCCCGTGGGGACGCGGAGGCCGGCCGGGACCGCCGCCGTGGGTGGCCGGGCTGTTCGGCCTCGCGCAGACGGATCAGCAGCGGGCGCCCCGCGCCCGGCGCGGAGACGTGCGCGCGGCGATCCTCGACGTCCTCCAGGCCGAGTCCCTCAACGGCTACCAGGTCATCTCCGCGATCTCGGAGCGCACCGGCGGCGCCTGGAAGCCGAGCCCCGGCTCGGTCTACCCGACGATCTCGCAGCTCGAGGACGAAGGTCTCGTCGAGGCCGACGACGAGCGGGGCAGGCGCACCCTCCGGCTCACCGACGCCGGGCGACAGTACGTCGCCGCCAACGCCGACGAGCTCGCCGGCGTCTGGGAGCCGTTCGCCGAGCGCGAGCGTCCGGACGGCGGCGACTTCGCCGCACTCAAGCCCGAGATCGGCCAGGTCATGAACGCCGTCTGGCAGATCATCAGCACGGGTACCGACCAGCAGCGCCGCGACGCGATCGACGTACTCATCGAGACGCGGCGCAAGCTCTACGGGCTGCTCGCGGAGGGGGAGGGCCAGTGAGCACCCCGGTCAACGAGCACGACCTGCGCATCGGCGACGCCGAGCGGGAGCAGGCGGCCGCCGAGCTCGGCGAGCACTTCGCGCAGGGTCGGATCACGACCGACGAGCACCGGGAGCGGCTCGACCAGATCTGGGCCGCGCGCACGCGGCGCGAGCTGGCCCCGGTCTTCGCCGACCTCCCGGGGCGGAGCCTCCCGGCCCAGGCGCCGGTCCGGCCGGCCTTCGGACGCGAGACGCGAGGGAGGCGGCGACGCCTCCCCGTCCCGCTGGTCGCGCTCCTGGTGCTGCTCATCGGAGTCGCCCTGGTCACCCACCTGCCGCTGATCCTGGTCGGGATCGGCGTGTGGTACCTGCTCGGTCGCGGGGTCTGCGGAGCCCGCCCGCACCGCCGCTGGTAGGCGCGGGTCTCGACAACCCTCGTCGTGGGGTGGAAGGGTCGGGCCCGGTCAACCTAGCCCGGAGGTGTCCCCCATGACCGACCCCCGACCTCCCCGCCCCGGCACATCCACCCGTGGGCGCTGGTCCCTGATCTGCCTGTTGCTGGCGCCGGCGGTGATCCTCCCGCTGCTCGTTCCGCTCTACGACCAGGAGGACCCGGTCCTGCTCGGGTTCCCCTTCTACTACTGGTTCCAGCTGGCCCTGATCCCGGCCTCGGTCGTGCTCACGGCGATCGCCTACTACCTCGCCAAGTCCGCGGACCTGCTGGACCGTGAGTCGCACGGGACCCGGCGAGGGGAGGACCCGCGATGAGCGACGTCAGCACCGTTGCCTTCAGCGTCTTCATCTTCTTCTTCCTGCTGGTCACCATCCTCGGGTTCGCCGCCGCCCGGTGGCGTCGGGCCGAGGCGCTCGACCACCTCGACGAGTGGGGACTCGGCGGCCGCAGCTTCGGGACCTTCATCGCGTGGTTCCTGATCGGTGGCGACCTCTACACGGCCTACACCTTCATCGCCGTGCCCGCCCTTCTGTACGTCGGCAGCGGCATCGGCTTCTTCGCGGTCCCCTACACGATCGTGATCTACCCGCTGATCTTCCTGTTCATGCCGCGGCTCTGGTCGGTCTCCCACCGGCACGGCTACGTCACCCCGGCCGACTTCGTGCAGGGTCGCTACGACAGCCGGCCGCTCGCCCTGGCCGTCGCGTTCACGGGCATCCTCGCGACGATGCCCTACATCGCGCTGCAGCTCGTCGGCATCGAGGTCGTCCTGCAGGTCATGGGAATCGGCTCCGAGACCGCCAACTGGTTCGTCCGCGACCTGCCGCTGTTCATCGCGTTCGGGGTGCTCGCGGCCTACACCTATGCCTCGGGCCTGCGGGCGCCGGCGCTGATCGCGTTCGTGAAGGACACGCTGATCTACATCGTGATCTTCGTGGCGATCCTCTACCTGCCGACGCAGCTCGGCGGGTGGGACAGCATCTTCAGCAGCGTCAGCGACAACTTCGACGCCTTCAACACCGAGAACGCCGACGCCATCGCCGCGGGCGAGGCCGCTCCGAAGAGCGTGATCCCGGCTCCCCTGCTGCACTGGGCCTACGCGTCACTGGCCCTCGGGTCGGCCCTGGCGCTGTTCATGTACCCGCACTCCGTCACCGCCGTGCTGTCGACGCGTCAGCGCTCGGTGATCCGGCGCAACGCGGCGCTGCTGCCGGCGTACTCGTTCCTGCTCGGGCTGCTCGCGCTGCTCGGCTTCGTCGCGGTCGCCGCGGGGGTCGCGGTCGAGAACCCGCAGCAGGCGGTGCCCCAGCTGTTCGAGAACGAGTTCCCCGACTGGTTCGCGGGCGTGGCCTTCGCCGCGATCGCGATCGGCGCCCTGGTGCCGGCGGCGATCATGTCGATCGCCGCGGCGAACCTGTGGACCCGCAACATCTACAAGGCCTACCTCAGGCGCAACGCCACGCCGTCGGAGGAGGCCCAGCAGAGCAAGTGGGCCTCGCTGCTGGTCAAGTTCGGGGCGCTGGCCTTCATCCTCCTCGTGGACGTGCAGTTCGCGCTCGACTTCCAGCTGCTCGGCGGCGTCTGGATCCTGCAGACGTTCCCGGCGATCGTGGTCGGGCTCTACACACGCTGGTTCCACCGAACGGCGCTGCTCGCCGGCTGGGCCGTCGGGATGATCTACGGAACGTGGACGGCGTGGAACAACCCGAAGCTCGGCGATCCCGGAAGCCACTTCGGCAGCCCGCTCGACCCGTTCCTGAGCGTGCCGTGGTCCGACACGTTCCTGCCCTTCGACACCCTCGTGTACATCGGCTTCACCGCGTTCCTGCTCAACCTGGTGGTGACCGTCGTGCTCTCCGCGATCCTGCGGGCGCTCAAGGTGCCGAGCGGCGTCGACCAGACCACGCCGGCCGACTACCACGCCGACCTCGGTGACAAGGGAGTCGAGGAGGAGCTGGACCCCTACACCACCACGTCCCACCCCTGACCCTGTTGCGACAGTCCGCCACGACCGGCGCCTGACAACCGGGTGGATGGCGCCGGTCGTGGCGGACTTCTAGGTTGGGTACATGACGACGTCGCCCTCCTTCGAGCTCAGCCAGGACCACCTCGACCTGCAGGCGTGGGTGCGCACGTTCGCCACCGACGTGGTGCGCCCGGCGGCGTCGGAGTGGGACGAGAAGGAGGAGTTCCCGTGGCCGGTCGTCGAGGAGGCGGCCAAGGCGGGGCTCTACTCGGTCGACTTCATCGTCGCCCAGGCGATGGACGAGTCCGGCCTCGGCTTCCCGATCACCATGGAGGAGCTCTTCTGGGGTGACGCCGGCATCGGGCTGTCCATCGTCGGCACCTCGCTCGCCGCGGCCGGCGTCCGGGCCAACGGCACCGACGAGCAGGTCATGGAGTGGATCCCCCAGATGTACGGCACGCCGGGGGACCTGAAGCTCGGCGCGTTCTGCTCCTCGGAGCCCGACGCCGGCAGTGACGTCGGCGCCATGCGCACGCGGGCGACGTACGACGAGGCGAAGGACGAGTGGGTCCTCAAGGGCACCAAGACGTGGGCCACCAACGGCGGCATCGCCGACGTGCACGTGGTGACCGCCGTGGTCGACCCCGAGCTGCGGACCCGCGGCCAGGCCAGCTTCGTGGTCCCGCCCGGGACCAAGGGTCTGAGCCAGGGGCAGAAGTTCGCCAAGCACGGCATCCGGGCCTCGCACACCGCAGAGGTGGTGCTCGACGACGTCCGCGTCCCGGGCTCCTGCCTGCTCGGGGGCAAGGAGAAGCTCGACGCCCGACTGGCCAGGGCCCGCGCCCTTCGAGACGGCTCGTCCCTCGCCTCCTCAGGAACCAAGGGAGGGGGCCGCGGGCAGCCGTCGATGGCGACCTTCGAGCGGACCCGGCCGGCGGTCGGCGCGCAGGCGATCGGGATCGCGCGGGCTGCCTACGAGGTCGCGCTGGACTACGCGAAGACGCGCGAGCAGTTCGGCAAGCCGATCATCGAGAACCAGGCGATCGCCTTCACCCTGGCCGACATGGCCACCTCGATCGAGGCGTCGCGGCTGCTCGTCTGGCGGGCGGCGTGGATGGCGCGGCAGGGCAAGTCCTTCGATCAGGCCGAGGGCTCGATGTCGAAGCTCTTCGCCGGCGAGACCGCGGTGCGGGTCACCGGGCAGGCCATGCAGATCCTCGGTGGCAACGGGTTCACCCGCGAGTACCCCGTCGAGCGGATGGCGCGCGACGCCAAGATCTACACGATCTTCGAGGGCACCTCGGAGATCCAGCGACTGGTCATCGCCCGGACGGTCTCCGGAGCTCCCATCCGCTGATGAGGGACAAGGTCCGGGACCCGGTCTTCTGGTCGGACGCCACGCAGCTCGTCAAGACCGTGGTCGCGGTGACCCTGGCCTGGGTGGTCGCGGTCGAGCTGGTCGGGGCGCCACAGTCGTTCCTCGCCCCGTGGGCCGCCCTGCTGGTGGTCCAGGCGACGGTGTTCCGCACCTTCTCGCAGGGTGCCCGCCAGGTGGCCGCAGCCGTGGCCGGGGTGCTGCTGGCGTGGACCGCCGGCAACCTGGTCGGCCCCGACGTCGCCGCGCTCGGTGCCGTCGTCTTCCTGGGGCTGCTGCTCGGGAGGTCGCGCTGGCTGGAGGGGGAGGCGACCACCGCGGCCGCCACGGGACTGGTGGTGCTCACGACCGGGTTCGCCGACGACCAGAACGTGCTGGTCGACCGGCTCCTCGACACGGGGATCGGGATCGCGGCCGGCCTGGTCGTCAACGTCGCGGTCTGGCCCCCTCTGCGCCGACGTACCGCCATCGCGGCGCTCGACGACCTCGACGACCGCATCGGCGCGCTGCTGGTCGAGGTCGCCGACGGCCTGGGCGCCGGGTGCTCGCGCGACGACGTGGCCGGCTGGCTGGAGACCACCCGCGACCTGGACGAGCTGATCGAACGCGCCTGGGCCATGGTGCGGCAGGCACGTGAGAGCGCGCTGCTCAACCCGCGCCGGTCGGCCCGGCAGCTGCGCCATCCCGAGGTGTGGATCGTGCTGCTGCGCCACATGGAGCAGGCCGTGGCCGAGACCCGCAGCATCGCCCGCACGCTCGAGCGCTTCCTCGAGCAGCAGCGGGAGTGGGATGCGGACTTCCGGGACGGCTACGTCGAGGCCCTGCGTCGTGGTGGCCGGGCGGTCGAGTCCGCCGACGCCGACGCGATCCGGCGGTGCCGCGCCATGCTCGACGAGATCGTCGGCCGGCTGGGCGCCGTCGACCCGGCGCCCGAGCTGTGGCCGGTCTACGGCGGCCTCGTGGTCAACCTCGTCAACATCCTCGAAGCGATGGAGGAGGTGGCTGCCGCGAACCCGCTGGACCAGCCCCCGTTGCCGATCCTCCTGCGCCGCAGGCGTACTAGAGGTCGATCGCCCGGTTGACCCAGGTCGAGGCGACGACCATCCCGACCGCCTCGTAGACCGCCCGGGCGCCGGCGCGGGTGTCGGTGGAGAGGCAGGAACGGACGGCGCCGTGCTCGCGAGCCAGCCCGAACGCGTCGACCAGCATCGAGCGGGCCAGCCGGCGCCCGCGGTGGTCGCGGCGGACGGCGATCCGGGCGACGTACGCACTGTCTCCGGCGAGGTACACGTGGGTCGCTCCGACGAGCTCGCCGGCCGGGTTCTCCAGCAGCCGGAGGTTCCACGGCTCGAAACCGGGCCGTGCCCAGACCCAGGAGGCGAAGTCCTCGATCGGGTGCCGCGGCCGGTCCGACCACTCGAGGAAGGCGTCCTCGATGAGGGTCCAGGCGGACTCGTGGTCCTCCGCGGTCGCGTCGCGCAGGACGAAGCCGTCGGGCAGCGGGTACGGCGTGATCTCGACGCCGTCGGGCAGCTCGAGGTCCCAGGCGGTCCACCGGACCCGGTAGCCGAGGTCGGCCATCAGCCGGTCGGCCGCGCTCCCCTCGGGCACCTGGCTGCCGACCCGGGTCGAGCCGCGGGTGCGCGCGGTCTCCTGGATCCAGGCGGCGATCGCCGTGCCGATGCCGCGGCCCTGGTGGTCGGGATGCACCGCGGCGTAGGCGTGGTCGGGGCCGGCGACGTCGCCGTACGCCACCAGGCGGTCGCCGTCGAAGACGCCCACCGTGCTGGCCGCGATGTCGTAGCTGGGCCGTTGCCAGTCGCTCAGCACGTCCTCGAGCGAGATGTCGACCTCGCCGAGGTCGACCCGCTCCTCGGCGGCCACCGTGTCGAACACGCCCTGCGCGTCGGCGAGGGTGAGCGGCCGGGAGGTGAGTCCTTCGGGCAGGTCGGGCAGGTCGGTGGGCGCCCTCATCGCGGCGCTCCGGTCTCGATGGCGCGGTTCACCCAGACCGAGGTGACCTCCATGCCGACCTTCTCGTAGAGCGACAGGGCGCCGGTGCGGGAGTCGGTGGAGAGCTCGGACCTGGTGGCGCCGTGCTCGGCGGCGACGGCGAACGCGTCGACGAGCAGCGCCTGCGCGAGTCCGCGGCCGCGCTGGTCCCGGCGGGTGGCGAGCCGGGCGATGTAGGCGCACCGGTCGTTGAGCTGGACCAGGCCCATCGCCACGACCACGCCGCCCGGGTCGGCCACCACGCGGAGGTTCCACGGCTCGAAGCCGGGACGGCGGACGACGCTCGACTCCCACTGCGCGTAGGTCTCGCGCTCGCGCACCGACCATTCGAGGAAGGCGTCCTCCTGGACCGTCCACGCCGCTTCGTACTCGTCGGGCCCGGCCTCGCGCACGACGTATCCCTCGGGCAGCGGCCGTGCCGGGATGCTCGCCCCCTCCGGCAGCTGAAGCACCCAGCTGGTCCAGCGGACGCGGTAGCCGAGCCCCTCGAGGAGCACGTCGCCCGGCGAACCCTGGGGGACCGGCATCCCGACCTCGGGCTGGCCCTGCTCGCCGGCCCGCGCCCGCATCCAGGCCGCCAGCCGGGTCCCGATGCCTCGGCCCCGGTAGTCGGGGTGGACGGCCGCATCGCCGCGCCCGCCCGACCCGCTCTCGGCGTACGCCACGAGCCGGTCGTCGTCGAAGACCCCGATGCTGCTGGCGGTCACGTCGTACCCGGGTCGTTGCCAGTCGGCGACGATGTCGGCCTCCTCGATGATGACCTCGCCGACGTCGTCGAGCTCCTGCGCGCTGATCACCGCGGTGACGGCGGCTGCGTCGGCCATGGTCAGGGCCCGGGTGGTCAGGCCCGCGGGCAGGCCGGCGGCAACGTCGGTCGTCATGGCGTCCATGGTGACGGCGCGGCCACGATCGGACCACCGAAATAGCGCTGACCCGCCCGAAAGTTTCGGGCGGGTCAGCGGTGGTGGGTCAGGCGGAGGCCCGGATCGCGGAGATGTCGAAGTCGAGCTTGATCTTCTCCGAGACCAGGACGCCGCCGGTCTCGAGGGCGGCGTTCCAGCTCAGGCCCCAGTCCTTGCGGTTGATGGCGGTCGAACCCTCGAAGCCGACGCGCACGTTGCCGAACGGGTCGCGCGCGGAGCCGGTCTCCTCGAAGACGACGGTCACCGGGCGGGTGACGCCCTTGATGGTGAGGTCGCCGGTGATCGCCCACTCGGAGCCGTCGCGCTCCACCCGGGTCGAGACGAACGTGAGCTGCTTGTGGGCGTCGATGTCGAAGAAGTCGCCGGAGCGCAGGTGGCCGTCCCGGTCGGCGGAGCCGGTGTCGATCGAGCCCGCGTCGATGGTCAGGCTGACCTTCGAGGCACCCGGGTCGGCGGTGTTGATCGTGGCCGTCCCCTCGAAGTCCTTGAAGGCGCCCCGGACGGTGGTGACCATGGCGTGACGGGCCGAGAAGCCGAGCCGGCTGTGCGACACGTCGATGGAGTAGTCGCCGGAGATGTCCTCGACGGCGGAGGTGCCGGCCTCGAAGTCCGGCTCGGTGACGGCGGTGCTGGTCCTGGTGCGGTTGAGGAAACCCATGGTGCTCACTCCTGGTGCTCGGGCTGGTGGTTGAATCTTTCACCACCCTAAACAGAACTCCGGTCCGTTTCTATTCCGGCCATGGTGTGGCGCCGGTCACATGCCGCCGATCCGTAGGATCCGCAGCGATGATCGACCCACTCCAGACCGCCCTGATCGTGGTCTCCCTCATCCTCGCAGCTGTCGCGGCCGTCCAGGTCGCGATGGACCGGCCCACCGGCGGTCTCCTGCTCGGGATCGCCGCCCTGCTCGAGCTCGGGCTGCTCGCCCAGGCGGTGATCGGCATCGGCCAGCTCGTCTCGGGCGACCGGGACGTCAACGGGGTGGTGTTCGTGGGCTACCTCCTCGCGACCCTGCTCTTCCTCCCGCTCGCGACGCTGTGGGCGCTGGGTGAGCGCAGCCGCGGCGGGACCGCGGTGCTGGTGGTCGCCGGCCTGGTGCTGCCGGTGCTCGTGCTGAGGGCCCAGCAGGTCTGGACCCCCGTCGGTGCCTGAGGTCCAGCCGACCAACCAGGGGTGGGGCCGCGCCCTGGTCCTGGTGTACGCCGTGTTCGCGATCTCCGCGCTCGGCCGCTCCTCCGTCCAGCTGGCCGAGAAGGCCGGCGAGGCGCCGCTGGCCTACGGGCTGTCGGCCTTCGCCGCCGTCGTGTACGCCGTCGCGACCTTCTGCCTGGCCCGACCCGGCCCCCGCACCACGCCGCTGGCCTGGGCCGCCGTGGGTGTCGAGCTCGTCGGGGTGCTGGTCGTGGGCACCCTCACCGTCGCCGATCCCGCCCTCTTCCCCGACGACACCGTCTGGAGCGCGTACGGCGCCGGCTACGGCTGGGTGCCTGCGGTCCTTCCCTTCGTCGGCCTGGCCTGGCTCTGGCACACCCGCCCCCGGCGCTGACGACATCGCCCGCGTCGCTCCGCGGGAGGAGCGCAGCGCTCCGGATTCGCCGCGACGGGCGGGATCTCGTGCCTACAGTTGGGCATGAGCCGGTTGCCGGGCGGCGTCGTACGGGTGGGATCCCTGCTGGGGATCGCGCTCGCGATGACGGCAGGACTCACGGCGTGCGGCGACAGCGACGTCGCACCCACGCCCGTCGCCGAGAGCTCCACCGCAGCAAGCCCGTCCACGGAGGCCGACGAACCGGACCCGGAGGCGGTCTGCGCGAGGGCGCAGCACCGGGTGCTGCGCGGCCTGGAGTGGCCGCTGACCCAGGTGGTCTGGCTGATCACCAGTGACGTCGACGGCGCATCGGCGGAGGCGTCGCGGATGGTGCTGCACGGTCTCGACCGAGGCGAGGCCAGGCTGCGAGAGCCCTGTGGAGGACTGCCCGAGGAGATGGCGGGTGTGAGGCGGGCGGTCCGGGCCACCACGGGCGGACCGCTCGACGCCGCCGGACTCGCACGCCTCGAGCACGCGCTTGGCGACTGGGCACGAACGCTGGGCTCGCCGGCTCCCCTGCAGGGCACGGCGGCGTGGGTGCGGCGCTGTCGGGATCTCGGTACCGACCTCGGCGCGAGCTACACGGTCGGCTGGGAGTACACCGAGCGCGGCCGCCGCTGGTGGGTCCAGATGGCGATCGACAGCGACCTGTCCTCACGGGTCTGGGTCGACGTCGGCGGCACGCTGTGGGCGACCGGTCTGCCGCGCGACCCCTACTCGCGCAACGACGGCCGCGGTGGCCAGCGGGTGGAGTGGGGCGGCTCGTCAGCGGACTCCCTGTATGCCCAGCCGTTCACCCGCTCCACCACGCAGGTGTATCTCCCGGGGCCTGCCGGCTACCTGCACACGTCGGCAGATGGCCGCGTGTACGGCGTCCGCCCAGAGGTCTTCGTTCGGCACGGTGGCGGCCCCGCCTGTTCTCTGCCGGTGCCGCGCCTCGGGTGAGGGCGCGGGCACCTCGCTCAGCGTTGACGTTTCGCTCGCAGCGCGCGCGCAGGCACCGGGTCCCTGTCCGGGTGCTGGTCACGGCGCGCGCACGCTTCGGTCAGCGGAACGCGGACTCCCCGGTCAGCGCCTGACCGATCACCATCTGGTGCACCTCGGCGGTCCCCTCGTAGGTGAGCACCGACTCGAGGTTGTTGGCGTGCCTCATCAAGGGGTACTCCAGGGTGATGCCGGCCGCGCCGAGGATGGTGCGGCACTCGCGGGCGATCCGCAGCGCCTCGCGGGTGTTGTTGAGCTTGCCGACACTGATCGCCTCCGGGGGCAGCCGACCCGTGTCCTTCAGCCTGCCCAGGTGGAGGGCCAGCAGCATGCCCTTGCCGAGCTCGACCGACATGTCGGCCAGCTTGGCCTGGGTCAGCTGGTACGACGCCAGCGACCGGTCGAAGATCTCCCGGTCCCGGGCGTAGGCGATCGTCGTCTCCAGGCAGTCGCGGGCCGCGCCCAGGGCGCCGTACACGATCCCGAAGCGGGCCTCGGTCAGGCAGGACAGCGGACCCGAGAGCCCCTTGGCCTCGGGCAGCATCGCCTCGGCCGGCAGTCGCACGTCGTCGAGGACCAGCTCGGAGGTGACGGACGCGCGCAGCGACATCTTCTGCTTGATGTCGGGGGCGGTGAACCCTTCCGTGGAAGTGGGGACGACGAAGCCGCGGATCCCGTCGTCCGTGCGCGCCCAGACGACTGCCACGTCGGCCACCGAGCCGTTGGTGATCCACATCTTGTTGCCGGTGAGGATCCAGTCGCTCTGCTCGTTCCCCGGGGCGTCCCGCCGCGCGCGGGTGCGCATGCCGCCGGGGTTGGAGCCGAAGTCGGGCTCGGTCAGGCCGAAGCAGCCGATCGCCTCGCCGGTCGCCATCCGCGGCAGCCACTCGTCCTTCTGGGCGTCGGAGCCGTGCTTCCAGATCGCGTACATCGCCAGGCTGCCCTGCACCGACACGACCGACCGCAGTCCGGAGTCGCCCGCCTCGAGCTCCAGGCAGGCCAGGCCGTACGCCGTCGCGCTGGTGCCGGCGCACCCGTAGCCGGTGAGGTGCATGCCGAGCAGGCCCATCGAGCCGAACTCCCGGGCCAGGTCGCGCACCGGGGCGGTGCCGGCGTCGTACCACCCGGCGATCTCGGGCTTGAGCCTGTCCTCCACGAACGCGCGGACCGTGTCGCGGATGGCGCGGTCCTCCTCGGAGAGGAGGGAGTCGGTGTCGAGCAGCTGGAGCGGCGAGAGTGGCATGCCCTCATCATGCTGCACGGTCTCCGACTAGCGTCGACAGAACTCCTGGCCCCAGTGGCGCTGGAACGCGTCGTCGAACGCCTCCGCGGCGTCGTCCCGCTCGGCCTGGATCATCGGGACCAGCCGACAGCGGTGGGCGTTGGCCGCGTCGCTGAGGTCACCGTTGACGAGCGCCGCGAACGCGGCCGCCGAGGCACGGGTCTCGACGCGGTCGGCCTCGAGGCTGCGCTCGTTGGCCGTCAGCAGGCAGGCCGCAGCGATGCCGACGCCCAGCGACATCGCCACCCAGGTCGCGACACCGGCCCGGGGCGAGCGTTGCCTCAGCGCCAGCGCGCCCATGCCGAGCGCCCACGCGATGCCGGCCCAGGTGACCACCGTGTGCCGGTACGGCAGGCCCAGCTCGGGAGTGGTCTGGGACTTGACCGACAACGACATCACTCCGGCCGCGCCCAGGGCCCCGAGGAGGCACAGGAGGGCCGCCAGTGCCAGCAACCTCCCCTCGTCCGACCCGCGCGCGATGCCGTCGTCGATCGGCGGCTCGCCGTCGAGGGGCTCCGCCGACGGGGTCGGGCGGGTCGCCCACCAGCCCGCCAGCAGGGCGACCGCCAGGACGACGCCCACGGCCAGTGACCATGCCGTCGGCGTGTACATCCCGTCGGCGGAGATGCCCCAGCTCTCCACGAAGTCGGCGACGCGTGGAGCGGTCGCGCCCGGCACGCTCGACGTGACGTTCTGCCAGAAGGTGCCCACGACCGCCGTCGACAGGCTGGGCTGGACGCCCTCGTAGCACCCGTCGCTGCAGACCTCCCACAGGTAGACACGCAGCACGCCCAGGATCGCCAGGAAGACGCCCACGTAGGCACTTCCGGTGACCCACTTCGCCCGGCGCCCCTCGGCCGCCCGCTCCGTCGGGGTCACCGGAACCAGGAGCAGGGCGATGAGCGCCAGGGGGGCCGCGGGAAACACGAGCTCGTAGCGGAAGTTGGTGATGACGGCGAGGAGGACGAGCACGAGGACGATGGGGATCCGGAACCGGCCCTCGGCGTACAACCGGGTCAACCAGAGCACCAGGGCCGTGACACCGAGGATGGAGACGACCGCGCCGTAGGTGTGCGTCGGGTAGTTGACCCAGCCGTTGCGCCCGTTCACCTCGTGGAAGGGGGGCTGGCTGCCGAGCGCGAACAGGACGCCGCCCACCAGGGTGCCCAGGACGACGGTCCGGCCGGACAGCCGGACCAGCTCACCCGTGCGACGCCGGCATCGCACGCTCTTCAGGAGTCCCGCCAGCGTCAGCACCGCCAGCGCGGCCAGCAGGAGCTTGAAGAGGCCGTTGATCACGAACGTGGGGGTGCCGGTGTCCACCGAGGTCTCCATCACCAGGCGGCCGGCACTGCGCCTCTCGAAGGGGGTCAGGATGTTCACGCGTCCGGTGCCGGCGCGGTTCTCCCACCACTGCGGCAGCTGGGCGAGCGAGTCGACGATGCTCCA
The DNA here is from genome assembly GCF_035703625.1 of Nocardioides sp. Taxonomy (GTDB): domain Bacteria; phylum Actinomycetota; class Actinomycetes; order Propionibacteriales; family Nocardioidaceae; genus Nocardioides. The sequence goes on along the minus strand of NZ_DASSXS010000214.1, from coordinate 4,861 downwards.
CGACTCGAGCGCGCCCTCCTGCGGGTACCACAACCGGTCGTCACCGGCCACCGGTGCGAGGAGCACGGGTTGCATGAACAGCACCGAGGCAACCGCCCCCAGCGTCACGGCGCCGACCAGCACCCACCGTCGCCCGCGCATACCCACGGTCGGACACTATCCCGCGGGCGGTCCCCCATCTCGAGAGACACCGCAGCGGGCAATCGGGAGAGTTTGCCCGATTTCGGGCAGGAAGTTGCGTGACCGGAGAGCGCTGAGGATGATTCCGGTCGTGACCGCGGACTCGGAGCTCGTCGACCGGATCGCGTCCAGCACCGGCCTCAGCCCCGCCGAGGCGGTGCGGGTGATCGAGGACGTGGTCGCGTTCCACGCGGAGCCGGTCGAGGAGTACGTCCGGCGCCGGCACGCCCACCTGAAGACCTACGGGGTCAGGAACCCCGAGATCTTCGCCCGGATCGCCGAGGAGCTGGACGGCCGGGTGGTCGCGGCGCCGCCGCTGACCGAGCGCCAGCTGCGGCGAATCGTCTACGGATAGCGGAGACGCGCCAGCGGATCCGCTGATGGTGGTCGAGCGAGCGGTCGGCGGGTCGAGACCCAGTGAGAAGAAAGGTCCGAGCGAAGCGAGGAGGTTGAGGAGGTCGCGCAGCGACCGTCTCGAAACCCCGAAAGACGAAAGGAGACCCGAAAGATGTGCGGAATCGTCGGGTACGTCGGCGGCCAGCAGGCCGCCCCACTGCTGCTCGAAGGCCTGACCCGGCTGGAGCACCGGGGCTACGACTCGGCCGGCGTGGCGGTCCTGTCGGGCAGCGGGATCAGGGTGGCCAAGCGCCAGGGCCGGGTCCGCGACCTCGCCGACCGGCTGCCCCGGAGGTTCGGCGGGAAGGTCGGGATCGGCCACACGCGCTGGGCCACCCACGGGTCGGCCAGCGACACCAACGCACACCCCCACACCGACGCCTCCGGTGACGTGGCGGTCGTCCACAACGGGATCATCGACAACGCCGCCGAGCTGCGGCAGCGCCTCACCGACGACGGCGTCGACCTGGTGTCCGACACCGACACCGAGGTGATCGCGCACCTGGTCGCGCGCTCCGACGGCGACACGCTGGAGGCACGGGTCAGCGACGCCCTCGCGGAGATCGACGGCACCTACGGGCTCGCGGTGGTGCACGCCTCCTTCCCCGACCGGATCGTGGTGGCCCGCAACGGCAGCCCGCTGATCATCGGCGTCGGCGAGCGCGAGATGCACGTCGCCTCCGACCTCGCCGCGCTGGTGCGCTACACCACGACCGTCGCCCACCTCGACGACGGCGAGATGGCCACCGTCACCGCGAGCGGCTTCACCACCTACAAGCAGGACCTGACGTCGTCGACCCACAAGGGGACCACGACGATCGACGTCGACCCCGACGCCTACGACGCCGCCCCTCCGGACCCATGGGGTCACGAGTCGTACATGCACAAGGAGATCCGTGAGCAGCCCGACGCTGCGGAGCGGGTGCTGCGCGGTCGGCTCGACGAGCGCTTCGGCACGGCGCACCTCGGCGGCCTCAACATGGACGCCCGCGAGACCCGCGCGATCCGGCGCGTGAAGGTGCTCGGCTGCGGGTCGGCGTACTACGTCGGACAGATGGGCGCCGGCCTGGTCGAGGAGCTGGCCCGGATCCCGGCGGACGCCGAGGCCGCCAGCGAGTTCCGCTACCGCAACCCGATCATCGAGCCGGACACGCTCTACGTCGCGGTCAGCCAGTCCGGCGAGACCATCGACACCCTGCTGGCGGTGCAGGAGATCCGCCGCAAGGGCGGGCGCGTGATCGGCCTGGTCAACGTCGTCGGGAGCGCGATCGCCCGCGAGTGCGACGGCGGGATCTACCTCCACGCCGGGCCCGAGGTCGCGGTGGCGAGCACCAAGGCGCTGACCAACATGTACCTCGGCTTCGCACTCCTCGCACTCCAGCTCGGCCGGGTCCGCGACCTGAGCATCGCCGACGGGAAGCGGCTGATCGCCGGTCTGACCCGGCTGCCAGACCAGATCGGCGAGATCCTCGCCGGGGAGGACGCGCTGGCCGGGATCGCCACCCGCGTCGCCGAGGCCGAGAGCCTGTTCTTCGTCGGCCGGGTGCGCGGGTTCCCGGTCGCTCGCGAGGGGGCGCAGAAGTTCAAGGAGATCTCCTACCGGCACGCCGAGGCCTACCAGACCTCCGAGCTCAAGCACGGTCCGCTCGCGCTGATCTCGCCCGACGTGCCGACCGTCGCGGTGGTGCCCCACGACGAGCTGACCGACCGCAACGTCGCGGCGCTGCACGAGATCGCGGCACGGGGCGGCCCGCTGGTGGTGGCGACCCACGAGGACGTCGACCTGAGCGGGCTCGACGGGGTGGTGCGGATCGACGTACCCCGCAACGAGGTGGAGCTCGACCCGATCCTGCTCACCCTGCCCCTGCAGCTGCTCGCCTACCACGCGGCCCGCCACCTCGGGCACGACATCGACAAGCCCCGCAACCTCGCCAAGTCGGTCACGGTGGAGTGACGGAAGGTACGGTCCCCGCGAATCACCGACAACGCCTCGGGGCACCTACCGTTGGAGACATGTCCGACGAGCCAGCAACACCCACGATCACGTTCGACGACCTCGGGCTCGCCCCCGCGGTGCGGAAGGGATTGCGGGACGTCGGCTACGAGACCCCCTCGCCGATCCAGGCGGCGACCATCCCCACGCTGCTGGAGGGCCGCGACGTCGTGGGCCTGGCCCAGACCGGCACCGGCAAGACCGCGGCGTTCGCGCTGCCGATCCTCTCCCGCCTCGACCTGTCCCAGAAGACCCCCCAGGCTCTGGTCCTGGCCCCGACCCGTGAGCTCGCCCTCCAGGTGTGCGAGGCGTTCGAGAAGTACGCCGCCCACCTGCGCGGCGTCCACGTCCTCCCGGTCTACGGCGGGCAGGGGTACGGCGTCCAGCTCTCCGCCCTGCGCCGCGGCGTCCACATCGTCGTCGGTACGCCCGGCCGGATCATGGACCACCTGGACAAGGGCACCCTCGACCTGACCGAGCTGCGGTTCCTGGTGCTCGACGAGGCCGACGAGATGCTCAACATGGGCTTCGCCGACGACGTCGAGACCATCCTCGCCGACACCCCGACGGACAAGAACGTCGCGCTGTTCTCGGCGACCATGCCTGCGCAGATCCGGAAGCTCTCGGCGAAGTACCTCCGCGACCCCTCCGAGATCACGGTCCGCAACAAGACCGCGACCGCGGCCAACATCACCCAGCGCTACCTGATCGTGTCCTACCCGCAGAAGGTCGATGCCCTCACGCGGATCCTCGAGGTCGAGAACTTCGAGGGGATGATCGTCTTCGTCCGCACCAAGAACGAGACCGAGACCCTGGCCGAGAAGCTGCGGGCGCGGGGGTTCTCCGCGGCCGCGATCAACGGCGACGTACCCCAGGCGGTGCGGGAGCGGACGGTCAACCAGCTCAAGGCGGCCAAGCTCGACATCCTCGTGGCGACCGACGTCGCCGCCCGCGGGCTCGACGTCGAGCGGATCAGCCACGTGGTCAACTTCGACATCCCGACCGACCCCGAGTCCTACGTGCACCGGATCGGGCGCACCGGCCGCGCCGGGCGGAGCGGCCAGGCGATCTCGTTCGTGACGCCCCGGGAGCGGCGCCTGCTCAAGGCGATCGAGAAGACCGCGCGCCAGCCGCTGACCCAGATGCCGTTGCCGACGGTGGAGGACGTCAACGTCACCCGGCTGGCCCGGTTCGACGACGCGATCACCACCGCTCTCGGGGACGAGGAGAAGGTGTCCTTCTTCCGCGACGTGGTGGCTCACTACATGCGCGAGCACGACGTGCCCGAGGTCGACGTCGCCGCCGCGCTCGCCGCCGTCCTGCACGGCGACACCCCGCTGCTGCTCGAGCCGGAGCCGGAACGACCGGTGCGTCGCGAGCGCGATGACCGACGCCCCGACAAGGGTCGCGCGCCCCGGAAGGAGCGGGGCGGTCAGCGTGGCTCCGCGACCCTGGCCACCTACCGGATCGCCGTCGGGAAGCGGCACAAGGTCGAGCCCCGGCAGATCGTCGGCGCCATCGCCAACGAGGGCGGGCTGAGCCGCCAGGACTTCGGGCACATCTCGATCCGCCCCGACTTCTCCCTCGTCGAGCTCCCCGCCGACCTCCCGGCCGGGACGACCGAACGGCTCGCCTCGACCCGGATCTCGGGGAAGCTGATCGAGCTGCGGCCGGACACCGGAGGACCCCAGGGCAGCCGGTCCCGACCCGCCGTTGCGGACGACGTGCCGGGCGGCCGGAAGAAGCCCCGGACCAAGCCGCGGACGAAGCGCTGACCCCACCCGCGACCGGTCGGGCGCGGCCGGGAGCCCTTTCCAGCCTCGACGAATACCCCTAGCGTGAGGCGGGTTCGTGTCCCGGCACTCTCGGATCGGAGCCCCCGATGCCCACGTCCCGTCCCTTCGTACGCCGCGCCCTGCTGGGTGCCGTCGCCCTCCTCGCGCCGCTCGCCCCCGCGGTGGCGGCCCAGAACGCGGCCCATGCCGCCGCGCCGTCGTACGTCGCCCTCGGCGACTCGTACGCCTCCGGCACCGGAACCCGGGACTACATCAACGACGGGTCGTCGTGCCAACGGTCGACCTCCGCCTACCCCAGCCTGATCGCCGCGGCCCGCGGCTACTCGCTCAACTTCCGCGCCTGCTCCGGCGCCCGGGTCGCCGATGTCACCAACACCCAGCTGTCCGCCCTCACCGCGTCGACCAGCTACGTGAGCATCTCCGTCGGCGGCAACGACGCCGGCTTCGCCGACGTGCTCACCGAGTGCGCGACTCCGTGGTGGGCCGGCGACTGCGA
>NZ_DASSXS010000111.1:0-6348 GCF_035703625.1 Nocardioides sp. | reverse complement strand
GGCCACCGGCGCCGCGTCCGAGGCGCCCCAGGCCGACGCTGCCGCCGCGGCGGCCACCGACGCTCCGGCCACCGACGCTCCGGCCACCGAGGCTCCGGCCACCGGTGGCGAGGGCGAGTTCGGTGCCGACTCGGCCGCCCCGCTCGAGGACGGCTCGGCCCCCGAGGGCTTCGACATCAAGGGCAACAAGACGTCGAAGAAGTTCCACGCGCCCAGCAGCCCCTGGTACGACCGCACCAACGCCGAGGTCTGGTTCCGCACCGCGGAGGCCGCCGAGGCCGCGGGCTTCGTCAACGCCGAGTCCAAGTCCGACGCCTCCGCCTGAGCGGGCGCACACAGGACAACCCCCTCCAGAACTTCGAGGAAGAAGGATCATGGCTAACTTCTCCGCGGCCGAGGTCAAGAAGCTCCGCGAGCTGACCGGCGCCGGCATGATGGACTGCAAGAAGGCACTCGAGGAGTCCGACGGCGACTTCGACAAGGCCGTCGAGCTGCTCCGCGTCAAGGGCGCCGCCAAGGCCGCCAAGCGCGGCGCCGAGCGCGAGGCCTCGGCCGGCCTGGTCGCCACCGCCGGTGGGGCCCTGGTCGAGCTGAACTGCGAGACCGACTTCGTCGCCAAGGGCGAGGAGTTCGTGACCGCCGCCCAGCGGATCGCCGAGGCCGCGGACGCTGCCCAGGCGGCCGACCCCGAGGCGCTCAAGGGCGTCCAGCTCGGCGACAAGACCGTCGGGGAGGTCGTCGAGGAGCTGGCGATCGCCATCGGCGAGAAGATCGAGCTGGGCCGGGTCGCCTACTTCGACGGCCCGAGCGTCGCCTACATGCACAAGCGTGCGGCCGACCTGCCGCCCGCCGTCGGCGTCCTCGTCGAGTACGACGGCAACGCCGACGCTGCCCGCAGCGCCGCCATGCAGATCGCGGCGATGCGCCCCCAGTACCTCACCCGTGAGGACGTCCCGGCCGACATCGTCGCCAAGGAGCGCGAGATCGCCGAGGCGACCTCCCGCGAGGAGGGCAAGCCCGAGCAGGCGATCGCCAAGATCACCGAGGGCCGGCTCAACGGCTTCTTCAAGGACGTCGTCCTGCTCGAGCAGCCGTCGGTCACCGAGAACAAGAAGTCGGTCAAGGCCGTGCTCGACGAGGCCGGGGTGACGCTGACCCGCTTCGCGCGTTTCGAGGTCGGCAGCTGACGAGTAGGGTCTCGACAGCGATCGGTCCAGCCATCGTCGTACGAAGGGATCCCTCGTGACGTCCTACAACCGTGTCCTGCTGAAGCTCTCCGGAGAGGTCTTCGGCGGCGGCAAGGTGGGCGTCGACCCCGACGTCGCCCAGGCCATCGCCCGCGAGATCGCGGCGGTGGCCAAGGCCGGCGTCCAGATCGCGGTGGTCACCGGCGGCGGCAACTTCTTCCGCGGTGCCGAGCTCCAGCAGCGCGGGATGGACCGCGTCCGGGCCGACTACATGGGCATGCTCGGCATCGTCATGAACTGCCTGGCGCTCCAGGACTTCCTCGAGAAGGAGGGCGTGGAGACCCGTGTCCAGACCGCGATCACGATGGGCCAGATCGCCGAGCCCTACATCCCCAGGCGCGCCATCCGCCACCTCGAGAAGGGGCGCGTGGTGATCTTCGGCGCGGGGATGGGCATGCCCTTCTTCTCCACCGACACGGTGGCGGTGCAGCGCGCGCTGGAGAGCAAGTGCGACGTCGTCCTGGTGGCCAAGAGCGGGGTCGACGGCGTCTACACCGCCGACCCGCGCCTGGACCCCACCGCCGAGAAGTTCGACGAGCTGACCTACGACGAGGCGATGGCCCGGGGGCTGCGGATCATGGACCAGACGGCGTTCGCGCTGTGCGGCGAGAACAAGCTGCCCATGGTCGTGTTCGGCATGCAGGGCGAGGGCAACATCCTCCGGGTCGTCCGGGGTGAGAAGATCGGGACGCTGGTCAGCGCCGGCTGACCAGGACCGGCTCGCCGAACCCAGCGAACTCGACGAACGCAGCGAAAGGGAACAGCCGTGATCAACGACATCCTCCACGAGGCCGACGACAAGATGGACAAGTCGGTCGAGGCGACGCGTGAGGAGTTCGCGGCGATCCGGGCGGGACGCGCGCACCCGAGCATGTTCAGCAAGATCATGGTCGACTACTACGGCACGCCGACGCCGCTGCAGCAGCTGGCGTCGTTCACCTCCCCCGAGGCGCGGATCGTCCTGATCTCCCCCTACGACCAGGGCGCCATGGGCAACATCGAGCGCGCGATCCGTGACTCCGACCTGGGCGTCAACCCCGCCAACGACGGCAAGCTGCTGCGCTGCGTCTTCCCGGAGCTCACCGAGGAGCGCCGCAAGGAGTACATCAAGGTGGCCCGCGCCAAGGCCGAGGACGGCCGGGTGGCGGTGCGCAACCTGCGGCGTACGGCCAAGCACCACCTCGAGAAGCTGGAGAAGGACGGCGAGGTCGGACAGGACGACGTCACCGGCGCCGAGAAGCGGCTCGACGGGATGACCCGCAAGCACACCGACGAGATCGACGACATGCTCAAGAACAAGGAAGCCGAGCTGATCGAGGTCTGAGCGACCTCGAGACGCCACTCCACATGACCGACCCCACCCCTGCGCCGCAGGTCGACCACGGCCGCGCGGGCCGCGACCTGCCGGTCGCCGTCGCCTCCGGGGTGGTGCTGCTGCTCGGCATCGCCGGATCCCTGGTGTTCTGGAAGACGGCGTTCATGCTGATCGTCGCCGGCGCGGTCGTGGTGGCGATCTGGGAGCTCCACAAGGGGTTCCTGGCCAAGGACATCGACCTGCCCGAGCAGCCCCTGATGCTGGGCGGCGTGGTCATGGTGGTGGTGGCCTACTTCTTCGGGCCCGCCGCCCTGGTCACCGCCACGGCCGTGACCGCCCTCGTCATCATGCTGTGGCTGCTGCGCCGCGGCGTCCCGGGCTACGTCCAGAACGCCACCGCCTCGGTCTTCACCTTGATCTACGTGCCGTTCCTGGGCTCGTTCGTCGCCCTGCTGCTGGCCGAGGGTGGCACCAGCGACTTCGACCGCTGGGACGACGGGGTGCGGGGCATCATCGTGTTCATCCTGGTGACCATCGCCTCCGACATCGGCGGCTACTTCGCGGGCGTGCTCTTCGGCCGGCACCCGATGGCGCCGGTCATCTCTCCGAAGAAGTCGTGGGAGGGCTTCGCCGGGTCCATCGTCTTCTGCGTCGCCGCCGGCTACGGCCTGGTCGTCTACTTCCTCGAGGGGGACTGGTGGGTCGGCATCGCCCTCGGCCTGATCGCGGCCGTGATGGCGACGCTGGGCGACCTGTGCGAGTCCGTGATCAAGCGCGACCTCGGGATCAAAGACATGAGCCAGGTGATCCCGGGCCACGGCGGCCTGATGGACCGGCTCGACTCGATCCTGGCCACCATCGCCCCGATCTGGCTGCTCCTCCACTACCTCGTCTTCTGATGCTTCACCTGGTCCGGCACGGGAGACCCCTGGTCGTGCCGGACCGGCCGGCGGCCACCTGGGAGCTCGATCCCGCCGGCTTCGACGCCGTGTGGGCGTTGCGGGAGTCCGGCCGGCTCCCTGAGCGGGGCGCGTGGTTCAGCTCGCCGGAGCCCAAGGCCGTCGACACGGCCCGGTTGCTCACCGACGGGGAGGTCGGCGTCGTGGACGAGCTGAGGGAGCACGTCCGGGAGGCCGGCGGCTGGATCGAGGACTTCGAGGGCGTCGTACGCCGCGCCTTCGCCGACCCGGCCGCGCCCGCGCACGAGGGGTGGGAGCCGCTCGCAACCTGCCGGTCGCGGGTGACGCGGGCGGTCGGCGGCATCCTGACCACCCACGACGACCTGGACGTGGTGCTCGTGGGCCACGGAACCGCGTGGACCCTCCTCGTGTCCGAGCTCACGGGACGACCTCCTGACCTCGCCCGCTGGGCCGCCCTCCGGATGCCGGACCTGATCGTGGTGGACGCCTGACCAACTCGGATAGTCCGTCACGCAATGGCTGCCGACACGCCGTCAGGGGCAACCGTTTCGTGACGGACTATCTGGAAAACGCGGGTCACCACCAGCCCTGACGGTGGGCCCAGCGCAGCAGCAACAGGCTGATCCCGACCATCACGGCGAGGGCGATGACGAGCAGTCCGGGCTGGGTGCTGCCGTTGACGATCAGGTTCATGCCGAGGATCGAGGCGATGGCGGTGATCGGCAGGGTGACCGCCGCGATCACCGCCAACCGCTCCATCGCGACGGTCATCTTGGTGTGCACCTTGGTCTGGTAGAGCTCGATCACGCCGAAGAGGAAGTGTGACTCACCGTCGGCCAGTGACCGGACCCGCTCGAACTGCTCGGCCACGTCGCGGGCGAAGCGTGCGTCCTCGTCGTCGGGCATCCTCTGGATGCCGGCCAGGCGGACCCAGATGTCGTGGCACTGCGCCGCCATGGTGCGCGTCGTGATCAGCTCGTGGCGGATCAGGAACATGGTCTCCAGCAGTGCCTCGGGGTTGCGCAGCTGGGAGGCCATCACGTCCCGCTCCAGATCGGGGATCTTGGCGGCGACCTCGCGGATCACACCACTCTGCCGACGGGCCACCGCCGAGGTGATGGCGTAGCTGAGCTCGGCGGGGGACCGGGGCCGGAACCGGCTCTCCTCGATCCGGGTCAGGACGCCGGCGGTCTCCACCAGGGCACGGGCGGGGTCGACGTCAGGGTTGATCGGTCCGTGGACGGTGACCAGGAAGTGGCTGCCGATGATCTGGTCGAGCTCCAGGAGGTGCACGTGGCCGGCATGTCCGAGGAACGGTGACTGCGTGGTCACGAAGACGTGGTCGGCGTACCCGTGCACGGTGGGCACGTAGTTGCGCTGGCGGCAGCCTGCGACCACCAGCGGGTGGCAGCCGAGGGTCTCGAGCACGCGCTCCGCCTCGTCGCTCCAGGTCGGTACGTCGACCCAGACGAAACCGTCCCGGCGGCCGAACAGGGCGGCCCGGTCGTGGGACTCGGCGCGATGTGCCCCGTCACCGTCGAGGAAGCGCACCTCCATCACCCCAGCGTGGCCGGGGTGCCGCCGTGCGGCAAGGGCGGTACGTCTGGGAGAATTCTCGCGATGACGACAGAGCGCGCCCCCGAGGAAGTCAGGGGGGAGGACACGGACGGGGAGTCACCGAGCTGGTGGCACCGAGACCACCCGACGTTCAATGCCCTGGCCGGCTTCTTCACCGGCATGCTCTCGGTGATGCTGGTGCCCGGTGCCTACGCGGGCATCCTGCGGCTGATGTTCGACTACGACACCGCGGAGGAGCTGTTCCCCTACATCCTGCTCCTCCTGGTCGTCCCGGCCGTCCTGGCCGCCGTGCCTCGCACCCGTCGCTTCGGCACCTACATGTTCATCGGCATGGCCCTGACCACGCTGGTCGTGCTGTGTGTCGCCTCGCTCGTCCTCTACTTCATGGTCCGCTCCCAGGGCTGAGCCGGGCCACGACGATTCGGGCCGACGATTCGGGCCCGCTCCCGGAGGGATGGGATGATCGGACCCTGATGTCCGACAGCCCCAAGCCGCTCCCGCTGGTCTTCGACGAGCCTCGCGGCCGCCGCAAGCCGCCCCGGCACCTCGCCGATCTGTCGGCCGACGAGCGCGCCGACCTCGCCGGAGAGCTGGGCATGCCGCGCTTCCGGGCACGGCAGCTGTCGACCCACTACTTCTCGCGGCTCGTCGACGACCCCGACCAGATGACCGACCTGCCGGCGGGTGGTCGGGAGGAGCTGGTGGCCGCGCTGCTGCCCCCGCTGATGACGCCCCTGCACACGATGGAGGCCGACGGCGGGACGACCCGCAAGACTCTGTGGAAGCTGTTCGACGGCGCCCTGGTCGAGTCGGTGCTGATGCGATATCCGGGCCGGGTCACCATGTGCGTCTCGAGCCAGGCCGGCTGCGGCATGGCGTGCCCGTTCTGCGCGACCGGACAGGGAGGCCTGCAGCGCAACATGTCGACCGCCGAGATCGTGGAGCAGGTCGTGGCCGGAGCACGGTCGCTCGCGCGCGGCGAGGTCCCCGGCGGCCCGGGCCGGGTCTCCAACGTGGTCTTCATGGGCATGGGCGAGCCGCTGGCGAACTACCGGGCGGTCATGGGCGCCGTACGACGCCTCACCGACCCCGCTCCCGACGGGCTGGGCATGTCGGCCCGGGGCGTCACCGTGTCCACCGTCGGGCTGGTGCCACGGATCCGGCAACTGACCGAGGAGGGCATCCCGGTGACCCTCGCCCTGTCCCTGCACGCTCCGGACGACGAGCTGCGCAACGAGCTGGTTCCGATCAACACCCGCTTCTCGGTGGCCGAGAGCGTGGAGGCGGC
>NZ_DASSXS010000197.1:0-10328 GCF_035703625.1 Nocardioides sp. | reverse complement strand
CAGCCACGCCACCGCCCGGGCCCCTAGCTCAATTGGCAGAGCAGAGGACTTTTAATCCTTTGGTTGTGGGTTCGAGTCCCACGGGGCCTACCGATAAGTTTGGATCAAGGCGCGGTCGAGACGCTTGCCACAGCTCAGTGTGCGCTGTCACCATCTGGATGCACCCGATGACGGGCGCGGGGACGGGTTTGACACAGCAAAGTTGGCGGGACATGAGCCAGAGGACGCGAAACGAGAAGCAGGCTGCCGATCTCCTGAACAGGTGGCTCGAGCACCACGAGCAGGAGCTGGACCCGGTCCGCCCCGACGCCAACGAAGCCGGCCGTGCCGTGCTGGCGGCCTTCGAGTCCCCGGTCCGCCCGCGCACAGGGGACCACGACCGCGTCTGACCAGCGCCGTCGGCCCTAGGAGGCAGGCTCCAGCCACCACGGGCTCGTGTAGGCGATCCCGAGGTCGTTGCCGGGATGCCCCGCCGGGCCCGGGGTCGCGTTGGGCTGCGTCGGGTCCGCGACCCGCAGCAGCACCCAGTCGCCATCCTCACGCGCCAGCGGCACGGTGACGGTGACCAGGTCGCCGACCGCGAACTCCTGGACGAGGGGTACGACGGGAGCGTCGCTCCCCGGTCGCAGCACCTGAACCGTCAGCCGGCGCCCCAGCCACGACTCGTCGCGAGCCAGGTCGAGCGTGAACGTCACGTCAGCCCCGTCCACGCGCAGCACCGACCCCATGGGCACGGCGGGCTCACCTGCGACCGCCGCCGTCGCGTCGATCCGCAGCCCCGACGTGCGGGTGGCGAAGAACCGCCGCGCCTGCATGGCGGCCTTGACCCCGGCACGCGTGTGGTCGGTGACCCACAGACCCGTCCGGCCCTTGCCCTCGGGGTGGCCCCAGTCGACGCCGTGCTCGTCGGTGACCCCGGTGATGCCGGTCCGCCAGCCCGCGTTGAGGCAGGCGCACAGCGGCGAGGACTTCCCGGCGGCCCAGCCCTCGAAGAGGTAGTCGTCGCGCCGGTTGAACATCTCCAGCGACACCAGCTGGTCCCGGGCGGCCGGATCGAACCGGAACTCCTCGAAACGCCCGGGCTCGCGGCCCGGGTGGTTGAAGCCGGCGATCCCGTCGGCGCCACCGTCCAGCACCAGGCCTGGCTCGCGGCGCAGCCACTCGAGCAGCGGCGCCATCAGACCGGCCTGGAGGACGTCGACGTAGTGCTCGGTGAACCAGACGTTGACGTGGCCCAGCAAGGGCTCCGACCACTCGAAGCCGCGGATCGCGGTGAACGCTCCGTCAGCGTTGGCGGCGTCGGCGTACTCCCGGGTGCGCGCCCACCCGTTGGGGGTGAGGCCGGCGGCCTGGTGGTAGTCGGGCGGAAGAGCATCGGTGAGGACGTCGCCGAGGGCGTTGTCGGAGTACGTCGCGTGGTCGGTGAGGGCAGCCACGTCCAGCCCGGCACCACGCATCGAGTCGAACGCGAGCGCCGGGTCGCCGTCGCCGTCCGAGAGCAGCGTGTGGTTGTGCAGGTCGGCGTGGACCAGGGTGGTGCCGGTGGTGATCCTGGAGCTCCGGGCCGCGCCGGCGGCCGGGACCGAGCCGGTGTCGGCGATCGCGGCCGTGTGGCGGGAGGTGAGTCCCGCGATCAGGAGCCCGGCGCCCGCCGCGGAGAGCGCCGTACGCCGCGTCAGGGGTGTGGACGGCAGGGAGCCGTGGTGCTCGCACATGCCCTGTCAACGGGCCGGGGGTTGATTGGTCACCCCACGTCGATCCAGTAGCGGCGCTTGCCGTTCCGGGAGTCCTCGTGGACACCGCCGTTGCGCTCGATGGTCAGCCGCGACCCGTCGTTGTCCTCGTCGCAGGTGAGCAGCACCCGGTCCAGCCCGAGGGCCTTCGCCTCGGTGAGCGCCAGGGCGAGGGCGCGCCGGGCGTGGCCCTCACGGCGTCGGGACGGCCGTACCGAGAACCCGATGTGACCACCCTCCTCGAGCAGCCACGGGGTGAGGGCGTGCCGCAGCGCGAGGAAGCCGACGACCTCCTCGCCCTCGGTGATCCAGAAGTAGGTGCTGCGCACCCTGTTCTCCGGCGGCTCGACCTCAGGGTCGGCGCAGGATCGAAGGTGCGCGACGACAGCGCGGCAACCCTGCTCGGTCGTGTCCAGCCCGTGCTCGAGCTCCCACAGCCCGGACCCGTGCATCGTGCCCTCCGGGAACTCGGCCACGGCCTCGGCCAGGGACTCGCGGTAGCGGACGTCTGGGCGGACGAGCTCGGTCATGGCCCGGATCCCATCACGGCGCCCGTGAAGCGAGCCAACGAATTGTCGAACTGGAACAGGTTCTAGGGTGAGTCCATGGTCGGCTACGTGCACGAAGAGCTCTCATCCGAGGAGATCTCCCGCCAGGAGGGGCTGTACGGGCCGCTCGCCCAGGCTGTGCGCGAGCTGGCCGACGCCTCGATCCGCACCGAGGTCGACGACGCGTCTGTCGCCGCCGCCCGGGAGGAGATCGAGGCGATCACCGCCCGGCTGCGCGCCCAGCAGCTCGACGGGTCCTACGGCATCCGCTTCAACTCAGACGGCACCGGCCGGCCGTGGGGCAACGCGGTCGTCGGGCTGCGGAACCCGGTGGCCCCGCCGCTCGAGATCCGTCGCGACCCGGTCGGCAAGGCATGGGCGGACTTCCGTCTCGGTGCGGCGTACGAAGGTCCGCCCGGCCTGGTGCACGGGGGCGTCGCCGCGCTCGTCCTCGACCAGCTGCTCGGCGAGGCCGCCGGGGCGGGTGGCAAGCCGGGCATGACGGGGACCCTGACCCTGCGCTACCGCCGCGGCACCCCGCTGGGTGACCTGCACGGGGAGGCCTCGATCGACCGCGTGGAAGGCATCAAGACGTGTGCGGTCGGCTCGATCAGTGACGCCGAGGGGGTCACCGTCGAGGCCGAGGGCGTGTTCATCCTGCCGAAGTGGGCGCGCGAGGCGATGGAGAAGCAGCAGGAGCGCTTCGAGTAGCAGCCAGCCGCGATAGTCCCGAACGAAGTGGTGGTGGGGTACGGCGTGTCGCCCACCGTTTCGTGAGGGACTATCCGGAGGGGTCAGCGCTGGTCGGCCGGCACTCCCCGGTGCCCCGCGTCGGTGAGCCGGGCCTCCTCCAACGCCTGCGCCTCGAGGGCCGCCCGACGCTCTGCCTCGCGCGCGGCGTCGTACTCCCCCGGGTCGGAGACCAGGTCGCTGGCCCCGCGCTCGAGCCGCGCGAGCGCCGACCTGGCGAAGATCTGCTGCTCGGTCGTCGTGCGCTCGGAACGGCCGCGGCCCAGGAAGGAGATCGCCCAGTGGAGCAGGGCCGTCACCCGGTTCTTGAACCCGGTGATGTAGACGAGGTGGACGGCCAGCCACATCAGCCAGGCCACCAGCCCGGTCAGCCGGAGCTTGCCCACCATGGCCACGGCGTTGAAGCGGCTGATGATCGCCATCGAGCCCTTGTCGAAGTACCGGAACGCCGGCTGCGGGGGTCGGCCACGCAGCCGTCCGTCGATCTCCTTCGCGGCGTACTTGGCGCCCTGGATGGCCACCTGGGCGACACCCGGCAGGTTGTCGAGGTCGATCATGTCGCCCACGACGAAGACCTCGGGATGCCCGGGGAGGGTGAGGTCGGGGTTGACGCCGATCCGACCGGCACGGTCGAGCGGCGCGCCGGTCTGTGCCGACAGGATGCGGCCGAGGCTGCTGGCCTGGACGCCGGCGGCCCAGATCTTCGTCACCGCAGCGATCCGCTCGGTGTGCCCGTCCTTGTACTTCACCTCGATGCCCCGCTCGTCGAGGTCGGTGACCATCGCCCCGAGCAGCACCTCGACCCCGAGCTTCTCGAGCTCGGCCTTGGTGCTGGCGCCCAGCCGGGCACCGAACGGCGGAAGCACCTGTCCTGCGGCGTCGACCAGGATCACCCTCGCCGTACGGGTGTTGATCTCGCGGAAGTCGCGCTTGAGCGTGCGATGCGCGAGCTCGGCGATCTGCCCCGCCATCTCCACGCCCGTCGGGCCGGCCCCGACCACCACGAACGTCAGCAGGTGGTCCACGTTGTCGCCCCGGTTGGCACCGAGCTCCGCCATCTCGAACGCGCCGAAGATCCGGCCGCGCAGCTCGAGGGCGTCATCGATGCTCTTCATCCCCGGCGCGAACTCGGAGAACTGGTCGTTGCCGAAGTAGGACTGCGTGGCGCCGGCGGCCACGATCAGCGAGTCGTAGGGCGTCACGGTCGCCCGGCTCAGGACGTGCGAGGTCACCTCACGCCGCTCGAGGTCGATGTCGGTCACCTCGCCGAGCAGGACCCGTGCGTTGCGCTGTCCGCTGAGGATCTCCCGGGTCGGCGGGGCGATCTCTCCCTCGGAGAGGATGCCGGTGGCCACCTGGTAAAGCAGCGGCTGGAAGAGGTGGTGCGTGGTCTTGGCCAGGTTCGTCACCTCGACGTCGGATCGACGCAGCGCCTTCGTGCCGAAGAGGCCACCGAATCCGGAGCCGATCACCACGACCCGGTGGCGATCCTGAGTGGGCTGATGTCCTGTCTGCGGGGATTCCATGTCAACCTTCCGTGCGGACCAATCACGCCGTCTGGCAGATCTGGACACCCCCATTGTCCGGCACTCCCCTCCCTCCGCCGAATGAGCGTGGGGTCTGGTTGCTCACACCGGTCCAGCGCACCGGTGAAAAAACTTTGAACTGAACCTGGTTTCGGGCCCACCATGGGGGGGTAGGTGAGCATCGAACAGTTCTGCTCCATTCACATCCGGGCCGGAACACAGGGGGCTCCGTACCGTGCCGATACACAGGCCAGTCTTCACCTTGGGCTCGGGGCGGAGCAGCGTGCACGAA
Source organism: Nocardioides sp. (assembly GCF_035703625.1). Lineage (GTDB taxonomy): Bacteria > Actinomycetota > Actinomycetes > Propionibacteriales > Nocardioidaceae > Nocardioides. The sequence goes on along the minus strand of NZ_DASSXS010000197.1, from coordinate 5,479 downwards.
GCCCGGCGCTGGGCGGCCGAGGCATGCTCCGAGATCGGTCGTGGAGACCTTTCCGAATGTGCGGAGCTGGGAGTCTCCGAGCTGATCGGCAACGCGATCCTGCACGGCGAGCGGCCGGTGCGCATGCGGGTGCGGGGCACCCCGGAGCATCCGAGGATCGAGGTCAGCGACGCCTCACCGCAGCCGCCGTTGCTGCCCGACCCGAGCTCCCACCACCCGATCAACGACGACCCCCTGATCACGTTCGGGCGTGGCCTCGACATCGTGGCCCGATGCTCCGACGCCTGGGGAGCCGATATCGATGACCAGGGCAAGGTCGTCTGGTTCGTGCCGGCCACGGCCATCCGGAGCGAGGGAGTCGAGGGAGTCATCACCGGCTCCGACCGTGACCGGCCCGAGCAGACACCACCGGACCACCACGTCCACGTCGAGGTGCGGGAGGTCCCGCTGCGCACCCTCCACGCGTCACAGACCCAGTGGAGCGAGCTGCGCCGCGAGGTCCGGCTCCTCTCGCTCGCCCACGAGGACGACTACCCCCTGGCCAAGAGCCTCTCGGAGCTCTTCGCCGACATCGACCGCATCCTCCGCGAGGGCATCCACAGCGACTCGATCGAGACCGCCCTCGCGGCCGGGGCGGCGACGACGGACCTGCGCGTGAACGTGCCGGAGGCCAGCGCCGAGACCATCGAGCAGTTCCTCGACCTGCTCGACCTTGCCGACGAGTTCTGCCAGAAGCAGCGGCTCCTCTCCCTCGCGCGCACGCCCGAGCAGCGCCGCTTCCAGCGCTGGCTCTTCGGGGAGTTCGTCCGTCAGCAGCGCGGCGAGCCACCGCAGCCCTGGCCTGACGTCCGCGAGACGGCCGACCACGCCTGCTGACCTGCCGGCGTCCCCACGCCCCCGTGGCGCCACGCGTCGAAAAACGCGGCGATTGGGATACAAGTGTCGATGGGTTGCGGCATGATCGCTATCCGGGCAACAGGAGGATTGCGATGCAGGCCGGAACGGCTCTGGTGATCGAGGACGACGCGGACATTCGCGCGCTCGTCGCTGCCGTTCTCGCGGGGTCCGGGTTCGACGTCCACCAGTCCGGCACCGGCCGGGAGGTCGAGGCCCTGCTCGAGAAGCACCGGCCCGACCTGATCACGCTCGACCTCGGCCTGCCCGACGTCGACGGCGTGGAGGTCTGCCGGAGGATCCGCGAGACCAGCGACGCCTACGTCATCATGCTCACGGCACGTACGGAGGAAGGAGACCGTCTGATCGGTCTCCACGTGGGCGCCGACGACTACATGTCCAAGCCCTTCTCGACCCGGGAGCTCCAGGCGCGCGTCACCGCGCTCTTCCGCCGCCCCCGCCACCCGTCCGGTCCGGGCACCGGGGGCAACCACGCCCCGCCGGCGTCCGCGGTGACCCCGGACCTCGACCTCGGCGGTGGGCTGGTCATCGAGCAGGACCGCAGGGAGGTCAAGGTGAACGGCGTCGCCGTCCCGCTGACCCGCACCGAGTTCGACCTCCTGGTGCTGTTCGCCCAGCGGGCCGGGCAGGTCTGGGACCGGCCGTCGATCGTGCGGGAGATGTGGCAGTCCGACTTCCAGGGTTCGAAGAACCTCGTGGACGCCCACGTGGGCAACCTGCGTCGCAAGCTCGACGTCGCCAGTCCCGGCGCGGTGTGGATCCACACCGTGCGGGGGATCGGCTTCCGGCTCGATCCCCTGAGCTGAGTCAGCCGTAGCCGAGCTCGTGCAACCGGTCGTCGTCGATACCGAAGTGGTGCGCGATCTCGTGCACGACCGTGATTCGGACCTCCCGCACCAGCTCTTCCTCGGTCGCGCACATCTCGAGCAAGGGTCGTCGGTAGATGAAGATCCGGTCCGGCAGCACCATCCCGTAGTCGCCGTACCGCTCGGTGAGCGCGACACCGTCGTAGAGCCCCAGCAGGTCCGGGTCGTCCGCCGGGGCGTCGTCCTCGACCAGCACCACGACGTTCTCGATCAGGGCAGACAGCTCGTCGGGGATGGCGTCGAGGGCCTCGTTGACCAGACCCTCGAACTCAGCAGCGCCCATCGCGATCGACATGGATCCAGTGTCGCCTGCGCGACTGCACGACCTTCCGGCGGGAACGACGAACGCCCCGGATCTCGATGATCCGGGGCGTCATGTGCGACCCCGACGGGACTCGAACCCGCGGCCTCCGCCGTGACAGGGCGGCGCGCTAACCAACTGCGCTACGGGGCCATGGCTCCACCTTTGCGAAGCGCTGGAACTCTAACCCATCGTCGCGCCCGCCTCCCAATCGACACCGGCGCCCGGATCCGCAGGCCCCGGCGGGCTCTGGGAGGCCGCGGCTGGTACCCCCAACGGGATTCGAACCCGTGCTACCGCCGTGAAAGGGCGGGGTCCTGGGCCGCTAGACGATGGGGGCAGGACTGCAGCACAGCATAGGGCTCCCGACGCGGCCGGTCCCAAATCCATCGCCGCCCGCCGTGACCCGTGGCCGGACCTGTGGACGTCGGCCGAATCGCCTGGCCCCGACCGTCTCGGGTATGGTTTCGCTCGCTCGGGCAGGTAGCTCAGTTGGTACGAGCGTCCGCCTGAAAAGTGGAAGGTCGGCGGTTCGACCCCGCCCCTGCCCACCGAGCAGAGCCGCAGGCCAGGCCAGGTGCCCGGCCTGCGGCTCTTGTGTGGTGCGGCGGGGGACGCCGTCACCGGCCCGCTACCGCCGGGCGGGTGCCCTGCCCGTGGGTGTGGGGAGCATCCTCCACAGAAAGCTGGTCTGGGCGCGATCCCGCAAACGGGTCATCCGGCAAGCCGCGGGAGACCGCCCGGGCACGCAGTCCGCTGCCGGCCCTGTGATGGCGCCCGTGCCGTTGCGGCTGCCACGTCGGTAGTAGTCCGAAGGTCCTATTGAGGCGCGTCCCCGACCTGGGGAAGTCTTGCCCGACGGCGCTCGGGAGGGCGCCACGGGAACCAGGGGGATCATGATGGGGTTTCACACGATGGTGGCTCGCTCACTCGCGGCGGTCGCCGCGGCGTCGTTCGGGATCGCGCTCAGTCCGTCCCCGGCGTTCGCCGATGTCACCGTCTCCCGCGCGGAGTTCGACCGCGGGAACCTGCGGATCGAGGGGCGGGCCATCGCGGGTCGCACCATCACCGTGGACACCGTCGCCATGGCCAGCAGCGAGGGTGACGGCGACTTCCGCGTCTCTCGTACGGGCTACACCCCGCCGGCAGACTGCACGGTTGCGGTGGACGACGGGTCGCTTCGGCCGGTCACCGTGACTCTCACCGGGTGCACCGTCACCGCTCCTCCGCCACCCGCGATGTTGCCGGACACCCCGGAGATCGGGCCGTTCAACGTCGGCGCCCAGGTGCCGACGACGGTCATCAACCTGTCGAACGCGGTCGGGCCCACCACCTGGTCCGTCACGGGAGCGCTTCCCGACGGGCTCTCCCTCGTCGTCCCCGAGCCAGCGGGACGCCCCAGCCCACCGGAGAACCAGACCTACGCCGAGATCCGCGGCATACCGACGACGGTGCAGACGAGCACGTTCACGATCCGTGCAACCGACGCGAACGGACTGATGGCGACCCGGACGTACACGATCCGGGTCAACCCGGCGCTCGCACTCGACATCACACCGCAAGCCTGGCCGCAGCTGTCGGCCGGCGAGACGGCCAACCTCTGGTTCACCGGCGGCGGAGGCTTGCGCCCCTACCGGTGGCTGGTGAGCGCGGGCGACCTGCCGCCCGGGATGACCCTGATCCAGGATGACCCGAGCAGTGATGTGGTCCGCGTGGCCGGCACCCCCACGACCAGCGGGACGTTCACCTGGACGCTCCGTCTCACCGACGCCCAGGGCGCGACAGTGGAGCGCCCGTTCAGCGCCAGCGTCGCCCCGGCCTCCTCCCTGTCGTCGGTCGCCATCAGTCCCGCCCGGGTGACCGGAGGATCGTCGGCGACCGGGACGGTGACGCTCAGCAGCCCGGCGCCCGCGGCGGGTGCCGAGGTCGCCTTGAGCAGCAGCGACCCCGCGATCGCCGAGGTCAACGTCCGTGTCTTCGTGTCGGGAGCGTCGACGACCGGGACGTTCCCGATCTCGACCGCCGCCGTCACCTCGACCACCACCGTCACCATCACGGCCAGCCACGGCGGAGCGACCAGGTCCACAACCCTCACGGTCGAGCCGGCGAGCACCAGCCCGGTCACTGTCTCGAGCCTGACCCTGACGCCCAGCGCCGTGACCGGAGGCAGCGGAACGTCGACCGGCACCGTCACGCTCGACGGCGAGGCACCCTCAGGTGGTGCACTCGTCGGGGTCACGAGCAGTGGCCCCGCGGCCACCGTGCCGGCGACCGTGACCGTCCCGGCCGGCACCACGAGCGTGACCTTTGCCGTCGGCACGCTCGCCGTTGCGGCGCCCACGACGCTCACCATCACGGCGACGACCGGCGGGACCACCCGCACGGCAACCCTGACTGTGTCCCCGCCGACCACGGTGCCCCCGAACCTCCCGGCGCCCACCTTGCTGTCACCCGCAAACGAGGCCCGATGGGCCCCAGGTGCCTCCCGCACGTTCGACTGGACCGACGTCTCCGGTGCCGCGACCTACCTCGTACAGGTCAGCACCTCCAGCGCGTTCACGACCATCCAGCTCGAGCGGCCCGTCACCGCGTCCCAGACCTCCCTCTCGTTCGGTACCCAGGGCACCCGCTTCTGGCGGGTACGCGCCGTGGACAGTGCCGGGCGGGCGGGAGCGTGGTCCGCGACCCGGTCCTTCCGGGTCAAGAACTGAGCAGCCCCGGAAGGGCCGGGACCGGCGGCCTGACCTGCGGCTCTGCTCGTCAGCAGGAAGCCGCCCGGCCACCGGAATGCAGTTCGCATCCGGCGCAGGGCGGCCTCTGACCTCCTGGGCTCTTCCCGCTTCGCGCCTCCGGTCAGTGACCAGTGGCGTGCCGACGGCGCCGGTAGAAAGCGGCCGCACCGAGCATGACCGCCGACGCGCCGACCAGACCTGCGTTGGTCAGGGTGTCACTGCTGGCCGGCGGCGGCGAGCCCATCGGGTTCGGCTTGCCCGTCCAGCTCACCACGTCGATGCCGCGGTGGATGTCGTCGACGGCGATGTAGTAGGTGCGGGTGCCGTCGGCGTTGCTTCGGATCTTGAAGTCCTCAGCCGCCCAGGTGTTGGCCCGGGGCAGCGTGAACGACGACCGCTCGACGAACTGGAGGTGACCGGCGTCGTCCACGTAGTAGTCGACGATCTTGATGCCCTGGCTGTAGTAGGCCGCGATGAGGCGCTGCTCGCCGGGGATCTGCTCGATCACGTGGATGTCGCAGAACGTCGACGCCGGCACCACCGCGTCGCTGATGTAGACGGCCTTCTCGCCCTCGGGCGTCGTCGCGTAGTCGATGTTCGACGGGTCGCTGATGTCGAACGCGTGGGCACCGCCGTTGCCGTAGGGGTTCTCGATGCCGGGCGAG
>NZ_DASSXS010000178.1:0-29163 GCF_035703625.1 Nocardioides sp. | reverse complement strand
GCCACCCCGTTGCCGCCGCGACCGGCGCTGACGTGCAGCGTCACCCGGTCGACGAACGTGGGGACTGCCATCAGGTGCTCCTTAAGCGAGACGTCGGGCGAATGCGCCTCGAGAGCCAACCGGTTTTCGAGACGGGTCGCTCAGCTCCTCGCACGCTCGGATCTGAGCCGAGCCCTCCTCGATCTCCCGCCCGTTTCGCGACTTCGTCGGCTCAGTCGCGGGGCGTGACGTTGACGACCCGGCGTCCACGTCGGGTGCCGAACTCGACGGCACCGCCGACCAGCGCGAAGAGCGTGTCGTCACCGCCACGGCCGACGCCGGATCCCGGGTGGAAGTGGGTCCCGCGCTGGCGGACGATGATCTCGCCGGCGTTGACCAGCTGACCGCCGTACCGCTTGACGCCGAGGCGCTGGGAGTTGGAGTCCCGACCGTTCTTGGTCGAGGCCGCGCCCTTCTTGTGTGCCATGTCTTCGTCCTTCGTTGCTCGAGCCTGATCTCAGATGGGCTCAGAGGGAGATGTCGGTGACCTTGACCTGCGTGTACTTCTGGCGGTGCCCCTGGCGCACCTTGTAGCCGGTCTTGTTCTTGAACTTCTGGATCACGATCTTGGGGCCCTTCACGGCACCGATGACCTCGGCGGTCACGGCAGCCTTGTCGAGGCCGGTGGCGGTGACCTTTTCGCCGTCGACGACCATGACGACCGGCAGGGTGAGCGACTCGCCGACACCGTTCTCGACCTTGTCGATCGAGATGACGTCGCCGACGGCAACCTTCTGCTGCTTGGCGCCTGCGCGCACGATCGCGTACACCGCGGTCTCCTTCGTCTCACTGTTGCTTCGGGTCTGCGGCACGCCTCGGCCTCCGGTGGGAGTCGGGATGCCGTGCAGAGAGGTGCGCGCGAGCGCACGAAGATCAATAGTACGGATGCTGGCGTTGCCCCGCAAAACACGGGGTGGCCGGTCAGCGCTTGCGGGAACCCTTCTTCTTGATCGGCACGTGCTCGACCGTGGTGACCGAGGCCGTCGTGCCGGGCTCGGCGTCGACGGTGCCGGGCTCGACCTGCCCCGTGGCCGCCGGCGCACCGACCTGCCCGGTGGTGCCCACCGGCTGCCCGGCCTGCGCGGTGCGCGGCGACGCCTCGGGCTCTGCGGCCGCGGACGGCGGTCCGGCCGGGCGGCTGGCGCTGCGGCGTCGGGTCCGGGTGACGACCTTGGGCTTCTCGGGCGGATCCTGAGGAGCCGACGAGGGAACCTCCTCGGCCGGCTCGGCCTTGGGCAGCGGGGGAACCTCGACCGTGCCACGGGACGCGGACTCCTCCGCGCCGGCCTCCACCGCCTTGGGCTCGGGGGTCTCGGGCTCGGGCGCCTTGCTCTCCTCCGGCGCGGGCTTCCGCGCCTTCTCGGCCGTCCCGGGCTCGGCCGTCCGCTGCTCGGGTGCCCCCGGCTCGGGGGTCTCGGCCTCGGGCGCCGACTTCGGCTCGGGCGTCTCGGGCTGGGGCGCCGTGCCCCGCTGGGGCTCGGGAGACCCGGCCTGGGGAGCCTCGGACTCGGTCGACTCAGCGGCCTCCGGCCGGGCCATCGCCGCGATGTCCTTCGGCGACGGCGCGGCCTTCGGAGAGCCGTTGCCGCCGTTGTTGCCGCCTCCACGGTTGTCGTCCCCACGCCCACGACCCTTGCCGCGGCGACCGCCGCGCCGGGAGTCGTCGTCGGTCTTCTTGGGCTCGACGGGGACGTCGTGGAGGATCACGCCGCGACCCTGGCAGGCCTCGCAGTTCTCCGAGAACGCCTCGAGCAGGCCCGTGCCGATCCGTTTGCGGGTCATCTGCACCAGGCCGAGCGAGGTCACCTCGGCGACCTGGTGGCGCGTCCGGTCCCGGCCCAGGCACTCGACCAGCCGCCGCAGGACCAGGTCGCGGTTGGACTCCAGCACCATGTCGATGAAGTCGACGACGATGATGCCGCCGATGTCGCGCAGCCGGAGCTGGCGGACGAGCTCCTCCGCCGCCTCGAGGTTGTTCTTGGTGACCGTCTCCTCGAGGTTGCCGCCGGAGCCGGTGAACTTCCCCGTGTTGACGTCCACCACGGTCATCGCCTCGGTACGGTCGATGATCAGCGAGCCGCCGGAGGGGAGCCACACCTTGCGGTCCAGGCCCTTGGCGATCTGCTCGTCGATCCGGTACGTCGAGAACGCACCCGCCTCGCCCTCGTAGCGCTCGAGGCGGTCCTCGAGGTCGGGTGCGACGTGGGCGACGTACTGCTGCACGGTCTCCCAGGCGTCGTCGCCCTCCACGACCAGCTTCTTGAAGTCCTCGGTGAACAGGTCGCGGACGACCTTGAGGGTCAGGTCGGGCTCGGAGTAGAGCGCCTGCGGCGACTTGCCCTTGGCCTTGGAGTCGATGTCCTCCCAGCGAGCCTTGAGGCGCTCGACGTCACGGGTCAGCTCGTCCTCGCTGGCCCCCTCGGCCGCGGTCCGGACGATGACGCCGGCGCTGTCGGGCACGATCTCCTTGAGCAGGGTCTTCAGCCGGGTGCGCTCGGTGTCGGGCAGCTTGCGGGAGATGCCGCTGGTGGTGCCGTCGGGCACGTAGACCAGGAAGCGGCCGGCGAGGCTGATCTGGCTGGTCAGCCGGGCGCCCTTGTGGCCCACCGGGTCCTTGGTGACCTGCACGAGGACCGACTGGCCCGACGACAGGACCGACTCGATCTTGCGGGGCTGGCCGTCCTTGTGCCCGAGCGCGGACCAGTTCACCTCGCCGGCGTACAGCACGGCGTTGCGTCCCTTGCCGATGTCGATGAAGGCCGCCTCCATCGAGGGCAGGACGTTCTGGACGCGTCCGAGGTAGACGTTGCCGATCAGGGAGGTCTGCGACTCCCGGGCGACGTAGTGCTCGACGAGCACCTTGTCCTCGAGCACGGCGATCTGGGTGAGCTCCTCGCGCTGACGGATCACCATGACCCGCTCCACCGCCTCCCGGCGGGCGAGGAACTCCGCCTCGCTCACGATCGGCGCGCGGCGACGTCCGGCCTCGCGGCCCTCGCGGCGGCGCTGCTTCTTGGCCTCCAGCCGGGTGGAGCCGGACACGGCCGTGATCTGGTCCTCCGCGGAGCGTCCCTGGCGGACCTTGGTGACCGTGTTGGCGGGGTCGTCCCCACCGGAGTCGCCTTCGTCGCCGGCACGACGGCGACGCCTGCGCCTGCGGGAGCTCCCGCCTTCGCCCTCGCCCTCGGCGTCGTCGGAGTCGGAGCCCTCGGCGGACTCCGCCTCGTCCTGGCCGGTGGCCTCGCTGTCACCCTCGCCGGACTTGCGCCGGCGGCGACCGCCTCGGCGACGGCGGCGACGGCCGCCGCCGCCCTCGCTGTCGTCGGCGTCGGTGTCGGACTGGTCCGGCCGGTCGGCCTGATCGGCGCGGCCGCCCTTGTCGGGCTTGTCCTCGCCCTTGGCGTCGCCCTTGTCCTCACCCTTGGCCTTGCCGGAGTCGCCGGGCGAGGTGTCCTTGCCCGGCTTGTCCCCGGACCTGTCGGCCTTCTCCCGGGCCGGCTTCTCCTCGGTCGTGTCCTGCTGCGCCGAGGTTGCCTTGCGGGTACGGCGCGGTGGAGCCTGGGCGACGTCGGGCGCCTGGAACAGCACGGCGGGCGTGCTGGCGGCGGACTCCCCGGCACCGGACGGCGCGACCTCGTCGACCTCCGGCTTCGTGGCCGGGCTCTTCTTCGCGGAGGTCTTCTTCGCGGCTGTCTTCTTGGCGGCGGTGGACTTCCTGGCCGCCGCCGTCTTCTTCGCAGCGGGCTCCGCCGGCGGCTCCTGGGCTGCCGGGCCCTGCGTCTCGAACAGCTCGGGCGACGACGCGTCACCCGTGGCCGCCTGGGGCTCGTCCGCTCCTGCTGCGGTCTTCCGCGTGGTGGTCTTCCTGGCCGCCGTCTTCTTCGCGGCGGTTTTCTTCGCGGTGGTCTTCCTGGCCGCCGTCTTCTTCGCGGCGGGCTCCGTACCGGCCGCGGCGGGGATGTCGCCCGGGGCGTCGCCGGGGCCGGAGCCGGGATTGTCGCTGGGCTGGTGGTCCTCGAGCATGTTGCTCTCCTCGACCCGGCGCAGGCGCCGGGCTGTCGTACGCCGTGGCCCGTTCTCCGGGCTCGAGCGTCAAGCCTTCAGTGGCGGCGACACCCTCCGCAGTGTGCGTCGACGAGAGGTGGCTCATCGCCTGCCGCGGTCGCTGGGCCCTCGGCGAGAGCCATCTTCGGCGGAGCTGCTGTCACCCACTCGCACCGGCCGCGTCGCGGTCTGGCGACGATCCGCCCTCGCGATGCCGGGCCCAGAAAATCCTGATCTGTGGACCGGCGAGAACGTCGTCGGGTGACTCGGGGCGGGGGTGCCGCTCCGGGCCAACCGCTTGCGAGTATGGCACACGTGACGCCGATCGCGGTCACCACCGAGAAGCGTCCTCGTGGTCCCGGCGAGTCGCCGAACGAGTCAGGTCAGGGGGTCCCTGATCTCACCGGTCGACTCGTCGAGCGGCCCCTGGGCCAGCCGGGTGAGGCGCGGATCCTCCCCGGTCTCCAGTCCGGCGACGCTGCGCAGGCCGGTGAGGACGTCGTCCGGGCGTACCGCGGGGACGGTGTGGCGCAACCCGACCATCAGCCGGGTCCCGGCGGGCCCCTCCTCGGCCGAGAGCGAGACGACCGCGGCCCGGCAGTCGAACTCGCGCATGCCCTTCTTGGTCATCCGCTGCACCGGCACGGACCCGGTGGCGAGGAACTGCTCGACGGCCGCTGCGCTGGCGGCCAGCGGGGACGCCACGTCGACCTGCCACCTGCTGGCCTGCAGCAGGTCGGCGAGTGAGCCTCCGGGCGACACCACCACCGTCACCAGGTCCAGTCCGTCGGGGAGGGCCTCCCCCAGCTCCACGGCCACCCGGTCCGGGTCCACGACCTCGGCCAGCGCGATCTCGAGGTACTCCGCCTCGCTCGCAGACCCGGTCGGCGCCGCGCCGGCGTACGAGATCCGGGGGTGGGGGTTGAACCCCGAGGAGTAGGCCATGGGCACCCGGGCCCGGAACACGGCCCGCTCGAAGGCCCGGCTGAAGTCACGGTGGCTGGTGAAGCGCAGCCGCCCGCGCTTGGCGTAGCGGATCCGCAGCCGCTGGACGGGCGGCGCCTGCTGCGGGGGTTGATCGGGCACGCTCGGAGGTTACTTGCCACGGCTCGGCCACCACGAACTCGCGATGTGCCAGCATGCGCAGGTGCCACTCGCGACCTACAAGGACCTGTGCATCGACGCCGTCGACGCGGAGCGGGCCGCCCGGTTCTGGGGAGCCTTGCTCGGCCTGACGCCCGGTCCGCACCGCGACGGGATCTGGTGGCTCGACGACGCGCCCGGGGAGGCCGTGGCGTGGATCAACCCCGTCCCGGAGCCGAAGACGGTCAAGAACCGCGTGCACCTCGACGTCAACGCGGAGGGCCTGGAGGCGGCCCTGACGGCGGGTGCCACCGTGGTGGACGACACGCAACCGTGGACGGTGATGACCGATCCGGACGGTCAGGAGTTCTGCGTCTTCGTGCGGGACACCCCGGTCGCACGACGGCTCTACGAGCTGGTCTGGGACTCGGGTCCCGGCGGCGAGGAGTGCCTCGCGATCGCGCGCTGGTGGGCCGAGGTGCTCGGTGCCGACGTCGGTCAGGACGAGTCGGGCGACTGCTACCTCGAGAACGTCCCGGGCGCGCCCTTCGAGTTCATCTGCTTCGGGCCCGTCCCGGAGCCGAAGACGGTGAAGAACCGGGTGCACATCGACGTCGTCACCGACGACGTCGACGCCCTCGTCGCCCACGGAGCGCGCGTGCTGCGCGCCGCGGGCGACGGGATCGGGTGGACCGTGCTGGCCGACCCCGACGGCAACGAGTTCTGCGCCTTCACCCCCGACTGACCCGGATCAGGACCGCAGGGCCGCCCGCATCTGCTGCGACGCGTAGACGGTGTTGACCCGCACACCGCCGAGGAACGCCGTCAACCGCTCCGCCTCGACGTCGAGCGCGGCCCGTGCTCGCGCGCCCGGGTCCTCCCGCAGCGCCACCCGCACGGCCCCGTCCTCGGCCTGGACCCAGCAGCCGACGATCCGCCCGTTCCACCACGCGGTCGACCCGGCGTTGCCGTTGGTGTCGAACAGGTACGGCACATGGTCGGGGGGCAGGTAGAAGTCGCGCTCCTTCCAGCCCATCGTCGTGGGGTCGAGCGCCGGCAGCAGGGCGGCCCAGGGCGGTTCGGGGTCGACCGGCTCGAGGTCGTCGGCCAGGACCCAGCCGGTGCCACCGTGGTCGAGCGAGACCTCGACAGCGCCGACGTCCACGAGCGCCCGGCGCACCGCCGTCCTCGTGGCGCCCAGCCACCACACGATGTCGGTCTCGGTGCCGGGGCCGAACGTGCGCAACCAGCGGCGGACGAGCTCGGCGTACCCCGCGTGCGGCTCCAGGGCCGCGGGCTGCTCGCCCAACCAGCCCGCCATCAGGGTCCACGCCGGTCGGGACACCCGCCAGTGGCCGTCGTTGCGCCCCCGGACGACCAGCGCTTCCGCACCGAGGAGGCCCAGCACACGAGGTGCCAGGGAGACCTCCGCCGACCACTTCCCGCTGCCGATCCGGACCTTGCCGGCGAGCGCGGGCACCTCGGCGCGGATCGTGGCGGCGCTGAGCGCGGAGCCGTCGGCGAGGCGGTCGAGCACGGCCTCGCGGGCCTCCTTCAGCCAGGCCTCACCGTCCAGGGCGAGCCCCCCGCGCTCGGCGTCCTTCGCCGTGCGGCGCCGCTCCTGCTCGGCGACGCGGGCGGAGGCGCTCCCCCAGGCGGCGGGGAGCAGGTCCCGCGGGAAGGCGAAGAGGGTACGGCGCATCGCGAGCTGCTTGACCAGCGACCGGTCGTCGTACAGGGCCCGGTCGACGTCGGCGACCGTCAGCCCCGCCACCCGCGCGAACAGCGAGAGGTAGACGGTCGCCGGCTCGGTGGCGTGCAGCACGGTGAGGGCCCGGGCCGCGGACAGGGGATCCGCGACCCGGGCGTTCGGAGCGAGCGCGTGGCGACGGGCGATCCGGGCGCGCCGCTCGTCGTCGCCGATGTGCCGCACACCCCCAATTGTGCCTCGCCCGCGCTGACCCGCCCGAAACTTTCGGGCGGGTCAGCGGGATTCCTGTCAGTTTCGGGCGGGTCGGCGTGGTCTGGGACGATCGGGCGTCATGAGCGGCGGACGGCAGGACCTCGGGCCACGCCTGCTGCTCCTGGCCGGGCTGCTGCTGCTCGCCGTGAACCTGCGGCCGGCGGCGGTGAGCGTCGGGCCGGTGCTGGCCGAGGTCCGGGCAGGGCTCGACATGTCCACCCTCGGCGCCGGGCTCCTGACCTCGCTTCCGGTGCTCGCGTTCGCCGGCTTCGGGGCGCTGGCCCCGCAGCTCGCCCGACGGATCGGCGTGCACCGGGTGACCCTGGCCGCGCTGCTGATGGTGGCCGGCGGGCTGGCGGCCCGCTCCGTGGCGCCGGGTCCGGTGACCTTCCTGGTCCTGTCGATGGCCGCGCTGGCAGGGATGGCCGTGGCGAACGTGCTGCTCCCCTCGCTGGTCAAGCTGCACTTCCCCGACCGGATCGGACGGGTCACGGCGCTCTACACCGCGACCCTGGCCCTCGGCCTCACCGGCGCACTGACGCTGACGGTCCCGATCTCCGAGGCCGCCGGCAGCTGGCGTGTGGGCCTCGCGGTGTGGGGGGTCGTCGCGGCGATCGCCGCGCTCCCCTGGCTCCGCCTCATCGGCCACGACCGCCATCTCGACCCGGCACCCCACGACGTGACCCTCTCCCAGGTGGCCCGGACCCGGCTCGGCCTGGGGATGGCCCTCTTCTTCGGGCTGCAGTCCATGCACGCCTACGCCATCTTCGGCTGGTTCGCACAGCTGTGGCGCGACCAGGGCTACTCCCCCACCTCCGCCGGGCTCCTCGTCGGGCTGGTGGCCGCCACCAGCGTCCCGCTGTCGTTGTGGTTGCCGGCGGCAGCGGCCCGCCGCCACGACCAGTCGGGGATCCTGCTCGCGGTGATGGCCTGCTACCCGGTGGCGTACGTCGGCCTGATGCTCGCCCCGCACGACCTGGCCGTGCTGTGGGCCGTCCTGGCCGGCGCCGCCACCTGCACCTTCCCGCTCATCCTGACCCTGATCGGCCTCCGCTCACGCACCCCCGCGGGGACCGCCGCCCTCTCCGGGTTCACCCAGTCGGCCGGCTACCTGCTGTCGGCGGTGGGACCGTTCACCGTGGGCGTCCTCTACGGCGCGACCGGCGGCTGGACGGCACCGCTGTGGTTCCTGGTCGCCCTGACCGTGCCGCAGGCCGTCGTCGGCTGGTACGTCGCCCGGCCGGCCTACGTCGAGGACCAGCTGCGTTCACGCCGTGGGGGTCGGGTGCCCGACAACGCCTCCTAGGCCGGGCTCAGGCACCCGGCCCGGCACGGCCCGGCGAAGGCCCTCAGACCACCCGGAGGGGCAGCAGCTCGCGACCCGTGGGGCCGATCTGGATCTCGGTGTCCATCTCCGGGCAGACGCCGCAGTCGTAGCACGGGGTCCACCGGCAGTCCTCGACCTCGATCTCGGCCCCGTCGGCGACCGCGAGCGCGTCCTCCCAGTCGGCCCAGAGCCAGTCCTTGTCGAGCCCGGAGTCCAGGTGGTCCCAGGGCAGGACCTCGTCGTACTCACGCTCACGCGTGGTGTACCAGTCCAGGTCGAGCCCGGTGCCGGCCAGCCCGCGCTCGGCCGCGGCCACCCAGCGGTCGTAGGAGAAGTGCTCGCTCCACCCGTCGAAGCGTCCGCCGTCGCGCCAGACCTCCTCGATGACCCGGCCGACACGACGGTCGCCGCGGGAGAGCAGGCCTTCGACGACGCCCGGCTTGCCGTCGTGGTAGCGGAAGCCGATCGCCCGGCCGAAGCGCTTGTCGCTGCGGACCGCGTCGCGCAGCTTGGCCAGCCGGTCGTCGGTGGTCACGTGGTCGAGCTGGGAGGCCCACTGGAACGGCGTGTGCGGCTTCGGCACGAAACCGCCGATCGAGACCGTGCACCGGATGTCGTTGCGGCCCGAGACCTCGCGGCCCTTGGCGATCACCTGCTTGGCGAGGTCGGCGATGGCCAGGACGTCCTCGTCGGTCTCGGTGGGCAGGCCGCACATGAAGTAGAGCTTCACCTGACGCCAGCCGTTGGAGTACGCCGTCGCGACGGTCCGGATCAGGTCCTCCTCGGTGACCATCTTGTTGATCACCTTGCGCATCCGCTCCGACCCGCCCTCCGGGGCGAAGGTCAGCCCCGAACGCCGGCCGTTGCGGGAGAACTCGTTGGCGAGGGTGATGTTGAAGGCGTCGACGCGGGTGCTCGGCAGCGACAGCGAGACGTTGCAGTCCTCGTACCGGTCGGCCAGCCCCTTGGCGACGTCGCCGATCTCGGTGTGGTCGGCGCTGGACAGCGAGAGCAGGCCCACCTCCTCGAACCCGGACTTGCGGATGCCGTTCTCGACCATGTCGCCGATCGCCTCGATCGACCGCTCCCGGACCGGTCGGGTGATCATCCCGGCCTGGCAGAAGCGGCAGCCGCGGGTGCAGCCGCGGAAGATCTCCACCGAGTAGCGCTCGTGGACGGTCTCGGCGAGCGGCACCAGCGGCTTGGCGGGGTAGGGCCAGGCGTCGAGGTCCATCAGCGTGTGCTTGCGCACCCGGAACGGGATTCCGGGACGGTTGGGGACGACCGCCTCGATCTGGCCGTCCTCGGCGTAGGTGACGTCGTAGAACTTCGGGACGTAGACGCTGCCGCTGACGGCGAGCCTGCGCAGCAGCTCGTCGCGCCCGCCCGGACGGTCCTCGGCCTTCCACTCCCGGATGACCTCGGAGATCGCGAGCACGATCTCCTCCCCGTCACCGAGGACGGCGGCATCCAGGAAGTCGGCGATCGGCTCCGGGTTGAAGGCGGCGTGGCCGCCGGCGAGCACGACCGGGTCCTCGTCGCCACGGTCGGTGGCCCGGAGCGGGATCCCGGCGAGGTCGAGGGCGTTGAGCATGTTGGTGTAGCCCAGCTCGGTGGAGAAGCTGATCCCCAGCACGTCGAAGGCGCGCACCGGCCGGTGGCTGTCGACGGTGAACTGCGGGATCCCCTCGGCTCGCATGACCGACTCGAGGTCCGGCCACACCGAGTAGGTGCGCTCGGCCAGGATCCAGTCGCGCTCGTTGAGCACCTCGTAGAGGATCTGGACGCCCTGGTTGGGCAGGCCGACCTCGTAGGCGTCGGGATACATCAGCGCCCATCGGACGTCGACGTCGTCCCAGTCCTTGAGGGTGGAGTTGAGCTCTCCACCGACGTACTGGATCGGCTTCTGGACGGACGGCAGCTTGGGCTCGAGGCGGGGAAAGACGCTCATGTGGTCGAGCTGGTCAGGCTGGGCGGGATGGTCGAGGCCAACGGGCACGGCGACTACACCTTGGGGGTCGGGGGCGGGGCAGGCGCACCAGAGTACGTCGCGATGTCGCCGCGCGCAGAGTTCTCACGGAATCGGTCCGAAGACGCAGATCAACCCTTGACGTAGGAGAACTTCTCGCTCACCAGACCGTCTCTGAAGCGGAGGACGTCGACCCCCCGGACGTGGCCGGGCGTCCCGTCGTCGCCGGTCCAGTCGAAACGCCACCGCAGGACACCCCGCTCGCCCGCGACGAACGACTCCTCCTCGGTGAAGGCGGCGTCCCGGGTGCCGCCGAACAGGTCCACCCACACCTGCCGGACCGCGCCCGCGCCCTCGTGACGGACTCCGTCGGGGGCGGGACCGGTGGCCTCGAACAGGCAGTCGTCGGTCATCAGGGCCATCACGGCGTCGACGTCGCCACGTCCGAACGCGGCCGAGAACCTGGCCAGGGCGGCGTGGTTCGGGCCCCAGTGGGGATCGCGGCCAAAGGCGGCCAGGAAGTCGCCCTGGGGGTCGCCCGTGGTGGCCGCCCGCGGGCCGATCACCCCTCCGGCGCGGTACAGCTCCTCGCGCTCGGCGAACCAGGTGGCCACCTCGTGCACCAGCGACGGATCGAGCCGGTGGTCACCCCCGGTCGCGACCGCGAGGTCCCAGCCGTGGACCAGGTGGTCGGCGGCCAGCTGGTGGACGTACTCCTCCAGCTTCTCCTCGCCGTAGGACAGGTGGACCGTCCCACCCGCCCGGAGCCCCTGGGCGACGGTGCCGATCGCCTCGCGCGCGGCGGCCAGGGCGGAGCCGATCGGGTCCTTGCCGAGCAGGTCGCCGTCGAAGCGCGCCCCCACCTCGTCGATCGTGCCCCCCTGCACGAGCGGCGTGGTCCACAGGTCCTCGCCGGTCACGTGGTTGACCAGGTCCCGGACCTGCCACTCCCGGCACGGCGTCGGGAGCTCCCACTGGTCCGGCCGGACGTCGTTGACCCGGTCCGCCCAGCTCTCGACCGTGCGGTGGTAGAGCGTGTTCAGGTCCATCAGACGAGACCCTCCGCCAGGGTCTCCCTGGCCTCGTGGACCCACCAGGCGAGGTCGCGGCGCTCCCGCCTCCGCTTGGCCGGCTCCGGGTGCTCCGTGGCGTCGAGCGCCTTGTTCCAGCCCAGCCACAGCAGGCCCGCGAGCAGGGCGAGCCGCATCGAGCGCATGTCGTAGGCCGGTCCGGCAAGGTCGGCGTAGGTCCCCAGGACGTGCTCACGGCTCGGCTCGAGCACCGATGAGCAGCCCGCCAGGAGCCAGGCGATGTCCAGGGCGCCCGGTGCCGCGGTCGCAAGTGCCCAGTCCAGCAGCACCAGCGAGTCGCCGTCACGGGCCATGTTCACGGTCGCGAGGTCCCCGTGGGTCAGCGTGACCGGGCCCGCGCCCAGTGCGGCTGCCAGAGGGGTGGGATCCTCCAGCAGCACGAGCACCGGGCCCGCCACATCGGCGGGCACCGTCCGGGCGAAGATCTCCCATCCCCGGCAGGCGAGCCCGGCCAGCTCGTTCCCTTCCTCGGCCAACCCCCGGATCCGCCACGGGGCGAAGAGCGTGAGCACCTGGTCGAGCGGAGCCACCTCGTCCGGCGGACTCCCCACGTACCGACGGTGCATGGCGGCGACCCGGGCGACCACCCAGTCGGTCTCGTCGGTGGAGAGATGTGACTTCCAGGTGAACACCCTGTCGCCGAGGTCCTCCATCACGATGACGGTGGTGTCGCCGTCCACCCAGCCGTCCACCACGGCGTGGTCGACTCCGGGCGGGAGCCGGTCCAGCGCGCCGGAACGCCACAGGAGGTACTCGCGCGCGACCGTCCCACCGGTGAGGGCCAGCGTCAGGTCGGAGGCGGGGGTCACCCGCTTCACGATGTAGTCGGTTCCGTCGGCGAGCCGGACGTGCTCCAGGCGCGCACCAGACCTGCCTTCGTGCCTGATGACGACGGACCGCTCGACCGCGTCCTGCAGCAGCTCGGAGGGGGGCACGCGTCCACGATGGCACCAGCACGACGCGGGTCACCATGCCTAGACCGGGCTGGTCCCGCGGGGTCAGATCGGAGGGCGCGGACGCGGGTCGCAGCCGCCGGACCGCCGCCCTAACGGACGGAGAGCACCCGCGGCTGGGTGGTGAGGAACCGGGTCGGAAGGGACGCGGTGGAGCGCAGGTGGATGTTCTGCAGGAGCCCGATCGCCAGCATGCCGGCGAACATCGAGCTGCCGCCGTAGGACACGAACGGCAGCGGGACCCCGGTGACCGGCATGATCCCCAGACACATCCCGATGTTCTGGAAGGCCTGGAAGCCGAACCAGCAGGCGATCCCGGCGGCCGCGATGCGCCCGAACGTGTCGTCGGTCTGGAAGGCGATGACCAGCGCTCGCCAGATCACGACGCCGAGCAGCGCGATCAGGACGCCGGCACCCACGAGGCCGAGCTCCTCGCCCGCGACGGTGAAGATGAAGTCGGTGTGCTGCTCGGGCACGAACCCCGAGCGGGTCTGGGACCCGTCGAACAACCCCTGCCCGAAGAGCCCGCCGTTGCCGACCGCGATCCGCGCCTGCTCGGTGTTGTAGCCGGCGCCACGGGGGTCGAGCTCGGGGTTGGTGAACGCCAGGAAACGGTCGACCTGGTAGTCCTTCAGCACCCCGGCGGCCACGGCCACGGCCCCGGCCGCGATCCCGCCACCGCCCATCAGGAGCAGCCAGCGGCGCGGCGCTCCGGCGGCGGCGATCACGCCGAACACCGTGGCCGAGAGCACGAGCATGGTGCCGAGGTCGGGCTGGGCCATGATCAGGGCGGCCGGGATCCCCGCGATCACGAGCATCCCGGCCACGTCGACCGGGGAGACGTCGTAGCGACGGCGGGCTTCGGCGCGCTCGGCCACCAGCAGCGCCATGCCGATCACCACGGCCAGCTTGGCGAACTCCGCCGGCTGGATCGACATCCCGCCGAGCTGGATCCAGGAGCGCGAGCCGTTGATCGTGGTCCCGCTGGTGAGCACCAGCACCAGTCCGCCGACGGAGGCGAGGTAGACCAGCGGCGCGAGGATGCGTACCCACCGGTGGTCGGTGGCCAGCACCATGACCATCAGCACGACCCCGATCGCGACGTTCACCAGCTGCTTGCGCAGGTACGCCGTCGGGTCACCGCCGGTGAGGTCCTCGCGCGCCGAGGTGGCCGACCACACGAGCAGGCTGCCGAGCACCAGCAGCGCCGCGACGGCCACCATCAGCAGCCAGTCGAGACCGGGGGCGCGCAGGGCGGCGGCCGGCCGGCTGGTCCTGAGCTGTCGAAGCGCTGCCATCAGTCCCTCCTCCCGTCGGGCGGCAGGATCGAGCCGTCCTTGAGGAACGTCGGCAACCGCGCCGGGGGCGAGGTGCCGGGGATCGCGGCCCGGTCGGGATCGACGCGGAGCCCGCGGATGCCGTAGAGGGACTCCCAGATCTTGCGGATCGCCGGGCCGGACGTGCCGGAGCCCGTGCCGCCCTGGGACACCATCATCACCACCACGTAGTCGTCGCTGTAGGACGCGACCCAGGACGTGGACTGCTTCCCGTAGACCTCGGCGGACCCGGTCTTGGAGCGGACCTTCACCTCGTCGAGGGGGAAGCCGATCATCCGCCAGGACATGGTGCCGACCCGGGTGACGCCCTTGAGTGCCTCGTCGATGTAGTCGATGACCCGACCGGGCAGGCGGACGTGACCGTTGATCTTCGGCTCGATCCGCTGCAGCACGGTCCCCTGCGGGGAGACGATCGCCTTGCCCACCCGCGGCGCGTAGAGCGTGCCTCCGTTGGAGAGCGCGGCGTAGGCCCGCGCCAGCTGGAGGGGGGTGACGATCGTGTCGCCCTGGCCGATGGCGAAGTTGACCGCATCGCCGGCGCGGTACTTGTAGCCCTCGAGGCAGAACTCGTAGGCGAACTTGTAGACGAAGTCGCTGGTCTTCGCATCCTGCGGCTTGTGCGAGATGCCGCAGTAGTAGTCCTTCATGGACTTGTAGTAGGCGAGCTTCCACTTCCGGTCGGCGATCCGGCCGGACGCCTCGCCGGGCAGGTCGATCCCCGTCCGGCTCCCGAAGCCGAACGTCTCGGCCTCCTCGACGAGTGGGTCACGGGCGTTGACGTCATCCTCGTCGGAGCCGAGGCGTCGCCAGAAGTCGTAACCGACCCGGTAGAAGAAGGTGTTGCAGGAGACCTCCAGCGCTCTGGCGAAGGTGATGTAGCCGTAGGCGCCGGACTCGTAGTTCTTGAACACCCGGTTGCCGACCGGGAACCCGGACGAGCAGTCGAGCTGGGTGGAGGTGCTGTAGCCGTTCGTCAGCGCACCCGCGGTCATGAAGGGCTTCCACGTCGAGCCCGGCGCGAACTGACCCTGGGTCGCCCGGCTCAGCAGTGGGGTCCCCGCCTTCGGGGAGTACAGCCGCCGCAGCTGCTTCTCGGTGATGCCGCCGACCCAGACCCCGGGGTCGTACGTCGGCTGGCTCGCCATGGCCACGATCCGACCGGTGTCGGCCTCCATCACCACGGCAGCACCGGAGTCCGCGACGTAGTTGCGCCCGCTCACGGAGTCGAACGTGCGCCGGGCCGTCGTGATGGTCCTGGCCAGCTGCCGCTCCACGACCCCCTGCACCTTGGCGTCGATCGAGGTGACCAGCGTGTCGCCGGGCTGCCCCGCGAGCTCCCTGTCGTCGCCGAGCACGCGGCCCATCGAGTCCACTGCGACGCTGCGGTAGCCGGGCATCCCGCGCAGCCACTCGTCGTACTGCTTCTCGACGCCTGCGCGTCCCACCGACGACGCGCCGTTGACGGAGCGGTCGCCGTTGGCGCGAGCGGAGTCGTACTCGGACTCGGTGATCGGGCTCAGGTACCCCAGCACGTGGGCCAGGTTGATGCCGTAGGGACGCGGGTAGGCGCGCACGGTCTCCTGCTCGGCGAGGATCGCGGGATAGTCCTCCGGCTGCTCGAGGATGCGCAGGGCCACCGCCTGGCGGACGTCGCGGGCGACGGGCACCGGCTGGTAGGGCGAGCCGTTCCAGCAGGTGCCGGCGAGGCTGCCGGGGTCACCGCAGGTCACCAGCCGCTTGTCGATGCGGGCGGCGGGCTCGCCGACGGCCCGGCCGAGACGGGCCAGGAGCAGGCTGCGCTGCCGCTCGGTCATCTTGCCCAGCATCGTCCGGTCGACCGAGATCACCCAGGCCGGGCGGTTGGTGACCAGCGGTCGGCCCTGGTCGTCGACGACCAGCCCCCGCTGGGGCTGCACCACGATCTCGCGCACGGACTGTGAGGCAGCCTGCGCCTCGTACTCCGCACCGCTGACGACCTGGAGGTAGTACAGGCGGGCGAAGAGGGTGGCGAACAGCGAGAACACCAGGGCCTGGATGACGATGAGGCGGAGTCGGGCCTTGCGTCCCCCGATGCTCCCGCCCTGCTTCTTCGAGCTCGCGGCGAGCATGTCAGCCGGTCGCCCGTTCGGGCTGGAGGCGGTTGAACATCGTCATGACGGGCGGCAGCACGAAGGGCGTGAGCAGGACGTCCCAGAGCACCGCCACCAGGATCACCTGCAGCACCTCCCCGACGTCGAGCAGCGGGTCCTGCAGGACCATGCCGGTGATCGCGAAGATGGAGGTGCCGATGAACGACGACGCGGCGACCGTGGCGACGACGGCGACGGCGGTGGGCTTCACGTCCTGGCGGACCCGTCCGGCGAGGTAGCCGACGACCACCAGGGCCAGGGCCCAGCGCCCGGCGACGTGGTCGGCGGGTGGTGCGAGGTCGAGCGCCACCCCGGCCAGGAAACCCAGCACGACGGCGAACTGCGGACCGCGGGTCAGTGCGGCCCCGACCACCACGAGCAGGCAGAGGTTGGGCACGATCCCCTGCCAGGCGAAGTGCGGGAACAGCGACACCTGCAGGACCAGGGCCAGGCCCACCAACACCGACGCCGAGAGCGTCCTCAGGAGCGTCATCGCGGCCCCCGTCCGGGCGCGGGCTCGAACGGCGACGTCAGGTGGTTCATCTCATGCTCCCGTCGGCCTCGACGATCGCCCGGTCACTGGTCGTGCCGGCCGGCACCACGACGCCGACCAGGTCGAGGGACCCGAAGTCGACGAACGGCTCGATGACGGCTCGCTGGGAGGTCTCACGCAGGCTGCTGTAGACCGAGCTCACCCGGCCGACCGGGACCCCGGAGACGTAGGGCCCCCCGCTCTCGCTGCCCCAGGTGACGACGGTGTCGTGGCTGGCGGGGGCCTCGGACTCGTCGGCGAGCTCGAGGTCGAGCCTCCCGGTGTCGCCGAGGATCCCGCGACCGTGGAGGAAGCCCACCTCCATGCTCTCGCCCACCCGTCCGCCGACCACCGACTCGGCGTCGACGATCAAGAGCACGGTCGCGGTCGAGCTGGTGACCCGCAGGACCCTCCCGACGAGGCCGTCGTTGTTGAGGACGGTCATGTCGGGTCGGACCCCGGCACGGGAGCCGGCGTCGATGGTCACCGTCTGCGAGAAGGACTGGGAGGGGCCGAGCCCGACGACCCGGGAAGGTACGAGGGCGTACCCGAGGTTGTCGGCGGCCTGGGTCAGGCCGTCGAACTCCGCGAGGCGGTTGCGGTCGTAGCCGGAGGTGGTGGACTCCGCACGCAGGCGGGCGTTCTCCGCCTCCAGCTCGTTGATCTCCCCACGCAGGGAGTCGTGGGTGCGGAACCACCCCGGGATCGCGACGATCGGCCGCACCACCCCGGAGGTCGCGGACTCCGCCGGTCCGAACACCTCGCCGAACGCCTGCCGCGCAGGCTCCAGCGGCGAGTCGTCGCCGCCCTGCTGGTCGAGGGTGATCAGGGTGGCCGAGGCGAGCACGAGGGCGACCATCAGGGCCCGGGACGGCCGGTCGCGGCGGTCGAGCCGGGCCGTGGCCCGCCACCGGCGGTCTCGTCGGTCGGACCGGGACTGGCCCGACGGCTCCACGCGGCGACGTTCGAGCGTGTCGAGGGACATCAGAACCGCCTCGGCTCCGATACCAGCACCTGCTGGAGCGCCTCGAACTCCTCCACGCACCGTCCCGCACCCAGCGCCACGCTGGTCAGCGGCTCCTCGGCGACGTGGACGGGCATCCCGGTCTCGTGGCGCAGCCGCTCGTCGAGGCCGCGCAGCAGCGCGCCGCCGCCGGTCAGGACGATGCCGCGGTCCATGATGTCGCCGGCGAGCTCGGGCGGGGTCTGGTCGAGCGTCGCCCGGACCGCGTCGACGATCGCGTGCAGCGGCTCCTCCAGGGCCTGACGCACCTCCGCCGAGGAGACGACCACGGTCCGCGGGAGCCCGGAGACCATGTCGCGGCCCCGGATCTCGGCTTCCGGCTCGTCGGGGAGGGGGAAGGCCGAGCCGAGGGTCATCTTGACCTCCTCGGCCGTCCGGTCCCCCAGCATCAGGGAGTACTCCTTCTTCATCCAGGCGACGATGGCCTGGTCGAGGTCGTCCCCGGCGGTCCGGATCGAGAGGCTGGTGACGATGCCGCCGAGCGAGATGACGGCCACCTCGGTGGTGCCGCCACCGACGTCGACGACCATGTTGCCGGTGGCCTGGTGGACCGGGAGTCCGGCGCCGATCGCGGCTGCCATCGGCTCCTCCACGATGTAGACCCGGCGCGCCCCGGCCTGGTAGCCCGCCTCCTTGACCGCCCGCTGCTCCACCGCGGTGATGCCGCTGGGCACGCAGACGACCATCCGTGGCTTGGCGAAGTAGCGGCGACGGTGGACCTGCTGGATGAAGAACCGCAGCATCTGCTCGGTCGCCTCGAAGTCGGCGATCACGCCGTCCTGGAGCGGCCGGATCGCGGCGATGTTGTCGGGGGTGCGTCCGATCATCCGCTTGGCCTCGTGGCCCACGGCCAGGATCTCGCCGGTGCTCGCGTTCAACGCGACGACGCTGGGCTCGTCGAGGAGCACGCCCTTGCCCCGGACGTAGACCAGGGTGTTGGCCGTTCCGAGATCGACGGCCATGTCCCGGCCGATGAAGCTGTTCGCCATGCCCGATGCCTCGCTGGTGCTCGCCCGGCTCATCTGACCGGTGAAGGGACTGGTAAACCCTCTGGGGAAAGGCGGTACGTCGCCCCCTCTGGCGCCGTGCCGAGTCGAGCCTAAGAGGGGAGGCGCCCGATCCCCGGGAGGACACGCGAGGGGCGGTGGGCTCGCTCTTCGGGACCTACCGGAACTCGGGTTGCGGCTCGTCCCTGCGGAGCCATGCCTCCCGTTGGTCCTCGGGCACCTCGACGCACGGGCCGGAGACGTCGAGGCCGACGAACGGGCCCCCGGTGTGGACGAAGGAGGCCGAGAGGTCGCCCCTGGCCGCGGCGAGGGTGGTGAACCCGTTGGGCTCCTCGCGGAGGGCCTCGACCGTGAAGCCGGCGTCCTCGAGGACCGGCCGGAGCTGCTCGAGGTACGACGTCCCCGAGCCCGGGCCGGTGTCGATCCTGGCCTGGGCGAGGTACTGGAAGTCGCGGAACTCCTCCGGGAACGCCGACTCGCAGCCTCGGTACCCGCCGGAGCTGGTGCGGGTGGTCGCGGACAGCGCCTGCTCGGCGGCCACCGCCAGCTGCCGGGCGGCCCGGCGCACGTCGGTGCGCTGCTGCTCGAGCGCCGCGCTCGCGTCGTCGGCGTCCACCTCGTCCTCGCCTCCCGCGTCGGCGCACGCACCGAGACCCGCGAGCAGGACCAGCGTCAGGAGGGTCCGGATCATGGTCGTCTCCCGTCGGTGTCGGGGGCAGTCGGGTCGCGGTCGAGCTCCGGGTCCCGCACCCCGGCGTAGAACGGGTCGTAGACGTGGTCCGCGTGCTCGACGGCATCGTAGTTGCCGTTGACGATCTGGCTGATGTTGTAGAGCGCCTCGGTGTCGTGGTCGAAGTACTTCGAGTGGTCGTCGAAGGCGTCGAGCCCGATGGCGTCGTCGGCCCGCGTGGTCGACTCGGCCCGGAACCGGTGGGCCCCGAAGTCGTCCTCGGCCGGGTCGTCCCCGAGGCCGGCCCCGAACGCCGTCTCGCCGTGGACCCAGCCGTGGTTTCCGAGGTTGGCGATCGGGTCGCGGCTGTTGGCCCCCGCCCAGACGTGGTCGGTGGCGACGCCGGTGTCACCCGCGGTGTCGGTGCCGCCCCCGGCACCGGGGCTGCCGACGAGGACCAGGTCGTCGACGGGGATGCCCTGGTCGTGGGCGGCGTGCCCGGTCGTGGTCGAGCCGTAGCTGTGCCCGATCGCCGTCAGGTGGGCGGGCTCGCCGTCACGGGCGGACCGCAGACCGTCCAGGGTGTCGGCCAACCGCTCACCGCCACGGGTCGCCATGTCCTCGGTCACCACGCCCGCGGCGTCCCAGCCCTCGTCCCAGGGCATGTTGTCGGGAGCGTCGTAGCCGATCCAGAACATCGATGCGTTGGTCTCGGTGGCGCCGAGGAACCGGCTCGACTCGTAGAGGGTCAGGGCCCGCGCGGCCTGGTAGGGCGCGCTCTCGCCGTCGGTACCGAAGCCGGGGACCACGACGGCGACGTTGTCGGCGGTGTCGAGGTTGCCGGCGGCCACGGCGACCGCGCCGTCGCCCTCGAACGCCGTCGGGTCGTAGGCGTAGAGCTGGCTGGTGACGCCCTCGCGGGTGACCGGGTCGAGGCCCGCCTCGATGGTCTCGACGGCGTCGCGGGCGGAGCGGGCGTTCTCCAGCCATCGCTCCTCGTCGGAGGTCAGCAGGTCCCGCTGCTCGAGGTACTCCCAGTCGGCGAGGTCCCGGTCGAGGGCCAGGTGGTTGGCCTGGTCCCTGGCCCACGGCGGGACGCCGTCGCGGTTGCCGATCGACCCGGGCGAGGCCGCGATCACCGCTTGTTGCTGCTGGTGACTGAGGCCGTCCCACCAGGCGTTGACCTCGGTCGGGCCGGCTCCGGGTCCGGGCAGGGTGTCGAGCGCGGCGTCGGCGGGGTCGGCGACCCCGGCGTACCGTCGCTCGACCTGGTCGAGCCGCAGCACCCGGTCGAAGGCCTCGCGCATCGCGGTCTCCTCGGCCGTCAGGTCGGCGGACCACGCGCTCAGGTCGTGCTCGAAGGCCTCGACCTGTCGCCGGCAGTCGTCGCACTCGGCCTGGATGACCGCCGCCTCCGTATCGGTCGCGGCGTGAGCGCGGGCGGCCAGGGCCTCCACCGCGCCGACGAGGTGTGCGCGCTCACCGAGCAGGGTCGTGCGGCGCTCGACGAGGGCGGCCATCGCCTCCGCGTGCGCGTCACATCGGCGTGACACCGAGCGCAGGGCCAGCGACATGGCGTCCGCCCGGTGGCCCAGGGGTGCGATGGTCTCCCGGTAGGAGGTGGCAGCCAGCGCGCTCCAGTCCCCGATCCGGGCATCGGCGGCCACGAACGTGCCGAGGTCGTCGACCTGGGCGGCGCCCGCGAGCAGGTCGGCGGCGAAGGTGCGGATCGCGGCGACCTCGACCTGCAGCGGCGGGACCTCGCGGGGGGTCGGCGGCAGCCAGATCGTGGTGCTCAACGCTGCTCCCGCAGGTAGCTCGCCAGCATCAGCAGCTCGGCCCCGGCGGCCCGGTCGGTCGCCAGGTAGTCGGCGATCACCTCGCGCAGAGTGTCGGCGTGGGCCTCGGCCTCCTCCGCGACCCCGGTCGCGTGCCGCTCCCAGGCGGCCGCGAACCGGGACGCAGCACCGGCCACGGCGGCGGTGAAACCGTCCGGCGAGGCCGACCCGATCTGACCGGCCGCAGCCGCGACGTCGAGCGCCTGCTCGTCCCACGAGCGCGCGGCCCGGCCGACCGAGACGGGGACGACCTCCATCAGCGCCTCACCAGCGCCCTGGCCCGGGACCGCCCGACGTGCACGGGCTCGGACCGCACCTCGACCAGCAGGGCGCTCGTGGCCCCGGCGTACGACGCCTGCAACCGCAGGTCGCCGCGCACGCCCGAGAGCCGCTCGACCTCACCCCGGAGGCGGCGCACCTGCCAACCCTCGCCCTCGAGGGTGCGCCGCAGCGTCACCAGGACTCCGGGCCCCTCGGTCGTCGTGCCACCGGCCCGGGCCGACGCGACGACGGTGCCGTCGCCGGGTCCGTAGCCCCAGCCCGGGGCGGGTCGTTCCGTCGAGCCGGGCAGTGCCGCGAAGACCGGTGCCGCGGCACCCGCGAGCCGGTCGAGCGTGGCGTCGAGCTGTGCCTCGGTCAGGTGTTGGCCCGGCGGTGCCTCACCCGACGACGGCAGGACCACGATGTCGACGTCGGGATGGCGTCGGCGCACCGGCGCGAAGAACGCGTCGAGGGGCGCATCGGGTGGTCGGAGTTCCATGCGCACAGGCTGCCCTCGTCCCTCGCGCCGGTAAACCCGGAGTGCAGCGGCTGTGGACGAGCCGGGGGTGGTGGGGAGGTGTCGGTTTCCCCGGCTCGCCGGGGAAACCGACACTCCTCAGCCGGTGCAATGCCTTGGAAGTGCATGGACCGGCTGAGTTGTGTGACATGTGGGACTGGAGTGACGTTCAGGGGGCACCCCGGACGGCGTAGCAGGAGCCGCCCTGGGCGCCGTTGCGATGGCTGCGCTGGCCACGCTGATCGGCCGCAGCTGTCTCGCCACCGCCGCGCCGGCCAGTGGGCTGGCGCGGCACCCCGCTCCACGGACGAGCCGCCGTGAACCCTGGGGCAGTCGGCGGTCACCCGCCGCTGGTTCCCCACGCCGGGCTCGCCGGCCGCCGTACGCGCTCGCTGAGCTCCCTCAGAGGTCGGGGAACCAGATCGCGAGCTCGCGCTCGGCGGACTCGGCCGAGTCGGAGCCGTGCACGAGGTTCTCGCGGTTCGACAGCGACAGGTCGCCCCGGATCGTGCCCGGCGCGGCCTTCCGTCCGTCCGTGGCGCCGGCGAGTGCGCGCACCACCGCGATCGCCTCGTCGCCCTCGAGCACCATCGCGACCAGCGGGCCGCCGGTCACGAAGTCGCGCAGCGGCGGGTAGAAGTCGCGCTCGACGTGCTCGGCGTAGTGCTGGTCCGCGAGCTCGCCGTCGATGGTGCGGAGCTCCATCCGCACGATGCTCAGCCCCTTGGCCTCGAAGCGGGAGGTCACCTCGCCGACGAGACCGCGGCGGACCGTGTCGGGCTTCAGCAGGACCAGGGTGCGCTCACTCATGGCCGAGACCCTATCGAGGGGACCGGGTCAGGTGGAGTCGGCCTCGTGGGCGGCGTACGCAGCGGCGCGTTCGCGCTCGATCTTGCGTCCCAGGAAGTACGCCGTCCCCCACAGCAGCGCGAAGATCGCGCCGAGCAGGAACATCATCGGGACGAGGAATCCCAGCCCGATCGCCGCGACCTGGATCGCCCACCCGGCGCCGTAGGCCAACTCCGAACGCAGCAGCCCGGCGAGCACCACGCAGGCCGCGGCGAGACCGATGCCCAGGGTGAGCGCGGTCGGGGTCGGGACGTCGGTGAGCGTGATCATCACCGGCGTGGTGAGGCCCAGGGTGATCGCCTCCAGGGAGAGTACGGCGGCGCACATGCCGCGCCGCGGCGAGCGGACCTCGGCCTGGCTCACCGGGGGCCCCGCGGAGCTGTCTGGTGGGGTGCCAGCCGTGGAGCGCCGGCGGAGCGACGGCGTGGGGTGGTCACGACCGGCCCTTGAGCATGGCCCGGGCCTCTCCGGCGGTGATCACCGAGCCGGTGACCAGCACGGCCCCGGAGCCGACGCTCTCGCCGAACACCCCTCCCGCTTCCGCGAGGGTGGCAGCCTGGTCGATCGCGTCGGCCAGGCGGGGGGCCACGGAGACCCGGTGGTCGCCGTAGATCTCCCGCGCCGCCCGGGCGAGCTTCTCGGCCGGCATCGCCCGCTGAGTGGAGTTCTGGGTGCAGACCAGGTGGGCGAGGTGCGGCTCGAAGGCAGCCAGCACACCTTCGGCGTCCTTGTCGGCCATCACCCCCATCACCCCGATGAGCGGGGAGAACGTGAAGGAGTCCTCCAGCGCCGCGGCCGTGGCCTCGGCGCCGTGCGGGTTGTGGGCGGCGTCGAGCACGATGGTCGGGCTGCGCCGGATGACCTCCAGCCGCGCCGGGGAGGTCACCTCGGCGAACGCCGCGCTGACGATCTCACCGTCGAGGGTCTGCGCGCCGGTGAACGACTCCACGGCGGCCAGCGCCACCGCCGCGTTCTGGGCCTGGTGTGCGCCGTAGAGCGGCAGGAATACGTCGTCGTACCTCGCCCGGAGCCCCTGCAGCGAGACGACCTGTCCTCCGACGGCGGGCACGCGGGTGACGACCCCGAAGTCCGTGCCCTCGCGGACCACGCTCGCACCGACCTCGGCGGCCCGCTGGAGGAGCACCTCGGCCACCTCGGGCGACTGCTCGGCCATGACCGCCACGGAGCCGGGCTTGATGATCCCGGCCTTCTCGGCGGCGATGGCAGCCGGCGTCTCGCCCAGGTAACGCGCGTGGTCGACCGCGACGGGGAGCACGACCGCGACGGCCGCGTCGGCGACGTTGGTGGCGTCCCACGAGCCGCCCATGCCGACCTCGACCACGGCGACCTCGACCGGTGCGTCGGCGAAGGCTGCGTAGGCCATCGCGACGATGGTCTCGAAGAACGACAGCGGGTGGTCCTGCTCCGAGTCGACGAGGTGGGTGTAGGGCGCCACGTCGTTGAAGGCCTGGACGAACTCCTCGTCGGTGAGGGGCTCACCGTCGATCGAGATCCGCTCGCTCATCCGCTCCACGTGCGGCGAGGTGAAGCGGCCGGTGCGCAGCTCGAGGCCGCGCAGCAGCGCGTCGACCATCCTCGAGGTGGAGGTCTTGCCGTTGGTTCCGGTCAGGTGGATGACGGGGAAGGAGCGTTGCGGGTCGCCGAGCAGCTCGGTGTAGGCCGCGATCCGGTCGAGCGAGGGCTCGAGCCTCGTCTCGGGCCATCGCGACAGCAGCGCGTCCTCGACCTCGGCGAAGGTCTCGGCGAGGCGCGGCGCGACGGGGGGTTCACTCATGACCTGTCGAGTCTAGAGAAGCCCTCCGCACGCACGGCAGCGGTGTCGGCCGTCAGCCGGCGAGCTGGACCTCGAGCGCCGCGTGGGTGACGGCCTCGCTCAACGTGGCCACGTAGTGCACGAACCGGAGGTCGCGCGCGATCGGCTCGAGGTGCAGCGAGAACACGACGCCACCGCCGCGGAGCCGGTAGAAGTCCGGCAGCAGCTCCTGGCCGGCCGGGCCGGTGAGCCGCGCCTCGAAGTGCGACACACCGTCGTGCTCCCAGGGCGTCGAGAGGTTCTCGAGCACCAGTACGGCACCCGTGACGAGCCGGCAGGGCTCCGGCACGACGGCCAGCTCCCGCCCGATGTGGTCCTGCAGGTTGCGGTACGACGGTGTCGTGTAGTTCGCGGTCATGGTCTCCCCCGATTCCATCTCCGACCACGATCCCGCCGGCGAGCGCTGCCGTCCCGGAAACACCCGGATATGGCCCGGGTGCACTACCTCGGTCCGGACGATCGTGCCTCGAGCTGAACTGGTTCGCGCCCGGAGAGGCCGCCCCCGTAGCATTTCGCGCATGACCGACACCCAGCAGCAGCCTGTCCAGAGCCCGACGACGCCCGACTCGCGCGGCGTCGTCGTACCGGACAAGCCGGCGCTGGAGGGGCTGGAGACGAAGTGGGGCGAGCGCTGGAAGGCCGACGACACCTACCGCTTCGACCGGACCCAGCCGCGGGAGAACGTCTACTCGATCGACACTCCCCCGCCGACGGTCTCGGGCAGCCTGCACGTCGGCCACGTGTTCTCCTACACCCACACCGACCTGGTCGCCCGCTACCAGCGGATGCGCGGCAAGTCGGTGTTCTACCCGATGGGCTGGGACGACAACGGCCTGCCGACCGAGCGCCGGGTGCAGAACTACTACGGCGTGCGCTGCGACCCGTCGCTGCCCTACGACGACGACTTCACACCCCCGGAGAAGCCCGACCCGAAGAAGCAGGTCCCGATCAGCCGGCCCAACTTCGTCGAGCTCTGCGAGCAGCTGATCGAGCAGGACGAGGAGATCTTCGAGCAGCTGTGGCGCACGGTCGGCCTCTCGGTCGACTGGAAGGAGCACTACACGACGGTCGGCCCGAAGGCGCAGCTGGTCAGCCAGGTCGCGTTCCTGCGCAACTTCGCCCGCGGGGAGGCCTACCTCTCCGACGCACCCACGCTGTGGGACGTCACCTTCCAGACCGCGGTCGCCCAGGCCGAGCTGGAGGCCCGCGAGTACGCCGGCCACTACCACCGGGTGGCCTTCCACCGGGCCGACGGTTCGGCCATTCACGTCGAGACGACCCGCCCCGAGCTGATCCCCAGCGTGGTCGCCCTGATCGCCCACCCCGACGACGAGCGGTACGCCGGCCTGTTCGGCCAGACCGTGACCTCACCGGTCTTCGGGGTCGAGATCCCGGTCCTCGCCCACCACGCCGCCGAGCCCGACAAGGGCGCCGGTATCGCGATGTGCTGCACCTTCGGCGACCTGACCGACGTGCTGTGGTGGCGCGAGCTCGACCTCCCGGTCCGCACGCTCATCGGCCGCGACGGGAGGATGTCGCGGGAGACGCCGGACTGGCTCGCCGGGACCGACGCCGCCGCGGCGTACGAGGAGCTGAAGGGCAAGACGGCGTTCTCCGCGCGCGAGGCGATCGTCGCCAGGCTGCGGGAGACCGGCGACCTCGACGGTGACCCGACCCCCACCCAGCGGATGGCGAACTTCTACGAGAAGGGCGACAAGCCGCTCGAGATCGTGGCCACCCGGCAGTGGTACATCCGCAACGGCGGCCGGGACGCCGGCCTCCGGGCCGAGATGCTGGGCCGCGGCGCCGAGATCGAGTGGGCGCCGACCCACATGAAGCACCGGTACGACAACTGGGTGGGCGGGCTCCACGGCGACTGGCTGATCTCGCGACAGCGCTTCTTCGGCATCCCGTTCCCCGTCTGGTACCCGCTCGACGACGCCGGCGAGCCCGACTACGACCACCCGCTCCTGCCTCGCGAGGAGGAGCTGCCGCTCGACCCGTCCACGCGGGCGCCGCAGGGGTACACCGAGGAGCAGCGGGGGAAGCCCGGTGGCTTCATCGGCGACCCGGACGTCATGGACACCTGGGCGACGTCCTCGTTGACCCCGCAGATCGCGGGTGGGTGGGAGACCGACGACGACCTGTGGCAGCGGGTCTTCCCGATGGACCTGTGCACCCATGCCCACGACATCATTCGCACCTGGCTGTTCTCCCGGGTGGTCCGCGCTCACTTCGAGAACCACGTCGCCCCGTGGCGGCACGCCTTGATCTCGGGATTCATCGTCGACCCGGACCGGAAGAAGATGTCGAAGTCCAAGGGCAACGCCGTGGTCCCCTCCGACGTCCTGGAGAAGTACGGCGCGGACGCGGTGCGGTGGCGCGCCGCGATGGCGCGGCCGGGGCTCGACTCCCCGTTCGACGAGAGCCAGATGAAGGTGGGGCGCCGGCTGGCGATGAAGGTCCTCAACGCCTCGAAGTTCGTCCTCGGCGGGGTCGGCGCCAGCTCGCTCGACCGCTTCGCGGTCAGCGAGCCGGTCGACTGCGCGCTGCTCGCGCGGCTGGAGACGGTCGTCGCGCGCGCCACCGAGGCGTTCGAGGCCTACGACTACACGACCGCGCTGGAGGTCACCGAGCGGGCGTTCTGGGAGTTCTGCGACGACTACCTCGAGCTGGTCAAGGAGCGCGCGTACGCCGAGGACGGCGGCGACCCGACGCACTCCGCGAGGGCCACCCTGGCCATCGCGCTCCACGTCCAGCTCCGGCTGCTGGCGCCGTTCCTCCCCTACGTCACCGAGGAGGTCTGGTCGTGGTGGCAGGAGGGGTCGATCCACCGGGCCCCGTGGCCGGCTTCCAGCGACCTGGGCGCGGCCGCCGCCGCCGACCCCGCGACCGTGGACGCCGTCGCGGCCGCGCTGATCGGCATTCGCGGCACCAAGTCACAGGCAAAGGTGTCCATGCGTGCCGAGCTGTCGCGCGTCGAGATCACCGGACCGGCTGCTCAGGTCGCCTTCGTCGAGTCCGCCGCCGACGACCTGCGGGCCGCCGGCAAGATCACCGGCGAGCTCGAGTTCCGGGTCGTCGAGGACGCCGAGGGCATCCAGGTCGAGGCCGAGCTGGCCGAGGCGCCCAAGGACTGACCGATGCGGGCAGGTCCGGCACCGGTCAGTGGTGCCGCGCGCCCTTGGCGTGGCCCCGGTCGCCGCCCTTGTCGCCGCCCTTGTCGTGGCCCCGGTGGTGGCCCCGGTCGCCGCCCTTCTCGTGGCCCTTGTCGTGGCCCTTTGCCTTGCCATCGCGGGCCTTGAGGTGCCCCTCCCGGTGGCCCGGCTTGTCATCCCCGTGGCGCTCGCCTGCCCGGTGGTCATCGCCGGCACGAGCGTTCACGCCGTGATCGTCGCCCCGGCGGTCACGGTTTCCGTGATCATCGCCGTGTCCCTTTCCGTGTCCCTTGCCGTGCCCCTTGTCGTGCCCGCCTGCGTGCTCACCGACACCTGGTCCACCCGGCCCGTTCGATGCCGCCTGGCCGGGAGCCTGCTGGGGGCCGTTCCCCTTGCTGGTCGCCGGCGCCTTGGGCGCGGTCGGTGGGGTGCCTCCGGCAGTCTCGGCCGGGTTCTGGCCTCCGTCTCCGTTCTGCACCGCCTCGACCGTCGACGGGGTCACGGGACTGCTGGCCACGGATGGGGCCGGCGTGGTGGTGGCGGCGCCAGATCCGGCTTCGTCGACGGAGTCCTCCGGCGCGGAGCTCGTGGATGGCTGGGCCTGGAGCCGCACCCCGTCCTCCACCACGTAGAGCGGGTCGTGCAGCAGCGGCGTCCCGGCGAGCACGTTGGACGTGCCGTTGCGGATCGTGTCGACGACGTCCTGCGCACGCAGGGCGCTTCCGAACACGACGGCACCCATGATCGCGACGATCACGAACGCGAGGAGCGGTCGCAGGTGCTGGGCACTCACGGCGGGGGGACCTTTCAAGTGGCTGGCTCCAAGTGTCCCCTGCGCAGCCCGCCACAGTGGAGATCTCCACGCACAAATGGCCTGAAGTGACTACCGATTAACCTCCGCGGTGGCCTTTCTGGTAGGACCACCTTCGGGTGCTCAGGGCGACTCGCACCGCACCTGGATCTCGGCGAAGCAGTCATCGAGCCCGCCGCCACCGTTGGCGGAGTCCCGACCTCCGCCGCCGACGAGCTGGTCCGGCCCGCCGCCGGCCCGCAACGAGTCGGCACCCAGGCCTCCGATGAGGTCGTCGTTGCCGCCGCCGCCGAGCAGGGTGTCGTTCCCTGCGCCGCCGTCGAGGCCGTCGCGGCCGTCGCCGCCGACCAGTCGGTCAGCTCCCGGACCGGCGCAGATCTCGTCGCGGCCGCCGAGGCCGCGGATCACGTCGTTGCCACCGAGGGCGACGATCGAGTCCTGGCGGGCGGTGCCCCGAAGCACGTCTGGGCCAGAGGTGCCCTGCAACGTGACCACCTCGCCCCGGCAGGTGTTGGGGGCCGCGCTCCCCGCGGAGCCGACCGCGGCCAGGCTCAGGGGAAGGCCGACAGCGATCACGAGGACCGTACGTTGGGCGAGCCTTGCGGCACCGGTTCTGTTCATCTCGTTCCCTCCCGGGGTCAACCGGCGCAGGAATGAACCCGCAGCCCGGTCATGGTCTTTGTTGCATCGATTGTGCTGCCGGGGATGGGCGCTGCGGCAAGTGGAC
>NZ_DASSXS010000042.1:0-4979 GCF_035703625.1 Nocardioides sp. | reverse complement strand
AGCCTGACGGCGTGCAGCCACTGCCGCTGCAGGCCCACGCGGCGGGCCAGGGCGGGGTCGGCGCCGTAGGTGAAGTCACCGACGCACGGATGCTTCAGGGCGGCCATGTGGACCCGGATCTGATGGGTCCGACCCGTCTCGAGCGTGATCTCCAGGAGGCTGGCGAACCGGTGCGCCTCCAGCGTCCGGTAGTGCGTGACGCTGTGCCGGCCGCCCGATTGGTCAGACATGACGGCGAACTTGTAGTCGGCCCTGGGGTGCCGTCCGATCGGTGCGTCGACGGTCCCCTCGAGCGGATCCGGGTGGCCCTGGACGAGCGCGTGGTAGGTCTTGTCGACGGCACGGCGACGGAACGCGTTCTTCAGCAGCGAGTAGCCGTGCTCGGACTTGCAGATGACCATCACCCCGGACGTGCCGACGTCGAGCCGCTGCACGATCCCCTGCCGCTCGGAGGCACCGCTGGTCGCGATCCGGAACCCGGCCCCGGCGAGGTGGCCGACGACGGTCGGGCCGGACCATCCCGGCGAGGGGTGTACGGCGACTCCCA
This sequence comes from Nocardioides sp., assembly GCF_035703625.1. Classification (GTDB taxonomy): domain Bacteria; phylum Actinomycetota; class Actinomycetes; order Propionibacteriales; family Nocardioidaceae; genus Nocardioides. The sequence goes on along the minus strand of NZ_DASSXS010000042.1, from coordinate 4,432 downwards.
CCGGCTTGTCGATCACCACGATCGAGTCGTCGTCGTGGATGATCTTGATCCCCTCGACGATCTCGGGGACGACCTCGAGCTGGTCGACCCGAGCCGGGATGGTGACGTCGAGGGTCTCGCCCGGCGACACCCGCTCGCTCTTGCTGGTGGTGGCGCCCTCGACCAGGACGTGGCCCTCGGCGATGAGCTCTGCGGCGCGGGTCCGGGACACTCCGAAGATGCGCGAGAGAACCGAGTCGAGCCGCTCCCCCGCCATCCCGTCGGGAACGGTGACGACCCGGTGGTCGGCCCTCACGCCTCCCGCTCCCGGGCCGCGACGCGGGTCCCGTCGACGCCGATGCCCCGGACCGCCTGGATCAGGATGAGGCCCGCCGCGACGTTGATGCAGATGTCGGCGATGTTGAAGACCGGCCAGTTCGGCACCATCAGGAAGTCGACGACGTGCCCGCGCAGCGGACCCGGCTCACGCAGGATGCGGTCGGTGAGGTTGCCGCAGACGCCGCCGAGGAGGAGCCCCAGGGCCCAGGCCCAGGTCCGATTCCCGACCCGGCGAGCGAAGTAGAGGACCACCACCGCGGCAGCGAGCGCGATTCCGCTGAGGAGGAGGGTGAACTCCGTCCCGGTGCTGAACGCGGCACCGGGGTTGCGCGTCAGGTGCAGCACGAGCCACTTGCCGGCCAGCTCGACGTCCGCGGTCGAGAGCTTCTCGACCGCCAGGGACTTGGTGGCGACGTCGATCGCGTAAGCCACCACAGCGACGACGGCGAAGATCAGCCTGTACCGCGTCGCTGCCCCGGGAGGTGGAGTCGAAGGGGATGGTCCGGTGTCGCTCAGCGACGTTCCTCGCGCTGCTTGCATGTCATGCACAGTGTGGCACGGGGGAAGGCCATCGCTCTCATCTTGCCGATGGGGTTCCCGCACGACTCGCAGATCCCGTAGGTGCCGTTGTCGATGCGGGCGAGCGCGCGGTCGATCTGGGCCAGCTTCTCGCGCTCGTTGTTGAGCACGGTCAGCTCGTGGTCGCGCTCGAAGCTGGTGGCGCCCATGTCGGCCTGGTCGTGCCCGGCACCGTCACCGGCGTCGCGCATCAGCCCGACGAGCTCGGCCTCCTGCGCCTCGAGGGCGCGGGTGACTCGCTCCCGGTCCTCGTGCAGCTCGTCGAGGACCTCCTTGATCTCCGCCTTGGTCCAGGCGCCTTCGCCCTCCTTGACCTTGAGGGCACTGGCCTTCGTGGCCGCCGTCGCGGTCGTCGGTGCCTTCTTGGCCGGTGCCTTCTTGGCCGGCGCCTTGGTCGCGGCAGCCTTTTTGGCCGGCGCCTTCTTGGCCGGCGCCTTCGTCACGGCAGTCTTCTTCGCGGGCGCCTTGGTCGCGGCAGCCTTCTTCACCGGCGCCTTCGCAGGCTTGCTCGCCGGCGCCTTCTTCGCGGCAGTCTTCTTGACCGCGGCCTTCGCAGGCGCCTTCTTGGCCGGCGCCTTCTTGGCCGGCGCCTTCTTGGCCGGCGCCTTCTTGGCCGGCGCCTTCGTCGCGGCAGCCTTCTTCGCGGGCGCCTTCTTCGCCGGCGCCTTGGCGGCGGTCTTCTTCGCCGCGGGGGCGCTCTTGGCCGGCGCAGACTTCTTCGAGTTGGCCTTGGACGACTTGCGCGCAATGACCTTGCGGGCCGCGGACGCTGCCGAACCGGCAAGCGACTTTCTGGTGCTGCGAGCCATGAACTGAGGCCTTCCCTCGAGTCGGGCGCCAATGTGGCGGGAGCCACAGTGTCGACGGGAGGGTAGCCGTTGACCGAGAGCGACTCAAACTCGGCACGCCGGACATGACGACGCGGCCGGTCTCCCATGGAGACCGACCGCGTCGGAGCTGCGGAGCTGAGGGGCTGTCAGCCGTCCTCGTCGCCCAGGATCGAACGGAGCCGCTTGGGTGCGACGGGCTCCTGGCCAGGTCGACCCGAGTCGCCTGGACCCTCAAGGGCCTCGAGCTGCTGCGTGAAGTAGCTCTTCAGCCGCGAGCGGTACTCACGCTCGAAGGAACGCAGGTTCTCGACGTCGGCGTTGAGCTTGTCGCGCTGCTTCTCCAGCTCGCCGAACATCTGCTGACGGCGCTCGGCGGTCTCGGAGTCGAGCATCTGCGCACGCGAGCGGGCCTCCGCCTCGAGGCGGTCCGCCTTGCCCTTGGACTCGGAGTCGAGCCGCTCGGCCTTGGTGCGCGCCTCCCCCACGATCCGGTCGGCTTCGTTCTTCGCCTCCTCGACCAGCTCGTCGGCGTTGCGGGTGGCGATCTCGAGCAGACGGGCCGCGGCGTTGGAGGCCTCGGGAACCGTCTCCACCCGGATCGTCTCGACCGAGGACTCCGCCACAGCGGCGGCCGGGGCCTTGGGCTCCGGCTTCGGCTCGGGCGTGGGCTCGGGCTTCGGCGGCTCCGGGGCCTTCTGCGGCACCGGTGGCGGCGCAGCCACCGTCGCATCGCCGGACTGCGCCGCGGACAACTTCGCCCTCAGGTCGTCGTTCTCCTTGGTGAGGCGACCGAGCTCGGCCTCCACCTCATCGAGGAACTGGTCGACCTCTCCCATGTCGTACCCCTCGCGGAGACGCACCGGAGTAAAGCGCTTGTTGCTCACGTCCTCAGGCGTCAGCGGCATGACCTCACCCATTCCTTGGTCGGGTACACGAAAGTCTGTCGGTCGAACAATAGCGCTTGATCCGGGTGTCTCAATCGTCGGTCGCGGTTCATGACAGGTTGAACACCACCTGAGTCACCCGCAGCAGGACGTACGCAGCCACCAGCACGATCAGAAAGCTCAGGTCCAGAGCGAAGTTGCCGATGCGCAGTGGCGGAATCACCCGGCGCAGCGCCTTGATCGGGGGGTCGGTCACGGAATAGACGACCTCGAGAATCACCAGCAGCACCCCGCGGGGAGTCCAGGACCTCGCAAATACCTGGACCCAGTCGACCACAAAACGGACCCACAGCAGGGCGATGAAGATGAATAAGAGGACATAGATGATCGAGCCGACGATCTGCATCGGGTCGGGGCCTCAGCTCTGGTTGAAGAATCCACCCTCGGCGATTCGCTGCTTGTCCTCGGCAGCGACGGTCACGTTGGGCGGGGACAGCAGGAACACCTTGTTGGTCACGCGCTCGATGCTGCCACGCGTCGCGAACACCAGGCCGGCGGCGAAGTCGACGAGACGCTTGGCGTCGGTGTCGTCCATCTCGGAGAGATTCATGATCACCGGCGTGCCGTCGCGGAAGTTCTCGCCCACCGTGCGCGCCTCGTTGTAGGTGCGCGGGTGAAGCGTCGTGATGCGGGACAATTCGGCTACCACTCCTGTGGGGCCGGCAGCCGGCCGGCGGCGCTCGGCGAGGTCGGACACGGATGCACGGGCGGGTGCGGGCTGGGGACTCCGTCCGGCCGGCACCGAGGGGGGGTGGCCGGAGGTCTCGTAGTCGTCGCCGTCGTAGTCGTCGTACCGGGTGTCCTCGAGCAGGCCGAGGTATTCACCGATCCTGCGCATCGCGCCGCTCATGACTTCGTCCTCCGGTAACTCCTGCGCCCTGCGGCGCTGATGTGTGTTTTGGACACTACTTGACCTGTGGCCTCGATCCGAGGATCGCCGTGCCGATGCGCACGTGTGTCGCGCCGGCCCGAACGGCCTCCTCGAGGTCTGCACTCATCCCGGCCGAGAGCCAGGTCGCCTCCGGTCGCAAGGCGACGAGGTCGGCGTGGATCGCGGAGAGCCGCTGGTAGGGGCCGCGGGGATCGACACCGAGGGGGGCGACCGCCATCAGCCCCCGCAGCCGGAGCATCCCGGCCGCCTCGATCGCCTCGGCCAGGGCCGGGACGTCGGCGGGGGCTGCCCCGGAGCGGCCCTCGGCGTCCGGGTCGTCGAGGCTGACCTGGATCAGGCAGTCGACCGGGCGCGAACGTCCGTGGGCGCCCTGATCGAGCCGGCTCACCAGCTTGCGGCGGTCCACGGACTCCACGACGTCGGCGTACGTCGCCACCGCCGCGGCCTTGTTGCTCTGCAGCCCACCGACGAAGTGCCACCGCACGTCGAGGTCGCGGCACTCGGCCGCCTTGGCCTCCGCTTCCTGGTGCCGGTTCTCCCCCAGGTCGGTGACGCCGAGCTCGGCCAGGAGCCGGACGTCGGAGACCGGGAAGAACTTGGTGACCACGACCAGGGTGACCTCGGCAGGGTCACGGCCGGAGTCCCCGCACGCGGCCACGATCCGTTCACGCACGCGTGCGAGGTTCGCCGCGACCTCGTCGCGGCGCGCGCTCGACCGGCCGGTCACGGGGCAGGCTCCTCACGCAGCCTGATCAGCCCGGCCAGCCGTCCGGCCTGATGTGCGTCCCGCCGGTAGGAGTAGAGGTCGGCCGACTCGCGGGTGCAGCGGGAGACGTCGTGGACGGAGACGCCCTCGGCCGCCAGCTGGG
>NZ_DASSXS010000150.1:0-3786 GCF_035703625.1 Nocardioides sp. | reverse complement strand
CCGAGCGCGGGGGTACGTCGACGACGCGCTCACCGTGCCAGTCGATCTGGAGGTGTCCGGTGTCGGTGACCTCGCCGATGACCGTGGCCTCGACGCCCCACTTGTCGCAGACGGCCAGGAACCGGTCGACGTCGCCGGGCTCGACGACCGCCATCATCCGCTCCTGCGACTCGCTCATCAGGATCTCCTCGGGCGCCAGCGTGGAGTCGCGCAGCGGCACCCGGTCGAGGTCGACGTGCATGCCGCCGTCGCCGGCGCTGGCGAGCTCGCTCGTCGCGCACGAGAGCCCGGCTCCGCCGAGGTCCTGGATGCCGGCCACCAGCCCGGCCGCGAAGATCTCGAGCGTGCACTCGATCAGGAGCTTCTCCATGAACGGGTCGCCGACCTGGACGCTCGGCCGCTTCGCCGGCCCACCCGCCTCGAAGGTCTCGCTTGCCAGCACGGACACCCCGCCGATCCCGTCGCCGCCGGTGCGGGCGCCGTACAGGATGACCTGGTTGCCGACACCGGATGCCTTGGCGAGGTGGAGGTCCTCGTGCCGGAGCACGCCCACGCACAGCGCGTTGACCAGCGGGTTGCCGACGTAGGTGGGGTCGAACACGGCCTCGCCGCCGACGTTCGGCAGACCCAGGCAGTTGCCGTAGCCGCCGACACCGGCGACGATCCCGGGCAGCACCCGGTGGGTGTCGTCGGCGTCGAGCGGGCCGAAGCGCAGCGGGTCCATCACCGCCACCGGCCGGGCACCCATGGCCAGGATGTCGCGGACGATGCCGCCGATGCCGGTGGCGGCACCCTGGTACGGCTCGACGTACGAGGGATGGTTGTGGCTCTCGACCTTGAAGGTGACCGCGTAGCCCTGGCCGATGTCGATCACACCGGCGTTCTCACCGATCCCCGCCAGCATCTTGCCGACCGGGGTCTCCTGCGGGAGCTCGGAGAACTGCTTGAGGTGGACCTTCGATGACTTGTAGGAGCAGTGCTCGCTCCACATGACGGAGTACATCGCCAGCTCGCTCGCCGTCGGGCGCCGGCGGAGGATCTCGCGGATCCGGGCGTACTCGTCCGGTTTGAGGCCCAGCTCGGCGAAGGGCTGTTCCCGGTCCGGATCTCCGGCGGCGACGGCGACGGTGTCGAGCACGGCGTCAATCTACCGGCGCCACCCGGGCCTCGCGTGCCCCGCCCGCCGGTGCGGAATCACAGATCTGTAGTTATCACGAACCGTGTTACGCCTGTGAATTGTGAGGTTATGGTGACGTCGCTCGGCGCCCGCTCGAGCTCACGTCCCCAGGAGCCCGCCATGACTCGCTCGGTCGCCCGCACGGCCAGGTCCGCCGTCGTCGCCCTCGTGACCGGTCTCGCCGCGACCCTTGCCGTGACCCCCGCCCAGGCCAGCTCCATCGTCACGCCGGGGGACTTCAGGGGCTACGGGTTCGACCAGTGCCTGGCCCCGACCCAGGGCGCCATGAACGCGTGGCTGAAGAACTCGCCGTTCCTCGCGGTCGGCATCTACATCTCCGGGGAGTCCCGGGCCTGCCGCTCGCAACCCAACCTGACCAGGAGGTGGGTCAACACCCAGCTCCGCAAGGGGTGGCGCCTCCTGCCGATCACACTCGGACCGCAGGCGTCGTGCAGCACCCGGTTCCCGCGGTACGGCAGCGACGAGACCATCAACAGCCGGCCGGGCGCCGACGGCACGTACCGCCGGGCCCGGACCCAGGGGCGCCAGGAGGCGGTGGAGGCGGTCGCCGCCGCGCAGGCGCTGGGCATCGCGCCGCGCAGCACGCTCTGGTACGACCTCGAGGGCTTCGACTCCACCAACACCCGCTGTCGCGAGTCGGCACTGGGATTCCTCAGTGGCTGGACGTTCAAGCTGCACGAGCTCGACTACGTCTCGGGCGTCTACTCCAGCGTGGGCTCGGGCATCCAGGTCCTCGACAACGCCCGCGTGAACCGGCCGGACGCGTTCCACCTGCCCGACATGATCTGGCTGGCCCGGTGGGACGGGGTGGCCAACACCAGCTCGTCGTACATCCGCAACGACGGCTGGCGACCGGGTGGTCGGGTGAAGCAGTACCAGGGTGGGCACGACGAGACCTGGGGCGGCGTCAGGATCAACATCGACCGCAACTTCCTGAACGTCGGCAGGGGGTCGTGGGCAGCGCCCGAGGACCACTGCAACGGCACCAAGGTCTCCTTCCCGACCTACCGCGGCGTCGCCCCCGGCACCACCGATGCCGAGATGGTCGCGGCGCTGAAGTGCCTCCTCCAGGAGCAGGGCGTGTACGGCGGCCGCGTGAACGGCACCTACAACGAGAAGCTGCGCATCGCCCTCCGGACCTGGCAGGCGGACCACGGTTTCGCGGCCAGAGACACCTGGTCGCGTCCGAACTGGGTGTCGCTGCTCGTGGACGGCCGCCGCCAGGTCTTGAAGTGGGGGTCTGCCGGAACCGAGGTGCGCCGGCTGCAGCGCGCCCTGAACGCGGCGCACGACGACGCACGACTCCGGGTCCACGGCGTGTTCGGCAAGGCCACTGCCGCCGCGGTGCGCACCTACCAGCGACGGGTGGGCCTGAAGGTCAACGGGATCGCCGCGGCCTCGACGTGGACCGCCCTCGGGAAGGGCAAGCGCTGACCCTCACGCGGAGTGGTCGGCCGAAGCGGCCCGACGCCGTACCCGCGGGACCCGGCGACGCCGGCGCCCCGCGGCGGCGGAGGCCAGCCGGTCGGCGCGGTAGGTGAGCTCGGACTGCAGGAAGGTGTTGGTGCTCTCGTACATCTCGACTCCTGGGTAGTGACGTGGGTCGAGACTCGCCCTCTGAGGTAGGCCCGCACATCGGGCAGCTGCCCTATTCCTTACCCGGGCACCCGGACTTATCGCCAGCGGGTGCACGCTCCGGCGTCACCCGGGGAGTGCGGACGCCGCCAGCGACGTGAAGAACCCGAGGCCGTCGGTGCCCGAGCCCGTCAGCTCCTCGACGGCGTGCTCGGGGTGCGGCATCAGGCCGACCACGTTGCCGCGCTCGTTGGTGATGCCGGCGATGTCGCGCGCCGAGCCGTTCGGGTTGCCGTCGAGGTAGCGGGCCACCACCTGGCCCTCCCCCTCGAGCCGGTCGAGGGTGGCGGAATCGGCGACGAAGCCGCCCTCGCCGTTCTTGAGCACGATCGTGACCTCGGCGGCCTCGTCGTAGGCCGACGTCCACAGCGTGCGGTTGTTCTCGATCCGCAGGCGCTGGTCGCGGCACACGAACTTGCGGTGGTCGTTGCGGATCAGGGCGCCCGGCAGCAGGTGGGACTCGCAGAGGATCTGGAAGCCGTTGCAGATCCCGAGCACCGGCATCCCCTTCCGGGCCGCCTCCACCACCTCCGTCATCACCGGAGCGAACCGCGAGATGGCCCCGCAGCGCAGGTAGTCGCCGTACGAGAAGCCGCCGGGCAGGACGACGGCGTCCACGCCACCGAGGTCGTGGTCGCCGTGCCAGAGCGCGACCGCCTCGTGGCCGCCGAGACCGACGGCACGGCGGGCGTCGACATCGTCCAGGGAGCCGGGGAAGGTGACGACGCCGACCCTCATGCGGGGTCCCCGCGGAGGTGGGAGCGCAGCCGGCAGCTGCGTGGGGCGTGTCTCACGGGCGGCCTTCCTCTGCGGCGATCTCGGCGACGAAGTGGTCCTCCACGTGCACCTCGAAGTCCTCGATCACCGGGTTGGACAGCAGCGTCTCCGCCATCTTCCGGACCTCGGCGAGCACCTCCTCGGAGACCTCGCCCTCGAGGACGAGCTCGAATCGC
>NZ_DASSXS010000062.1:0-32778 GCF_035703625.1 Nocardioides sp. | reverse complement strand
GATGTTGAAGCCCCGGCGGCTGAACAGGCCCGCGATCCGGGCCAGCACGCCGGGCTTGTTCTCGACCAGGACCGACAAGGTGTGCGTCGACATCTAGAGCTCGTCCTCCTCGAAGTCGGGCGCGAGGTCGCGGGCGTACTTGATGTCGTCGTTGCTGGTGCCGGCGGCCACCATCGGCCAGACCATCGCGTCGCGGTGCACCCGGAAGTCGACGACGACCGGGACGTCGTTGATCTCCATCGCCTTCGCGATGGTGGCGTCGAGGTCGTCGGGGCTGTCGCAGGACAACCCGACGCACCCGTAGGCCTCGGCCAGCTTGACGAAGTCGGGGATCCGCTTGCTGTGCAGGTCGGTGTTGGAGTAGCGCTCGTTGTAGAAGAGCGTCTGCCACTGGCGGACCATGCCGAGCGACTCGTTGTTGATCACCGCGACCTTGATCGGGATGTCGTTGATCGCGCAGGTGGCCAGCTCCTGGTTGGTCATCTGGAAGCACCCGTCGCCGTCGATCGCCCAGACCGGAGAGCCGGGAACCCCGACCTTGGCGCCCATCGCGGCCGGTACGGCGAAGCCCATGGTGCCGAGCCCGCCGGAGTTGATCCAGGTGTTGGGCCGCTCGTAGCCCACGAAGTGGGCGGCCCACATCTGGTGCTGGCCGACGCCGGCGCAGTAGACCGCGTCGGGTCCGGCGAGGGCGCCGAGCCGCTCGCACACCAGCTGCGGGGCAAGGCCGCCGTCGGCGGGGGTGTCGTAGCCCAGGGGGTACTTCTTCTTGACGCCGGCCAGGAAGGCGACCCAGGCCTCGTAGTCACCGGTGGTGCCGGCGTCCGCCTCGGCCTTGAGTGCGACGACCAGGTCGCTGATCACCTCGCGGCAGTCGCCGACGATCGGGATGTCGGCCGCGCGGTTCTTGCCGATCTCCGCCGGGTCGATGTCGGCGTGGATCACCTTCGCGCCGGGCGCGAACGAGTCGAGGTTGCCGGTGACCCGGTCGTCGAAGCGCGCCCCGAGGCTGATGATCAGGTCGCTGCGCTGGAGCCCCGCGACCGCGGCGACGGTGCCGTGCATGCCCGGCATGCCGAGGTGCTGGGGGTGGGAGTCGGGGAAGGCACCACGGGCCATCAGGGTGGTGACGACCGGGATCCCGGTGAGCTCGGCGAGGACCTTGAGCTCGCGGTGGGCGGCGGCCCGGATGGTGCCGCCGCCGACGTAGAGCACCGGCCGGCGGGACTCCAGGATCAGCCGCGCGGCCTCACGGATCTGCTTCGAGTGGGGCCGGGTCACCGGCCGGTACCCGGGCAGGTGCAGCTCGGTGGGCCAGGCGTACGTCGTCTGCGCCTGCAGCGCCGACTTCGCGACGTCCACGAGGACCGGACCGGGCCGGCCGGTCGAGGCGATGTAGAAGGCCTCGGCGATCGTGCGCGGGATCTCGGCGGGGTCGGTGACCAGGAAGTTGTGCTTGGTGATCGGCATGGTGATGCCGCGGATGTCCGCCTCCTGGAAGGCGTCCGTGCCGATCGCGGTCGCGCCGACCTGGCCGGTCACGGCCACCATCGGCACCGAGTCCATGTGGGCGTCGGCGAGCGGGGTGACCAGGTTGGTGGCGCCGGGACCCGAGGTGGCCATGCACACGCCCACCTTGCCGGTCGCGGCGGCGTACCCCTGCGCGGCGTGGCCCGCCCCCTGCTCGTGGCGGACCAGGATGTGCCGGATCCGGCTGTCCATGAGGGGGTCGTAGGCCGGGAGGATGGCGCCACCGGGGATGCCGAAGACGTTCTCGGCGCCGGCCGCCTCGAGCGACGCGATCAGGCTCTGGGCCCCGGTCACGACAGGCCCGCTCCCCGGGGTACCCGTGCTGTGGGTCATCGCCTGCCTCCTCCGTCACGATGGGTGCTCACTCCGAGCGCCCGGCAAGTCTGTCACCCCGTCCCACATGGTGGTACGGGCGTCCCAGCATCTGGCGTCAGCCCGACCCCACGCCCTCGTCGGCTGCGTACTCGCTGATGGTCCGGGCCAGCCTCACGTCCCGGTCGGTCACCCCGCCCGCGTCGTGGCTGGACAGCCTGACGTCGAGGTGGGGATAGCGCAGATCGAGGTCGGGATGGTGGTTCATCGCCTCCGCTGCCTCACCGATCCGGTTGACCAGGCGTAGCCCGGTGGCGAAGTCGCCCGTCTCGAGGTGGGCGTGGATCGCGTCGTCGCGCCAGGTCCAGTCCGGGAGACCCGCCTCGGCGAACTGGTCGGCGGTGAGGGTGCTGTCGTCGGTCATGGGACACCTCCTTGACCCTTCCTACCGCGACCGGGTGCGGGAGGACAGGGCCGGGAGGCGTCAGCGCAACCGGCCCGGCAGGCTGAACGTGCGGTCCGCCCCCCGGATCGTCGCCCGGCTCACCGGTGCGGTCTGGCGCAGGTGCTCCTCGAGCCGCGGAGTGGAGCCTCCGGGCAGGAAGGCGACGCGGTCCCGGCGGAGGAACGGAAGGCCGATCCCGGCCGACTCCACCCGCACCGTGTCCATCGTCGGGGCGTGCACCCACCAGGAGCTGTCGGCGCCCGAGAGCAGGACACCGATGCGGTGGCCGCGGCGCAGCACCCAGTCCTGCCCGTAGAGGCGGAACGTGGCGAACTGCTCCCCCACTCCCCGGAACAGGTTGGCTCCGCGGCTGACCAGCCGGGCCTTGCCACTGGGCGCGATGTCGTAGACCAGGCCGACCAGGTTGGTGCGTGGCGCGGTGGTCTCGACCCGCACCCGCAGCTGTGGCTCTCCGGCCAGCCAGGCGCGGTGGCGCAGCGGTTGCGACACCGACCACACGCCGTGACCGGTGTCGTCGGGGCCGCCGGTGGCCTGGTTGGTGCCGTCATCGGCGTAGGTGCCGCGGTTGAGCCGGCTCCACAGCGTGGTCGCGTCGGCCGGCGGCCAGGCTGCCTCGCGCCGGTACCGGCCGAGGTTGTCCTGCACCTCGATGCCGGGGCGTACGGTGCCGCGGCCCTTCAGGTGCTGCGCGAAGAAGTCGAGGACCTGCTCGATGAACCGCTGCGGGGACCTGCCGGTCTGGCTGCGCTCGCCGTCGGCGGTCTTCTCCCAGCCCCGGACGTGGTCGAACTGGCCGTACCAGGCGCGGTTGGCCCGGGACCCCAGGCGGTTGAAGTAGCTGAAGGCCGCGTCCTGCTTGGTGTTGGTCTCCAGGAAGCCCTGGGTCAGGAACAACGGCACCCGGGAACCTCGGGACGGCGGCAGCAGGTTGCGCTCCAGCCAGAACGGGTCGTGCGGTGAGTCGATCTGCTGGAGGGACTGGTTGAGCCCGTAGCACCAGGCCTGGGGCGCCCCGTTCACGTGGTACTGCGGCGAGTCGTTGACCGATCCGGGGGTCGCGTCGATCGCCTGGAAGAGGGCGGGCGTGAGGACGGAGTTCGTGAAGCGGACGCCCCGGTTGTAGAGGTAGTTGTAGCCGGAGTACACCGGTTCCATCGCCACCACGGCCTCGAGCCCGGGCGGCCGCTGCGCGACGCCCATCAGCCCGGTCCACGCGTCGTACGACTTGCCGAGCATGCCGACCTTTCCGGTCGACCAGGGCCGCGAGGCGGCCCACTTCACCGCGGCCTCGACCGCGTCCTGCTCGCGGTTGCCGCCCCAGTCGTTGCAGCCCGAGGAGCCGCCGAAGCCGGGCAGGTCGACCATCACGTAGGTGTAGCCGCGCTCGAGGATCCGGCTGAGGTCGAGGAAGTCGTAGAACCGGTCGCTCGGGCCCTCGTTGGCGAACCCGTTCTCCAGCGGCTCGCCCGAGTGGTTGGTGTAGGGGCTGACCGTGAGGATGACCGGCGTGCGCTTGTCCGGGGAGATCCCCTTGGGCCGCAGCACGTCGGCGTGCAGCGTGTTGATGCCGTCACCCGCGGGGAAGTAGGCCTCGAAGTGGTCGGCGTCCTCCCGGGTGGCGGCGGCCGCGGGCGGAGCCCCGACGATCGGCGCCAGCAGGGGCAGGAGCAGGGCGAGCAGGACGGCGCGAATGGGGAGCACGCGGTTCCAACGACGGCAGGTGCCCGAAGGGTACGGCCCTCAGGGCAGCACGGCGGCGCCGACGTCGCCCGGCGCCCAGGCCACCTCCCAGCGGTAGCCGTCGGGATCGCCGAAGTAGCCGGTGTAGCCGCCCCACGCCCGGTCGACTCCGTCCTGCACAGGGTCGGCGCCCACCTGGCGTGCCGTCGCCAGCACCGCGTCGACCTCCTCGCGCGAGGCGACGTTGTGGGCGAGGGTGAGCGGCGCGACCCCCTGGCCGGTGGCGATGGCGCCGACCTCGGCCTCGAAGTGGTCGCGGTCCCACAGGCTGAGGATCACCTTGTCGGCGACCTTGATCATCAGCACGTCGCCGGGCACGTGGATCATCGCCTCCCACCCGAGCCCGTCGACGTAGAAGCGTCGAGTGGCCTCGAGATCGGCGACGGCGAGGGTCACCAGGCTCATCCGTTGTTGCATGGCCCCCACCCTGCCAGCCCACGGGTCAGGTCCGACAGTGCAGTGCGTTGCCGTCCGCCCTCGTCGAAGTTGCCCGGATCCAGCCAGCGCTCGTGAGCGGACCGGACGGCCGGCCAGTCGGCGTCCGTCATGGCGAACCAGGCGGTGTCACGGTTGCGGCCCTTGTAGACCATCGCGTTGCGGAACCGCCCCTCGTAGGAGAACCCGAGCCTTCGGGCGGCCCGGGCCGAGGGCTCGTTGTAGGCGTCGAGCTTCCACTCGAGGCGTCGGTAGCCGAGGTCCTCGAAGACATGCCGGGCGAGGAGGCTGAGCGCCTCGGTGGCCGCCCGGGTCCGCTGGAGCGAGCGGGCGAGGAGCACGGCGCCGACCTCGATGGACCCGTGGTCGGCATCGACCCGGCACAACGTGGCGACACCCGACGCTCGGCCGGTCTCCTCAGGCACCAGGGCGAACGTGACCGTGTCCGCCCGGTCCGCCCAGCCCGCGATCATCCGCGCGAGGTGGTGGACGTCTGCGGGCCGGTCGTCGTGGCGGTAGGTCCACAGCCGGTCGTCTTCCTCGTGGCCGAGTGCGTCGAAGAGATCGGCCGCGTGGGTGCCCGCGACCGGCTCGAGCCGGACGTAGCGGCCGTGGAGGGTCACCCGGCCGGGCGGGGGCCGTGGCTCCCAGCCGGGAACCGGCTCGCCGACCGGCTGCCCGTGCTCGTTGGTACGGGTCACCCCGACCGCTCCAGCTCCCCGAGGACGGCGTGCATGCCGCGCTCCACCTCCTCGAAGGAGGTCGACAACGGCGACAGCCCGATCCGCAGGCCGTGCGGGTCGCGGTAGTCGGGGATCACGTCCCGCTTCCACAGCGCCTCGGTGACTGCCTGCATCCGTGGGTGCCTGAGGGTGACGTGGCCGCCGCGTCGGGCCGGGTCCCGCGGCGAGGCCACGTCGACGCCGAGCGGCGCCAGCAGGTCGTCCGCGAGCTCGACGGCGTACGACGTCAGGGCCACCGACTTCTCGCGCACGGCCTCGATGCCGGCCTCCTCGATCAGCTCGACCATGTCCTCCACGGCCAGCATCCCGACGATCGGCGGGGTCCCGGAGTGGAAGCGGCGGATCCCGTCGGTCGGGGTGTAGGTCGGGCCCATCAGGAAGGGGTCGGTGGCCCCCATCCAGCCCTGGATCGGCTGGGTGAGCTCGTCGAGGTGGCGTTGCGCGACGTAGAGGAAGGCGGGCGAGCCGGGCCCGCCGTTGAGGTACTTGTAGCTGCAGCCGACGGCGAGGTCGACGTCCCACCTGTCCAGCTGGACGGGTACGACGCCGACCGAGTGGCTGAGGTCCCACATGACCAGCGCACCGGCGTCGTGGGCGATCTGCGTCAGGGTCGGTGCGTCGGCGAGCCAGGCGGACCGGTAGGCGACGTGGCTGGCCATCACCAGCGCCGTCCTCGGTCCGACCGCGGCGGCGAGCTCGTCGGCGGTGAGGCCGGCGGAGGTGTCGACGTCGATCCACCGCAGCGTCAGCCCGAGCTCGGCGGCGATCCCCTGGGCGACGTAGCGGTCGGTGGGGAAGTTGTCGCGGTCGATCACGATCTCGTCTCGCCCCGGGCGCGCCGCGACGGCGGCCCGGACCACCTTGTAGAGCAGGACCGTCGTCGAGTCGCCGAAGGCGGTCTGGCCCGGCGCCGCGCCGAGGGCGACCCGGCCGAGCCGGTCGCCGAGCGTGAGCGGGAGGTCGAACCAGCCCTCGTCCCAGCCGCGGATGAGTCGCTCGCCCCAGTCGTGCCGGACGAACGCCGCCAGGCGCTCAGGCGTGACCTCGAGCGGTCGGCCCAGGGAGTTGCCGTCGAAGTAGACCAACGGCTCCGAGGTCCCGAGGAAGCGCGAACGGAGGTGGGCCAGCGGGTCGGTGCGGTCGAGCTCCAGGCTGTCGTTCACGTGCCCTGTCTATCGCAGCGTCAGCCGCAGACCGCCCCGTGGGCGGCGCTCTGCACGACCTTGGCGTACTTGCCGAGCACCCCGCGGGTGTACTTCGGCGGGTTGGGCGCCCATCCGGTACGCCGGGTCTCGAGGTCGTCGATCCGGGCGTCCAGGGTGGCGTTGGCGACGTCGAGGGTGATCGGGTCGCCGTCGCGCAGGAACGCGATCGGCCCTCCGTCGGCGGCCTCGGGGGCGATGTGGCCGACACACAGGCCGGTGGTGCCCCCGCTGAACCGCCCGTCGGTGACCAGCAGGACGTCCTTGCCGAGCCCGGCGCCCTTGATCGCGCCCGTGATCGCCAGCATCTCCCGCATCCCCGGGCCGCCCTTGGGGCCCTCGTAGCGGATCACCACGACGTCACCCGCCGTGATGGTGCCGGCGGCGAGGGCGTCGAGGGCGGCCCGTTCGCCGTCGAAGACCCGCGCCGTGCCGGTGAACGTCGTCTCGTCGAAGCCGGCGCTCTTGACCACGGCGCCGTCCGGGGCCAGCGAGCCCTTGAGGATGGTGAGGCCGCCGGTGGCGTGGATCGGCCGGTCGAGCTGGCGCAGGATCTCGCCGTCGAGCGGCTTGGGGTCGAGCTCGGCGAGGTTCTCCGCCATCGTCTTCCCGGTGCAGGTGAGCACGTCGCCGTCCAGGTGACCGGCGTCCAGCAGCGCCCGCAGCAGGACCGGGATGCCGCCGACGCGGTCGAAGTCGGTCCAGACGAAGCGACCGAACGGCTTCATGTCCGCGAGGTGCGGGACGTTCCTGCCGATCCGGGTGAAGTCGTCGAGGGTCAGGTCGACCTCGGCCTCGCGGGCGATCGCGAGAAGGTGGAGGACCGCGTTGGTCGAGCCGCCGAGGGCCATCGCCATCGCGATCGCGTTCTCGAAGGCGGGCCGGGTCATGATCTGCCGCGCGGTGATGCCCTGGCGCAGCATCTGGACGACGGCCTCGCCTGACTTGTGGGCGAACCCGTCGCGGCGCCGGTCGACCGCCGGCGGCGACGAGCTGCCCGGCAGGCTCATGCCGAGCGCCTCGGCGACGCTGGCCATCGTGTTGGCGGTGTACGCCCCACCGCAGGCGCCCTCGCCGGGACAGATCGCGCGCTCGATCTCGTCGACCTTCTCGCGGGTGATCTTCCCCGCCAGGCAGGCGCCGACCGCCTCGAAGGCGTCGATGATCGTGACGTCCTTGCCGTCCACCTGCCCGGGCATGATGGTGCCGGCGTAGAGGAACACGCTGGCGAGGTCGAGCCGGGCCGCGGCCATGAGCATGCCGGGCAGAGACTTGTCGCAGCCGGCGAGGAGCACCGATCCGTCGAGCCGTTCGGCCATCATCACCGTCTCGACGGAGTCGGCGATCACCTCACGGGACACCAGCGAGAAGTGCATGCCCTCGTGCCCCATCGAGATCCCGTCGGAGACCGAGATGGTGCCGAACTCCAGCGGGTAGCCGCCGCCGGCATGGACGCCGTTCTTGACCGCCTTGGCCAGCCGGTCCAGCGAGAGGTTGCACGGCGTGATCTCGTTCCACGAGCTCGCCACCCCGATCTGGGGCTTCTCCCAGTCGTCGTCGCCCATGCCGACCGCGCGCAGCATGCCGCGGGCGGCCGCCCGCTCGAGGCCGTCGGTGACGTCGCGGGAGCGGGGCTTGAGGTCCGGGTGCTCACTCATGCTTCGGGAGCGTAGTCGGGCGACCCTCCGCCGCGGCCCGCCGTTCCGGGACGTGGCGGGTGCCGATGTGCTGCAGACGCGTGGCCGAGCACCGGGATCCACGCGTGCCACCCGGACGGACCCGGCTCGTCTGCAGCATCTCGGCACGCCGACGCACGCGGGCCCTAGGTTGGGAGGCGTGCTGCATCCGGACCAGGCCGCCGAGGTGGCCGGGCGCTTCGACCTCGGCGACGGCGCCACGATGACAGGCCCGGTCGCGGCCGGCCGCCTCGGAGACGTCTGGCGCCTGTCGACCGGGCACGGGCACTACGCGGTCAAGGACGCCCGCTTCCCTGTGGATCCGGACGAGGTCGCCGCCGACGCGGCGTACCAGGACCGGGTGCGCAGCCAGGGTGTCCCGATGCCGGCCGTGGTCCGGACGCCGGAGGGCGAGGCTCTCGCGCGGCTCGGGTCGGGACCGGTACGGGTGTACGCGTGGGTGGACGTCCTCGCTCCGGACCGCGCGCTCGACCCGGCCACGGTCGGCGGCCTGGTCGCGGGCATCCACCGCGTGCAGGTGCCGGCGGAGGGGCCGGTCGACCCCTGGTACGTCGCCCCCGTCGGCGAGCCGGACTGGCGCGACCTCGTGGCCCGGCTCGGTGCGGCCCGCGCACCGTTCGCCGACCGGCTCGCCTCCCTGCTGCCCGACGTGCTGGCCGCCGAGGGGCTGCTGGTCGACACGGCTCCCGTGCAGGTCTGCCATCGCGACCTGTGGGCGGACAACCTGCTGCGCACTCCCGACGACGGGCTCGTGGTGCTGGACTGGGAGAACGCGGGCCCGGCGGACCCCGCGGGCGAGCTCGGGGTGGTGCTCTTCGAGTTCGGGCAGGGCGACGGCGGCCGGATGCGCGAGCTCTTCGCGTCGTACGTCGACGCGGGCGGGCCGGCGCGCCTGCGGAGGACGGGCGACCTCACCATGCTGATCGCCCAGTCCGGCCACATCGCCCGCACGGGCTGCGAACGATGGTTGGCCGCCACCACCGACGAGGACCGGGCCGCCAACGCGGCGTGGGTCGGCGAGTTCCTCGACGAGCCGGTCACCGTCGCCACGGTCGAGGCGATCCTCGACGCGGCCCGGTGATCCCCCGATCAGCGGAAGCGGGCCGGGCTGCGGATCGTGGGGATCGTCAGCGAGGAGCCGCGCGCGACGTTCCTCAGCGACCCCTGGGCGATGTCGACCGTGCCGGGGTTGCCGGGGACGGCCCAGATCGTGTTGGAGCTCTGCACCCGCAGGCCGATCCGGTGGCCCGCGGCGACGGTGTAGTCCTGCGGCAGCAGGCGCACGGCGGCGCTGAGCCAGCGGCCCGTGGCCGGCTGGTCGGCTTGAAGGCCG
This sequence comes from Nocardioides sp., assembly GCF_035703625.1. Lineage (GTDB taxonomy): Bacteria > Actinomycetota > Actinomycetes > Propionibacteriales > Nocardioidaceae > Nocardioides. The sequence goes on along the minus strand of NZ_DASSXS010000062.1, from coordinate 23,320 downwards.
TTGCGGTAGTCGAGGTGCAGGAAGCCGCGCTCGATCGTGCGCGTGGTGCCGTCCGGGGCGATGTCGACCAGGACCGGCGTCAGGTGCATCGTCTCGCTCGACACCCGGACCTTGGCCCGGAACACCGCCGAACCGACCAGGCGGGTGGCCCGTGCGAGGGGCGCTGACCGATAGCCGAGCCCGCTGACCAGCGGCGCCTCCTCGGCCGACGTACCGGTCTCCCGGTAGGACGCGATGCGCCCGGTGCGGTCCTGGCGGGCCGTCAGCCGGCCGCCGTGCCGCAGCCACAGCCGCGTGCTGCGGGTGCGCGGCAGCGGGTAGTCGGCCGCGGTCGTGAACTCGCCCGCGCCTGCGCTGGTGCGGCCCTGGGTGATCACCGGTCCCGCCTGGGCGATCCCGGTCCTGCGCCCCTTGAGCGTGCGGGCGAGGAAGCGTTCGAGGAGGTCGTTCCAGCGGGGACCGTTGGTGGCCCCGGAGTGGGAGCCCTGGGTCAGGTGCATGATCTTGAACGGCACCCCCTCGACGGCGCGGGTCGCGGGCCGGTCGACCGGGATCCTCCGGAAGAGCTCGAGGCCCTCCTCCTGCTTGACGTTGTAGTCCTGCCACCCGTGCGCCAGCAGCACCGCCGCGCGGAAGTCACGGGCGTCCTTGCGGTAGTCGCGCCTGAGCCAGAACCGGTCGTAGTCGGGGTTCCGGGCGTACCCCTCCTCGGTGTGCTCGATCGCACCGCACTCGGCGGCCTTGTCGCGGATCGTGTCGGCGAAGGTCTGTCCCATCGGGTCGGCAGCCACGGTCTTGGCGAAGCCGAAGTCGAACCCGAGCGGGGTGTCGAAGCCCTCGTCGGAGGGGACCTTCGAGTTCAGGAAGTAGCGGACCCCGTTGCCGTACGCGTAGCCGTACCACCGGCTGATCCCGGCGATCGGCACGATCGCCCTCAGCTCGGGCACGTCCGCGCCCCGCGCGGCCACCATCGACGCGGTCGTGCCGTTGTACGACCCGCCGATCATCGCCACCTTGCCGTTGGACCACCTGCGGTCGGCCAGCCACTTCACGACGTCGACTCCGGACTGCTGCTCCCGGGGGCCGCCGTAGTCCCAGCACCCGGTGGAGCCGCGCGTGCCGAGCACGTCGGCGACCGCTCGGGCGTAGCCCTTGGGCACGAACGTCTCGCCCACCGAGTCCCGCGCGGTCTCGGGCTCGCTGAGCGAGTTGTACGGCGAGTAGGTCAGGATCACCGGCTGCCTGCGCGCGTCGTACGACGCGTCCCGCCAGACCTCGACGCGGATGACGGCGTCGCCGACCGTCGGCACGTAGTGCACCTCGTAGACCTGGTCGGACGCGGCGGCGACGGCTGGCTGCGCGGTCGGCACGGCCGCGATGCCGGCCAGCGCGAGGGCTGCGGCGGCTGCTCCGCTGAGCAGCAGGGAGATGACTCTGCCGACCTGCACGGACACTCCTCGGTGATGACGGTTTCCGGGGGCTCAACGAGCAGTACCGGCACACGTCACCCTCGAACGCCGCCCGGAGGGAATCCGGGCGTGTCGGGAGGCGAAGAGTCCGCGCTCCCCCGCTACCGGGCCTCGGAGACCGCCTTGAGCCGGGCGAGGCCCTTCTCGAAGTCCTTGCCGACGAGCTTGTCCATGCTGAACACCTTGGTCACCACGCCGGCCATCCCCCTGTTGACGCCGGTCATCGTCCAGGTGACCTCGGTCCCGCCGCCGGTCGGCCGCAGCGTGAAGGTGACGTCGTTGGTCGCCTTCCACGGCTTGAGGAACGACAGCGTGACCCCGATCTGCTCCGGGGTCGACGACACGATCTCCATCGAGCCCCGGCCGGCCTTGCGGTTGCCCTGCCAGGCGTAGTGTGCGCCGACCCCCTGGTCGGGGCCGGTGTAGATCCGCTGCAGGTTCGGGTCGACGTCCTCCCACGGCGACCAGGCGGTCCATTCGCGGAAGTCGTTGATCCGGCCGTGAACGCTGGCCGGGTCGGCGGCGATGTTGGTGGAGCGGGAGACTTCGAAGGTGCTCATGGGCGCGACCGTAGCGCTTGCCGGTCATCATCGCACCGGCGCCACAGCGGTAGGATCACCGGCCGGTCGAGTTGCCGGTCTCATCCCGCAACGTGTTGCGAACCATCTGGGCAGGATCGGGCGCTGTCTGTGCCGACGGCCCGATCCGGCGCACCGAAGCGGACGGGTTGTCCTGCGTCTGGTTCATCCCCCTCACCCCGTCCTCGACGACGAACTGGGCGCGCGTGAACACCGGCGCCCCCGGCTGGGTGACGTACGGAACGCACCGGTAGTCGGCCGTCATCGCCTCGGGCGTGATCCTGGTCGAGACATAGCCGCGCAGGCGGTTGTAGAACTTGAGATTCGGGTTGTACGCCGCCCACGGGTGCACCCCGTCCGGCACGTCGTCGCCGTCCCCACCCGTCGTGATCGATGTGGTGATGAACTCCGACGCGACGATCCCGGAGTCGGGGTCGTCCTGGTCGCGGAAGACCTCCGAGGCCCAGTGGGCGTGCACGTCGCCGGTGAGCACGATCGGGTTTCGCACCCCGGAGCCGACCATGCCGTCGATGACGCGTTGCCGGGAGGCGTCGTACCCGTCCCAGGCGTCCATGGACACCTGCGTCACCGCCGGGTCGGGGTTGGCGTCGCGACGCCCGAAGAAGACCTGCTGGCCGAGGAGGTCCCACCGTGCGGTCGAGCTGGCGAACCCGTCTACGAGCCACTTCTCCTGTTCCCAGCCGGGCAGGCTGCGACCGGGCGCGTAGGCATCAGGGCAGTTCTTGAAGCCGTCGCCGCAGGCCTGGTCGTCGCGGTACTGGCGGGTGTCGAGCATGTGGAACGTGGCCAGCTCACCCCAGGACACCCGGCGGTAGAGCTGGAGATCGATCCCCCGCGGCACCGACGTACGACGCAGCGGCATGTTCTCGTAGTAGGCCCGGTAGGCGTCCGCTCGCCGCTGGAGGAAGCCCGCCTGCTCGCTCGGCCGGTCGGCCACCTCGTCGGCGTAGTTGTTGTCCAGCTCGTGGTCGTCCCACACCACCAGCCACGGGGCCACGGCGTGTGCCGCCTGGAGGTCCGGGTCGGTCCGGTAGTGCGCATACCGACGCCGGTAGTCGGCCAGGCTCACGGTCTCCCCGCCGAGGTGGCTGCGCTCGGTGCCGTTGCCCGGGCCCTCGTACTGGTAGTCACCCAGGTGCAGCACCAGGTCGGGCTGCTCGTCGGCCAGCCGCCGGTACGCCGTGAACCAGCCGTGCTGGTAGGACGAGCACGACGCGAACGCCATGGTGAGAGACGCCGGGAGTGTGCCTTGGGCCGGGGTGGTCAGGGCCCGACCTGCTCCGGAGAGGAACTGCCCGGTGCGGAACCGGTAGAAGTACTCACGCCCGGGTCGGAGGCCCCGCACCTCGACGTGAACCGAGTGCGCCCAGGAGGGGTCGGCGTCCACGGCACCGGCCTTGACGACGTCGGTGAAGGCCTCGTCGGTCGCGACCTGCCAGTTCACCTGGTGGGAGCGGTCGGGCATGCCGCCCCGCCCGTCGGGCGCGACCGGGTCGGGCGCCAGCCGGGTCCAGATGACGAAGCCGTCCGGCGCCGGGTCGCCGCTGGCGACCCCGAGCGTGAACGGGTCCGTCCTCAGCGGGGTCGTCGCGGCACTGGCTCGCGTGTCCAGCACCGTGGTCGTCGAGACGGTGGCGAGCCCGACGGCGCCCGCCCTGAGCAATGCTCTCCGAGAAGTCTGCACGGCTCCAGATCACTGGAGCCAGGTGATCCCGGGTTGTCCGGGAGATGAACCCCTGACGTCAGATCGACGCCGCGCGGACGACCATCACGTCCGGCAGGTCGCAGACGACCTGCCGCCAGGTGTCGCCCTCGTCGGCCGACGCCCAGACGCTGCCGTTGCGGGCACCGAAGTAGACCCCGGCCGGGTCGTGGTCGTCGACGCACATCGCGTCGCGCATCACGGCGACGTAGAACGAGTCGGGCAGTCCCTGGCCGAGCTCCTCCCACGTCTCGCCCGCGTCGCGGGAGCGCCACACCCGGGCCTTCGCGCCCGGGGGGTAGCGGCCGTCGCCGCCGCTGATCGGGAACACGTAGACGGTGTCGGGCTGGTGCGGGTGGACGACGATCGAGAAGCCGAAGTCGGCGGGGAGACCGTCGGCGATCGACTCCCAGGACTCTCCGTGGTTGACGGAGCGGTAGACGCCCCCGTGGTTCTGGAGGAACAGCCGCTCGGGGCGCGACGGGTGGCGGGTCACCTTGTGCACGCACTGGCCGAACTCGGGGTACTGCTGCCCCTCCGGCAAGAAGTCGGCACGGATGCCCTGGTTGCGCGGCTGCCACGAGGCCCCGCCGTCGTTGGTCTGGTAGACGCCCCCGGTCGAGAGGGCGGCGGTCACCGACTGCGGGTCGCTCGGGTGGGGAAGGATCGTGTGGAAGGCCTGTCCACCGAAGCCGGCGTTCCACTCCGGACGGTGCGGGTGGTCCCAGAGCGCCTGCTCCAGGGTGAAGGTCTCACCGCCGTCGCCGGACTTCCAGACCGCCCCGGGCTCGGAGCCGGCGTAGACGACGCCGTCCTCGGGTCCGGTGACGAGCTGCCAGATCCGCTCGACCTTCGCGTCGGTGCCGTCGGGGAAGCGGACCGCGCCGTTGGGCGTCTCCTGCCAGGTCTTGCCGAGGTCGTCGGAACGACGCACCTGCGGGCCCAGCCACATCGAGGACGCGCCCGCGAGCAGGCGTGGACGCTCACCCCGCTTGTCGATGAGGCAGGAGTAGACCTCCTCCATGTCGAAGTGCGGCCCGGTGAACTCCCAGTCGTGCCGCCGGTCGTCGGCGGTGCCGATCCACATCCCCTTGCGCGTGCCCACCAGCAGGATCGTGCTCATGGTCTCCCTTTCTCGACGTTGGGCCATCTCACCACGACAGGCCGGTGACCGGCCACGACCTGGTGCCTCCCTAGATTGACCGGGTGACTCCCGCTCATTCATCGGGCCGACTCTCACCGGTCTGGCTGGTCCTGGGTGGGATCCTGTCCGTCCAGTTCGGCGCGGGCATCGCCAAGGACCTCTTCGACGAGGTCACGCCCACCGCGATGGTGTGGCTGCGGCTGGTGACCAGCGCGGTCGTGCTGGGGCTCGTCGCGCGGCCGGTGCTGCGGGGACGGTCGCGCGACGACTGGGTGATCGCCCTCGGGTTCGGGCTCAGCCTGGGGGTCATGAACTGGGCGATCTACCAGGCGTTCGCCCGGATCCCGCTGGGGCTGGCGGTGACGATCGAGTTCGTGGGCCCGCTGACCCTGGCCATCCTCGGGTCTCGCCGGGCGCTCGACCTCGTCTGGGCAGCCCTGGCGGGCCTCGGCGTGGCCCTGCTCGGGTTCGAGCCCGGTGACCTGGACCTGGCGGGAGTCGGGTTCGCCCTCGTCGCGGGTGCGGCCTGGGCGGCGTACATCCTGCTCAGCGCGCAGACCGGACGGCGCTGGCCCGGTCTGGACGGGTTGGCGGTCGCCAGCGTCGTGGCGACCCTCCTGCTCGCCCCGTTCGCGGTCGCCTCGGCCGGTCCGGGACTGCTCGACCCGAGGATCCTGGCCCTCGGCGCCGCGGTGGGCCTGCTGAGCTCCGTGATCCCGTACAGCCTCGAGATCACCGCGCTCCGGCGCATCCGCCCCGCCGTGTTCAGCGTCCTGATGAGCCTGGAACCGGCCGCCGCAGCGTTGGCGGGCGTCGTGGTGCTGCAGGAGTTCCTGACGCCGCTGCAGCTGCTGGCCATGGCCTGCGTCGTGGTGGCCAGCGTCGGGGCCACGAGCTCCCGCCGCGTGATCCGGGAGCCCGCACCGGACTGAACCGGTCTGGACCGATCCCGGGAGCGAGTTAACACAGATTTCACTGCTGGTTGATCCGGTCTGCCGGTGAGCCCTCTAGCGTCGTACCTGTCCAGGGCAGCGCGGGGGGAGACGCGATGAACCAGCTGATCCACCACTTGAGTCCGATCGCGCGATGGGCGGTCGAGTCACAGCAACGGTCCCGACGAAACGCCATGCTCGCCTCCACGTCGCTCACGCAGCGGCGGTCGGAGCGGGTCGAGGTCGAGGAGTTCCTCGCGGCGAAGCGGGATCGCACAGGGACACCGGCAAACCGGCCGGTGACCGCGCAAGGTTGAGTGCCGGCGGACCCACTCGCCGCCGGCACTCGACCACGCCTCCCGCGACCTCGCCGGGGGCTCGGGCAGAATCGGGGTCATGCCCGCCTCGAAAGCACGCCAGACGGTCGCCGACGTCGAGGTCTCCTTCCACGAGGTCCTCTCCGACGACGGAACGCCGCTGCGGGCGTGGACCAACGACCCCGATGGCCGGATCGACGGCCCGACCGTGGTGCTGTGCAACGGCCTGGGCACCAACCCCTGGTCCTGGCCGGCGCTGCTCAAGCCCGACTGCGGCGTCCGGGTCATCTCCTGGAACCACCGCGGCACCGGAGGCTCCGCGCGCCCCGCGGACCCCGAGCGGGTCCGGATCGAGGACTTCGTCGAGGACGCCTTGTCGGTCATGGACCACTTCGGCGTCGACCGCGCGGTCCTGATGGGCTGGTCGATGGGCGTCAACACGATGTTCGAGCTCGCGGTCGACCATCCCGAGCGGGTCAAGGGTCTGTTCGCGGTGGCCGGCGTCCCGGGTGACACCTTCTCGACGATGCTCGGCCCGCTCCGGGTACCCCCGCTGGTCGGCCACACGCTCACCGTCAACCTCTCCCGGATGCTCAGGTACGGCGGCCGCGCCCTCACCCCGGTCACCACCCGGCTGCCGGTGGGCCCGCGCCTGATCTCGGTGATCTCGCACAGCGGGTTCATGCTGCCCGTGGCCGACCCGGAGCTGGCCGCGATCGCGGTCCGGGCCTTCCTGTCGACCCCGGTCGAGTGGTACTGCCACCTGGCCCTGCGCACCTCGGAGCACCCGAAGGTGCGGCTGAGCCGGGTTCGGGTCCCGGCCGAGTTCGTCGGGGCGACCTACGACCTGCTGACCTCGGCCCGGCAGATGAAGTCGGCTGCCGCGCGGATGCCGGAGGCCACCTACGTCGAGCTGACGGGCACGCACTTCATCCAGATGGAGAAGCCCGACGTGGTCCACGACCTGCTGCTCGCCTTCCTGGCCCGGGTCGGTTGACGTGGGCGGGCGGCGCTCGCTGGTCGCGGCGACGACCCTGGTGGTGGCCGCCGCCGTCCTGGGTGCCTGTTCCGACGGCGAGGAGGACACGAGCCCGCCGACGGTGACCGCGACGCCGTCCGACGAGGCACCCGCACCGTCGGCGACCCGACCCACCTCCCCGTCGCCGAGCCGCGAGCAGCCGCCCGGTCCGCCCCGCGTGGTCGACACCGTCGCCCGCAACCTGTCGGTCCCGTGGGGGATCGACTTCCTCCCCGACGGCACCGCGATCGTCACCGAGCGCGACACCCGGCGGGTGCTGGCGATCAAGGGCGGGCGCGTCCGGCAGGTCGGCGTGATCGAGTCGGCCGCACCGCAGGGCGAGGCCGGGCTGCTGGGAGTCGCGGTGTCCCCCGGGTTCGCCCGCGACCGCACGATCTTCCTCTACGTCACCACGGCGGAGGACAACCGGATCGTCCGCACCACCTACCGCAACGGCAGGCTGGGCACACCCGAGGTGATCCTGGACGGGATCCCCAACGGCTTCATCCACGACGGTGGGCGCCTGCAGTTCGGACCCGACGGCCACCTCTACGCCTCCACCGGCGAGACCGGCATCCCCGAGCTCGCCCCGAACCCCGACTCGCTCGGAGGAAAGATCCTGCGGATCACCACCGACGGCGATCCGGCTCCCGGGAACCCCGACCCCTCCTCCCCCGTCTGGACCCTGGGCCACCGCAACGTGCAGGGCCTCGCGTTCGACGACGACGACAACCTCTGGGCGTCCGAGTTCGGAGCGTCCACCTTCGACGAGCTGAACCTGATCCGAAAGGGCGGCAACTACGGCTGGCCGACCTTCGAGGGACGCGGTGACGACCCCGACCTCGTCAACCCGCAGGTCGTGTGGAACACCTCCGAGGCCTCGCCCTCCGGCCTCGCCTACGTCGACGGGCAGCTGTGGCTCGGTGCGCTGCAGGGCCAGCGGCTCTGGCGCATCGACGTGGCCGACGGCCGCGCCGCCCGGCCCACCGACTTCTTCGTCGGCCGGTACGGCCGGCTGCGCACCGTCGTGGTGGCGCCCGACGGCAACCTGTGGGTGTCCACGTCCAACCGGGACGGCCGGGCCACGCCCGGGCCCGAGGACGACCAGATCCTGGTCGTGGACCCGGGCTGAGCCCGAGCCGCGGTCAGGGGGTGGGAAGCGCGCCGACCTGGGTCACCAGGTAGGCAGCCAGCGCGATCTCGACGCAGGCGCCCAGCACGTCTCCCGTGCTGCCGCCCAGCTTCCGGTGGCACACCAGCAGCACGGCGACCACGGCGAGCGCAGCCACCGCGACGCCGAGCAGCCCACCCGGCCCCGCCACCAGCGTGACCACGACAGCGGTCAGGCCGACCACGAGTACGGCTGCGAGCGGGGGGACGGCGCCGACCACGGCGCTCCCCAGCCCGTCGGCCCGCGCCGCGGACAGCCCGCGCATGCAGGCCGGCGCCAGGGCGGTGCGGCTCACGACCACTGCCAGGAGCACGGTGGTGACCGGAGAGCTCTCCTGGGCCACGAGGGCGGAGAGGGAGCCGACCTGGACCGCCAGCACCAGCAGCAGGGCCGCCGCGCCCGAGGGGCCGACGTCCCCGCGACGCATCACCTCCAGTCGCCGCGCACGGGTCCCCTGGGTGGCCAGCCCGTCGGCGGTGTCCGCCAGCCCGTCGAGGTGGAGGCCCCCGGTGGCAAGTCCCAGCACTGCCACCGTGAGGGTGGCCGCGACCAGCGGCGGAAGGGAGAACAACCCGGAGGCCCAGGCCACGGCGGCGGCCCCGGCCGCCACCGGGAGCACGACGATCGGCGCGGTCGCCATGGCGACCGCGGCCTCGGCCGAGGTCACCCGCCGGGGCGGGGGCACCGGCAGGACGGTCAGTGTTCCGAGCCCGAGCCGGAGTCCGTCGCCGAGGACCGTCACCTGGACGAGACCGGGTCGGCCGCCGCGTCGGTGACCGATGCGAGCGTCGACATCTCCGCCAGCAGCCCGGCCGCCGTCCGCAGCAGCGGCAGCGCCGTCAGCGCGCCGGTCGCCTCGCCCAGCCGCATCCCGAGGTCGAGCAGGGGCACCAGCCCGAGCGCCTCCAGCGCGACCCCGTGGGCGGGCTCGGTCGACCGGTGGCCGGCACACCACCACGCGGCAGCGCCGGGGACCATCCGCTCGGCGAGCAGGGCGCACGCACCGGACACGATGCCGTCCAGCAGCACCGGGCGGCCGCGTTCGGCCGCCCGGAGCAGGAACCCGGTCATCGCGGCCGTGTCGGCGCTGCCGACGACCCGCAGCAGCGCCACCGGGTCGTCGCCGTGGGCCCGGGAGCGGGCCAGGGCCGCCTCGACGATCGCGTGCTTGCCGCGCCAGGTGGCGTCGTCGATGCCGGTTCCCCGCCCCACCACCTGCGAGGCGTCGAGCTCGAGGGCGGCTCCGACCAGGGTGGCGGCCACCGTGGTGTTGCCGATCCCCATGTCGCCGGGGACGAGCAGGTCGCAGCCGGCGTCGATCTCCTCGTCGGCGATCGCCGCCCCGGCGCCCAGCGCGGCCGCGGTCTCGGCCCTGGACAGGGCGTCCTCCCGGTCGATGCACCCCGATCCGCGGCGCACCTTGTAGCGGCCCACCTCCGGCGGGGTGCCGGCGAGGTCGTCGTCCACCCCGAGGTCCAGCACCCTGACCCGTGCCCCCTGCGCCCGCGCCAGGACGTTGACCGCGGCGCCGCCCTCGAGGAACTCGCGCACCATCAGCGCCGTCACGTCCCGGGGATAGGCCGAGACCGCCCGGTCACCGCCGGTCACGCCATGGTCCCCGGCGAACACGACCACCGAGACCGACCGTGGCGGAGCGGGCTCGTCGGTGCCCTGGACACCGGCGAGCCAGACCGCGAGGTCCTCCAGTCGGCCCAGGGCGCCGAGCGGCTTGGCGAGCCCGTCCACACGTGCCCTCGCCCCGGCGCGCGACGGCTCGTCGATCCACGCTGTCGTGGTCATGCTCGTTCGTCCTCCAATCGATGGACCCGCCCGGCCACCACCAGGCGTACGTCGTCGGTCAGGTCCGCGACCTGACGGTTGAGCCGACCCAGGGCATCCCGGAACAGTACGCCGGAGCGCGTCCCCGGGACGACGCCCGACCCGACCTCGTTGCTCACGGCCACGACCGGCACCGTTGCCCAGCGCCAGGCCCGCAGCAGCCGGTCGACCTCCTTGTCGACCGTCTCGTGCCACGACGTGTCGCCGTCGATCGACTCCCAGGCCCCGGCGGCGCCCAGGACGCCGGCGAGCCAGGTGGCCAGGCAGTCGACCAGCACCGGTTGCGTCGCGGCCTCGATGGTCCCCGCCACGTCGTCGGTCTCGAGGGTGGTCCAGCCCTCCGGCCGGTCGGCCCGGTGGGCGGCGACCCGGGCCGCCCAGTCCGAGTCGCTGTCGTCCGGGACCGGGCCGGGCGCGACGTAGAGCACCTCCGGGCAGTCGGCGAGCAGTCGCTGGGCGTGGCGTGACTTCCCGGACCGGGCGCCACCGAGCACGAGCGTGCGCCGGGGCAGCGGATCCGGGTCGCGGCGACCGGGTGTGGCGGCGGCCGGCACGGGCAGCACGGCGGGTCCGGTGTCCCGCTGCAGGACCTCGACCCGGGCGCCGTAGACGTCGGAGAGCCGCCGCGGACGCAGCACCTCGCTCGGGCTGGCGTCGGCCACGACCCGGCCGTGGTCCATCAGCACGACCCGGCGGCCGTACTGCCCGGCCAGGGTCAGGTCGTGCATCGCGGCCACGACGGTGAGCTCGTCCTGCAGCCGCAGGGCGTCCACGAGGTCCAGCACGCTCTGCTGGTGGCCGATGTCGAGCGCGCTGGTGGGCTCGTCGAGCAGCAGCACCCGGGGCTCCTGCGCCAGGGCGCGGGCCAGGACCACCCGCTGCAGCTCGCCCCCCGAGAGCCCGAGCGCCGGCCGGTCGGTGAACTCGGTGAGCTCGAGCCGGTCCAGGGTGCGCTCGATGGCGGCCCGGTCGGCGGCCGTCTCGGTGCCGAAGCGCCGCAGGTGGGCGGTCCGGCCGAGCGCCACCAGCTCCCCGACGGTGGTCCCCTCGGGCACCACCGGCCGCTGCGGCATGAGGGCGACCACCCGGGCGACCTGGCGTCGCGAGGCGCGTCCCGGGTCGAGGCCCGCGACCCGCAGCTCCCCGCTCGCGGGGATCAGCCCGGCGACCGCGTGCATCAGCGTGGTCTTGCCGGCGCCGTTGGGCCCCACGATCGCCACCCAGTCGCCCTGGTCGACCACGAGGTCGACATCGGTGACGACCCTGGTGCCGGCGCGCTCGACGGACACCCCGCGACACTCCAGCGCGGGCTGCTCGCCGGGCCGCGACCTGTTGGGCCCCGGGTTCACATGTCCCCCTTGGTGCGGCGCAGGACGACGAGGAAGAACGGCGCGCCGAGGAGGGCCGTCACCACGCCGATCGGGACCTCGGCCGGCGCGAGCGCGGTCCGGGCGACGACGTCGGCGAGCACCAGGAACGCCGCCCCGAGGAGCAGCGCCAGCGGCAGGAGCGTGTGGTGCGCGGCCCCGAAGAGCAGGCGCACGGCATGCGGCACCACGATCCCGACGAAGCCGATCAGCCCGCTGACGCTGACCACCGCGGCGGTGCCGAGCGTGGCGGTGAGCACCAGGACCAGCCGGACCCGTGCCGGGTCGACCCCGAGGCTCGCCGCCTCGACGTCTCCCACGGCCATCACGTCCAGCACCCGCCGGTGGATCAGGATCACCGCGCAGGAGACGACGACGTACGGCAGGGCGATCGCCACGTCGGACCAGCCGTCGGTGCTCAGGCGGCCGAGCATCCACGAGTAGACCGAGAGCAGCGAGTCGTCGTACTGCTGCTGCACGAAGTTCTGGATCGCGTTGAAGAAGGCACCGACCGCGACCCCCGCCAGCACGATGACCACCGCGCCCCGGCCTCCCCCGACACTGCTGCCGAGCGCGTAGGTCGCCGCGACGCCGAGCAGTCCCCCGACGAATGCCAGCAGCGGGATGCCCACCGGGCCGATCGTGCCGCCGGCCACGATGCCCAGCGTCGCCCCCAGGGCGGCTCCGCTGGAGACGCCGAGCAGGTAGGGATCGGCGAGCGGGTTGCGGAACACCCCCTGGTACGCCGTGCCGGCGACCGCCAGCATCGCCCCGACCAGGACCCCCAGGACGACGCGCGGCAGCCGGATCTCCCAGAAGATGGCCTGCTGGGTGAGCGACATGCCGGAGTCGACCTCGACCCCCGGGATCGCGTCCAGCAGCTCCAGCAGCACACCGGAGACGCTCAACCCGGCCGGGCCGACCAGGCAGCCGACGAGGACCGACACGAGGCAGACCAGCGCACCGACCAGGATCTTGGTGCGCCGTAGCCGTGGCCGGGCGTCGAGGCGACGCAGGGCACGCACCCGCGCCACCGCGCTGGTGCCGCGCTCCTCGCCGACCAGGTCGAGCGCCATGGTCGCCTCAGCCGTCCGAGGCACCGAGCGCGCTCTCGCGCTCGGACAGGATCTCGCTCACCTGCTCCACGAAGTCGACGACCCGCGGGCCCCACCTGCTGGCCACGTCCTCGTCGACGACGTGGACCTGCTGCTCCTCGACGGCCGCCACCTGGCCCCATCCGGCCCGCTTCTCGACGTCGGTCACGGACACCTCGCAGCACTGGCTGTCGGCCAGGAACACCAGATCGGGGTCGGCGGAGACGACGTACTCCTTGGAGAGCTTGGGGTAGTCGTCCTTGACCCTGGACCTGTCCGCGATGTTCTCCAGCCCGAAGAGGCCGTACACCTCCCCGATGAAGGTGCTGCCGGACGCGGTGTAGAGGTCCGGGGTGAGCTCGTGGAGGTAGGTCAGGCCCTCGGCGTCCGGTGCGTCGGCCAGGGCCTGGTCGATGCCCTCACGCATGTCGGCGACCGCCTGCTCGGCCTCGTCGGTGTGCCCCGTGGCCGCTCCGAGGCGCTCCATCTGGGAGTAGGTCTCGTCGAGGTCCTCGGCCGCCGGCAGCAGCAGCGTCGGCACCTGGGCCTTCTCGAGGTTCGCCACCAGGTCGCCGGTGTCGTCGGAGGCGACCACCAGGTCGGGCTCGTGCTCGAGAACCGCCTCCACGTTGGGCTGGTAGCCGGACAGCTTGGTGGTGGGGACGTCCTCGGGGTAGTCGGACTGGTCGTCGACGGCGACCACCTGGTCGCCCGCGCCGATCTCCCACAGCATCTCGGTCGCGGTCGGGCTCAGGGAGACGATCGAGGCGGGCTCGTCGGAGATCGTGATCTCGGTGCCCTTGTCGACGGGCCCGGACAGCACGTCGACCGGGAACTCCTCGCTCGCGGCCGGCGCGGAGTCGGCCGCCTGGTCCACGGTGTCGACGCCGCCGCAGCCGGCCAGCACCACGCTCGACAGCAGACCCACCAGCAGGATCAGGAACGGGCGCCGCTGAGGGCGCCGGGAAACTTTCGTGTGCACAACATCCTCCGGTCTCGGAGGACGAGAGTCGTCGGGCCGCACGCGCCACGAGGGCGGTTGCCGCACGAACTACCTTCGTCCGAGGCTAGTTACGTGGGCCACGGGTCAGGTGACCTGGCTCGTCCGACCCCCGAGGGCCGGCTTCACAGTTGCGGGACAGCACCGGGATCTCACCGGACTTCACTGAGCGCCGTGGCACTCCCGCACGGGACGGGAGCACCAGCACACTACCCCGGCCGGCCCGCGTGCGCCGTCATAGGGTCTCTCCGTGAGAGGCAGCCTGATCGTGCTCGGCACCACCTCCGACGCCGGCAAGACGGTGGTGACGACCGCCCTGTGCCGGGCCCTGGCCCGCCGCGGGGCGAGGGTGGCGCCGTTCAAGGCGCAGAACATGTCCAACAACTCGATGGTCACGGCCGACGGCGCCGAGATCGGACGAGCCCAGTGGATCCAGGCGGTCGCGGCGCGGGCAGAGCCCGAGGCGGCGATGAACCCCGTGCTGCTGAAGCCGGGCAGCGACCGGCGCAGCCACGTCGTCGTCATGGGCTCCCCCGCCGGCCAGCTGGACGCGAGCGAGTTCGCCGGGACCCGGGCCGCGCTCGCCGCGGCGGCCTACGCGGCGTACGACGACCTGGCCGATCGCTTCGACGTCGTCGTCTGCGAAGGAGCCGGGAGCCCGGCCGAGGTCAACCTGCGCGCGCACGACTACGTGAACCTGGGTCTGGCCCGCCACGCCCGGATGCCGGCGCTGCTGGTCGGTGACATCGACCGGGGCGGGGTGTTCGCGGCCATGCACGGCACCCTCGCGCTGCTCGAGGAAGCCGACCAGTCCCTGATCGCGGGGCTGGTGGTCAACAAGTTCCGTGGTGACGACCGGCTGCTCCGGCCCGCGCTCGACCTGGTCGAGAAGCTGACGGGCAGGCCCTTCCTCGGGGTGATCCCGTGGCTCCCCGGCCTGTGGCTGGACTCCGAGGACTCGCTGTCGGTGCACGACCGGTCGCCGGCGGCTCCTGCCTCCGGGCCGCGTCTCCGCGTCGCGGTGCTGCGCTTTCCGCGGATCAGCAACTTCACCGACCTCGACGCCTTGCACCTCGAGCCGGGACTCGAGGTGCAGTTCGTGGCCGACCCGCAGTCGCTGGGCACCGCCGACGTGGTCGTCCTGCCCGGGAGCCGGGCGACGATCGCCGACCTGGCCTGGCTGCGCGAGCAGGGGCTGGCCGACGCCGTGCGCGAGCACGCGGCACGCGGCGGGGTGGTGCTCGGCATCTGCGGCGGCTACCAGATGCTCGGCCGGGAGATCGCCGACCCCGACGGGGTGGAGGGCCCCGCCGGGGCGCGCGTGGAGGGCCTCGGCCTGCTGGAGGCGACGACCAGCTTCGGGCAGGACAAGGTGCTCGGCACCCCCTCGGGGACCCACCTCGGAGCCGCCGTCTCGGGCTACGAGATCCACCACGGTCGGGTCCGGGCCGACGCCGGCGAGCCGTTTCCGGGGGGATGCCGGTCGGGGGCGGTCTTCGGAACGATGTGGCACGGGTGCCTGGAGGGCGATGCGTTCCGGACGGCGTGGCTGCAGCTCGTCGCCGGGCTGGCCGGCCGCGAGGGCATCGACGTCGGAGGGGTGTCGTTCGCCGATGCCCGCGAGCACCGGATCGACGTACTGGCCGACGCGGTCGAGGAGCATCTCGACCTCGACGCGGTGCTCAGGCTGGTGGAGCACGGGGCACCCCCGGACCTGCCGGCCGTCCGGGGCGGGCTCGCCGGCTGAGGACCGCCGAAGCCCGGGTACCCCTGTCCGGCTACTCGGCGACGACCATGGTCGCGCCGAGCCCAACCATCATCGCGCCGCCGGTGGCGCCGAGCAGGTCCAGCCGGCGTGGCTTCCGGGAGAACCAGTCCCGGGCCTTGCTCGCCGCAAAGGTCCACACGCTGTCCGACGCGATCGCCAGCAGGCCGAAGGCCAGGCCCAGGAGCGCGACCTGGAGCCCGGCGCTGCCCGCCCCGTCGTGGGTGAACTGCGGCAGGAACGCCACGAAGAACACGATCGTCTTGGGGTTCGTCGCGCCGACGATGAGCCCGACGCGCACCGACCTCGCCGCCGGGCCGCGCTCGGGCATCGTCGCCGGAGTCTGCTCGAGTGCGTGGCGAGCCTCGGCACGGGTGCGGATCGCCTGGATCCCGAGCCACACGACGTAGGCGGCGCCGACGAGCTTCAGCACGGTGTAGGCCGTTGCCGAGGCCGCCACCACTGCTCCCAGGCCGAGCGCCACCAGGCAGACCTGCAGCATCAGTCCGAGGCCGTTGCCGACCACGGACAGCAACGCGTCACGACGGCCCACGGTGAGCGCCCTGCCGATCGCGAACAGCAGGCTCGGCCCCGGCACCTGGATGAACAGGAGTGAGGCGATCAGGAACGCGAGCCACTGGCTGGAGGTCGGCACGCCGACGATTCTCTCCCGCCGCCCACCGCGGGACAACGGGCTTTGGCGCGAAGCGCTGCGGCGACGGGACCTGACGGCCCCGTGGGGGTCTCAGCCTCCGGCGTGGAACTGGGCGAGCACCGCCCGGAACTGGGCCGCCGCGCCTGCCGAGTTGGGATGCGCGGGCACGCCGACGGCCGGGCCGTTCACCGAGGGACCGAAGACCTCGGCGTACCGCACGTTCGGCGCCTGGCAGATGTCGTGACCGATCGTGGGGGTGTAGGAGTCGACGAACTCCGCACCTCCGGCGACGGCGGCCCGCTGCACCATCGCGTTGAGCCGCAGCATCGTGGCGTGCAGGTAGACCATGTCCTCCTCGCTGATCGGCACCGTCGGGTAGCACGCGTGCTCGGGGACGGCAGCGAAGTAGTCGATGATCAGCACCCGGGCGTCCGGGCTCCGCCGGTGGATCTCCTGGAGTGCCGCCACCACCTTCGGCTCGGCCTCGAGGATCTGCCGGGCGAGCTGGTCCTCACCACCCTCGGGCGCGTACCGGTCCTTGCAGCCGCCGTTCGGCACCTGCTCGGGCGCGGTCCCGGGAGGTGCGGTCTCGTTGTCGGGGAACACGCCGAAGCAGTCCATCGCGGCGCCGGCGATCCCCGCGTCGTTGCCGCCGATGCCGACGGTGACCAGGTCGGTGGTGGGAGTCAGTCGGTCGAACTGCGCCGGGTTGGTACCCCCTGGCTCGACGCTCTGCGGGGCGTAGAAGTCGTCGGTCTCGGCCCCTCCGCACGTGGCGTCCCGGAAGTTCGTGATGCCCAGCTCCGCGGCGAGCAGCTTGGGGTAGTTGGTGTGCGACTGCCCGCAGCCGACCGGCGCATGGGTCGTGTCCGGCGTGCCGTTGGCGTCGGCGATCACCACGTCGGCAGACCAGGAGTCGCCGAGCGCGACGTACTCGTCGTAGATGCCGTCAGCGGGGGCGGCCGCCGCGTTCGACCCGGCGAGGAAGGGGACCGCGAGGGCGGACACGGCGACGGCGACCGTGGTGAGGTTTCTGGCACGCATGCCGGTTCAACGCCAGATCCCGGCCGGGGTCACGCCGCCGACGCCGGCGCGGTCCGGCCGGGCCCACGGGTTGCGCCCGGGTGGGGAGCCCCCGGACACCGGGAGCCCGGCACGCCTCAGGTGAGCTTCTCCAGGATCAGCTCCCGCACCCGGCCGGCGTCGGCCTGGCCGCGCATCTCCTTCATCACCGCGCCGATCAGCGCGCCGGCGGCGGCCACCTTGCCGCCGCGGATCTTGTCGGCGACGTCGGGGTTGGCGGCGATGGCGCTGTCGACCGCGGCACCGAGCGCGCTGTCGTCGGACACGATCGCCAGCCCGCGGGCCGCGACGATCTCGTCGACCGTGCCCTCGCCGGCCAGCAGACCGTCGAGGACCTGGCGGGCCAGCTTGTCGTTGAGCTTGCCCTCGTCGACCAGCGCCTGGACCCGCGCCACGTCGGCGGGCGTCACGGAGAGGTCGGTGAGCTCGACTCCCGCCTCGTTCGAACGGCGGGCCAGCTCGCCGAGCCACCACTTCCGCGCCGACTGGGGCGAGGCACCGGCATCGATGGTCCGCTCGACCAGGACCAGTGCGCCGGCGCCCACGGTGTCGCGCATCTCGAGGTCGGAGAAGCCCCAGTCCGCCTGCAGCCGCGCCCGCTTCTCCCGCGGCGGCTCGGGCAGGTCGGCGCGCAGCTCCTCGACCCAGTCACGGCTGGGCGCCACCGGGACGAGGTCGGGCTCGGGGAAGTAGCGGTAGTCCTCCGCGTCGGACTTCTCGCGGCCGCTGGTGGTGATGCCGGTGTCCTCGTGCCAGTGTCGCGTCTCCTGCAGCACCTTGGCTCCGGAGTCGAGCACGGCGGCGTGCCGCTGGACCTCGTAGCGGACGGCGCGCTCCACCGAGCGCAGCGAGTTGACGTTCTTGGTCTCGGTGCG
Source organism: Nocardioides sp. (assembly GCF_035703625.1). Taxonomy (GTDB): domain Bacteria; phylum Actinomycetota; class Actinomycetes; order Propionibacteriales; family Nocardioidaceae; genus Nocardioides. The sequence continues at coordinate 5,290 of NZ_DASSXS010000062.1, read as the reverse complement.
GGTGCCGAGCGTCCCCGTGCCCGTCGGCGCGAGGGAGAGGTTCACGTCGCACCGCAGCGAGCCCTGCTCCATCCGTACGTCGGAGACGCCGAGGCCGAGCAGCAGCTCACGCAGCTGGGCGACGTACGCGCGAGCAACCAGGGGCGCCTTCTCCCGCGTGCCGAGGACCGGCCTGGTCACGATCTCGATCAGCGGGATGCCGGCGCGGTTGTAGTCCACGAGCGAGTGGGTGGCGCCATGGATCCGACCGGAGGTGCCGACGTGGAGCGACTTGCCGGTGTCCTCCTCCATGTGGGCACGCTCGATCTCGATCCGGAACGTCTCGCTGCCGTCGTCGGTGTCGACCTCCACCTCGGTCCAGCCGTCGAAGGCGATGGGTTCGTCGTACTGGGAGGTCTGGAAGTTCTTCGGCATGTCCGGGTAGAAGTAGTTCTTGCGCGCGAACCGGCACCACTCCGCGATCTCGCAGTTGAGCGCCAGGCCGATCCGGATCGCCGCCTCGACGGCCCTGCGGTTGACCACGGGCATCGCCCCGGGCAGCCCGAGACAGGTGGGGCAGACCTGGGTGTTGGGCTCGGCGCCGAACTCGGTCGGGCAGCCGCAGAACATCTTCGAGGCGGTGTTGAGCTCGACGTGGACCTCGAGGCCGAGGGCAGGGTCGAACTTCTCCATGGCCTGGTCGAAGGAGAGCAGCTGGTCGGTCATGCCGTGGCTCCCGTCCGGCCCTCGACGGCGTCGAGACCGTGGTTGCGGTCGAGCAGCGGGCCGCCCCACCGGTCGGTCCAGAGCTTCTCGAGGGCGGCGCCGACCCGGTAGACGCGGTCGTCGGCCAGCGCCGGGGCCAGGATCTGGACGCCGGTGGGCAGGTCGTCCTCCTCCGCGAGCCCGCTGGGGACCGAGATGCCAGGCACGCCGGAGAGGTTGGCGGGGATCGTCGCGAGGTCGTTGAGGTACATCGCCAGCGGGTCGTCGAGCTTCTCCCCCAGCCGGAACGCCGTGGTCGGCGCCGTGGGCGACACCAGGACGTCGGCGTGCTCGAAGGCTGCCTCGAAGTCGCGGCTGACCAGGGTCCGCACCTTCTGCGCCTGCCCGTAGTAGGCGTCGTAGTAGCCGCTGGAGAGCGCGTAGGTGCCGAGGATGATCCGGCGCTTGACCTCCTCGCCGAACCCGGCGTCACGGGTCGCCCGCATGACCTCCTCGGCGCTGGGGGCCTCGATGCCCTCGGGCATGACCCGGAGGCCGTAGCGCATGGCGTCGAACCTCGCGAGGTTGCTCGACGCCTCGGCCGGCAGCACCAGGTAGTAAGTGGCCAGCGCGTGCACGAAGTGCGGGCACGACACCTCCACCACCTCGGCGCCGGCCTCGACCATCAGGTCCACCGACTCCTGGAACCGCGTCAGCACACCGTGCTGGTAGCCCTCGCCACCGAGCTCGGTGACGACACCGATCCGGACGCCGGTCAGGTCGCCGGAAGCCCCCTTGCGGGCAGCGCCGACGAGGTCGGGCAGCGGCTGGTCGATGCTGGTGGAGTCGAGCGGGTCGTGGCCGCCGACCACCTCGTGCAGCAGCGCCGCGTCGAGCACGGTCCGCGTCACGGGACCGGCCTGGTCGAGGGAGTTGGCGAGCGCGACCAGGCCGTAGCGCGACACCCCGCCGTACGTCGGCTTCATGCCGACCGTGCCGGTGACGGCGCCGGGCTGGCGGATCGATCCCCCCGTGTCGGTGCCGAGGGCGATCGGCGCCTCGAACGCCGCCACCGCGGCCGAGGACCCGCCCCCGGATCCGCCGGGGATCCGCTCGAGGTCCCACGGGTTGCGGGTGGGCCCGTAGGCGGAGTGCTCGGTCGAGGAGCCCATCGCGAACTCGTCCATGTTGGTCTTGCCGAGGATCGGCAGGCCGGCCGCGCGCACCCGCGCGACCACCGTCGCGTCGTACGGCGGCACCCAGCCCTCGAGGATCCGGGACCCGCAGGTGGTCGGCAGCCCCCGGGTGGCCATCACGTCCTTGACCGCGATCGGGACGCCGTCCAGCGCGGACGCCGGCTGGCCCGCCGCGCGGCGCTCGTCGGCGGCAGCGGCGGCGGCGAGCGCGCCGTCCCCGTCGACGTGCAGGAAGGCATGGACGTCGCCATCGATCTCGGCGATCCGGTCGAGGTGGGCGCGGGTGACCTCCACCGACGTGGTGTCTCCGGCGGCCAGCGACTCGGCCAGCTCGGCGGCCGTCCTCCGGGTCAGGCTCACCGGCTGTTCCTGTTCGCTCGCAGTTCGGCCGCACACACACGGCCCGCTCCCAGCTCCCGGCCGACGCGGCCTCTCGCTTCGCTCACCGGCTGTTCCTGTTCGCTCGCAGTTCGGCCGCACACTCACGGCCCGCTCCCCGCTCCCGGCCGACGCGGCCTCTCGCTTCGCTCACTGCTCATCCCCGAGGATGCGCGGCACGCTGAAGCGCTGCTGCTCGCTCTCCGGCGCTCCCGACAGCGCCTGCTCGGCGGTCAGGCCAGGCGTCACCACGTCGTCGCGGAACACGTTGCTCAACGGCAGCGCGTGCGACGTCGGAGGCACGTCCTCACCCGCGACGCCCTGGATCGAGGCCACCGACTCCAGGATCACGTTGAGCTGCGGGGCGAGGTGGTCGAGCTCGGCGTCGGACAGGTCGATCCGGGCGAGGTCGGCCAGGTGGGCGACCTCGTCCCGCGAGATAGCCGCGGCCGACTCGGTGGGGCGCTCAGGCATGGCCAGAATCCTAGGTGCTCCCGCTGGGCCCGGATCGCTGGGTAGGTTGCTGCCACCACGTCGGCGGATGACGGGAGAGACCGCGATGATGACTCTGCACCAGACCCACGTGGATGGCGTGCAGTGCTTCTGGGTGGAGTCGGGGCGCCCGACGCTCGGCTGCTGGTTGCTCTTTCGGGCCGGGAGCGCCGACGAACCCCTCAACCAGTCCGGGTGGCTGCACCTCCTCGAGCACTCGGTCCTGCACGGCAGGGGTGGCGGGGCACTCCACGTCAATGGCTTCGTCTCGCCGCTCATCACCGGGTTCGAGACCCACGGCCCGACGCAGCAGGTGACCCGACACCTGCGGGACGTGACCGCCTGGCTGGCCGACCCCGACCTCACCGACCTCGACCGCGAGCGTGCGGTCCTGCGAGCCGAGGCCGGCATGCGCGGCGGCCCCGGTGAGCGGGCCCTTGCCTGGCGGTACGGCTCCCGGGGTCCGGGTGTCCTGGCCATGGGCGAGCCAGGGCTCGGTCGCGCGACGCCGGGCCGCCTGCGGGAGCTCGCCGAAAGCGTCTTCACCCAGGGCAACGCGGCTCTGGTCCTCGACGGTCCCCCTCCCGACGACCTCGAGCTGTCCCTGCCACCCGGCGACCTGCGGCCCGCTCGCCCCGCCGTCCCCTGCGAGGACGAGCTCCCGGGGTGGTACGTCGACCCGGCCGGGCTGGTGCTCAGTGGCGTCGTGCCGCGCGGCACCCCCGGAACCCTTCTCTCCGAGCTCCTCCAGCGCGAGGTCCGCGAGCAGTTCCGCAACCAGGACGGCGCGTCGTACGCACCGTGGTCGTGGTACGAGGCCGTCGACCCCGACCACGCGCTCGTGGTGGTCGGGGCCGACATCGCGCGCGAGGCCTACCCGACCCTGGCGAAGCGGGCACGGAAGCTCGTGAGATGGATGGCCGACGACGGCCCGTCGGCCGACCAGCTGCGCGACCAGGTCGAGTCCCGACTGCAGGCGGTCAACGATCCGTACAACGCCGTCGGCGTGGCAGGTCGTGCCGCTCACGAGTACCTGAGGGGACGCCCTGTCCTCAACCACCAGCAGGTGGTCGAGGAGCTGGAGGCACTCACCACCGAGGACATCCGTGCCGTCGCCTCGGACTTCCGGCGCAGCCTGATGCTGGGTGTTCCCGGCGACTCACCGGTTCCGGAAGGAATCCCCCAGCTTGCCCAGCCCACCAGCCGCGGCCGGGTCACCGGCCGCCGGTTCCGTCACCGTGACTGGCCCGCGGTCACGGCCTACCTGGTGGTCGATGACGACGACGCCCACCTGGTCGCCGAGCCCGAGTACCAGTGCTACCACGCCGACGACGTGGAGGGGATCCACCAGTTCGCCGACGGCGCCCGCCATCTGGTCACGTCCGATGGCTGGGGCCTCACCGTGCAACCCGAGGAGTGGCACGGTGGCGACACGCTGGTGGCCGCACTCGACGCGATGGTCCCCGAGGAGCGGCATCTCCCGATGCCGGCGAGGGAGGACAGCGGCCCCGGACCACGGATGGCACTCCTGCGACGGTGGTGGGCCGCCCGCAAGACGCCGAAGGGGCCGGTCACCTTCGTCGTCGGGACCGTGCTCCTGGCGCTCGTGGGCGTCGTTCTCGTCGCCTACGGTCGATTCCTGGTCGGCGGTTTCTGGCTGGTCGGGGCAGGCATCACGGCCAAGGAGGCCGTGGATCGCTGGCGGCGGCGCGTCTACCGCGGGCGCGGGGGCTCGGGCGAGCACCCCCCTCCGGGCGCCGGAGGTCGCTAGTCGGGCCTGCCGGGAGGCCCGTGCGGCTTGTCGTGCCCCTTCTTCTTGCCCGGGTTGTCCGCGGGTGGGCCGGGGCTGGAGTCGGGGGTGGAGTCGGGGGTGGAGTCGGCCGTCGCCGGGTCGTCGGGGTCGCCGCTGGGCCGCGGACGCGGCTGGTTCGGTGCACCGGCCGTCGCACCCGTCAGCTCGAGGCCACCCGCGGGCGTCTGGTCCGGTGCGGCACTCCGCGGTGCCGCCGGGCCTCGGGAGCCCGGCGCGCCGGGCGCCGACGAGGTGGGCGTGGACGGACCGGCGACGGAGGGGTCCGCGTCGCTCGGCGCCTCGTCGTCGGAGTTGCTCGGGATCGGGTCCAGCGCCCATTCGTGCGCCTGGTCGGACCCGGGACCGGGGAACAGGAAGAACAGCCCGACGATCACCCAGACGACGACCGCGACGACGACCACGGGCGTGGCGCGCAGGAAGCGCCACGGCGATGGCTTCGCTCGCTTGCCGGACATTCCGGCCACCCTAGACAACCGGGCTGCTGGTCCGTCAAACGGCGTCCGGTCCGCCCGCCAGGAGCTTTTCGAACCCGGCCTCGTCGAGGGTCGTCACGCCGAGCTGCTCGGCCTTGTCGGCCTTGGACCCTGCGTTCTCGCCGACCACGACGTAGTCGGTCTTCTTCGACACCGAGCCCGAGGCCTTGCCTCCGCGGACCACGATCGCCTCCTTGACCGAGTCGCGGCTGTAGTTGTCGAGCGAGCCGGTGACCACGATCGTGAGCCCCTCG
>NZ_DASSXS010000293.1:0-36133 GCF_035703625.1 Nocardioides sp. | reverse complement strand
CGCCGCTGCAACGCGCGGGTAGTGCCGTGGACGGCGTGTTACATGCGAGTAGCGTCGACCCATGCCCGAATGTCCCGGCCCGGCCACGGTGGTTTTCGACTCCACCCTGACCGACTACAGCTTCGGGCCCAGTCATCCCATGTCGCCGGTCCGCGTCGACCTCACGATGCGGCTCGCCCTCGAGCTCGGGGTGATCGGAGACCGGTTGGCGCAGGTCCCCGCACCGATGGCCGCCGACGACGTCATCGCGACGGTGCACAGCGAGGAGCTGATCGAAGCCGTCTCCCGCGTCGGCCGGGTTGCGGGCGAGATCGACCTCGCGCGCGGGCTCGGCACCGACGACAACCCCGTGTTCGAGGGAATGCACCGGGCCGCGGCCCACGTGGTGGGCGCCAGTGTGGAGGCGTGCCGGCAGGTCTGGGCGGGGGAGTCGCTGCACAGCGCCAACATCACCGGCGGCCTGCACCACGCCATGCGCGACCGCTCCAGCGGCTTCTGCATCTACAACGACGTGGCCGTCGGCATCCAGTACCTCCTCGACCAGGGCGCCGAGAAGGTCGCCTACGTCGACGTCGACGTCCACCACGGGGACGGCGTCGAGCAGATCTTCTGGAACGACCCGCGGGTGCTCACCATCTCTCTGCACGAGACCGGACAGGTCCTCTTCCCCGGCACCGGCTTCCCGACCGACCTGGGCGGCCCGGACGCCAAGGGCAGCGCGGTCAACGTGGCCCTCCCGCCGGGTACGGCGGACGCCGGCTGGCTGCGCGCCTTCCACGCGGTCGTGCCGCCGCTGCTGCGGGAGTTCCGCCCCGACGTGCTGGTCACCCAGCACGGCTGCGACTCCCACATCGAGGACCCCCTCGCCCACCTGATGCTGACCGTCGACGGCCAGCGGGCGGCGTACCTCGCCCTGCACGACCTGGCCCACGAGGTCGCCGGCGGTCGCTGGGTGGTGACCGGCGGCGGCGGGTACGCCCTGGTCGAGGTGGTCCCGCGGGCGTGGTCCCACCTGCTGGCCATCGTCGGCGGACGCCCTCTCGATCCCGCCACGGACACCCCGGGCGATTGGAGGGAGTACGTCCAGGTGGCGTTGGGCCGCACTGCGCCGTACCGGATGACCGACGGCCGCAACCCGCGCTTCCGTGACTGGTCGGAGGGCTACGACCCCGGAACCTGGCTCGACCGCGCCATCCACGCGACCCGGACCGAGGCCTTCCCGCTGCACGGCCTGGACCCCCACTTCTGACCCTCCGAGGTCCTGCTCGGAGCGCAGCGCAAGCAGCCACGCCGCGATCACTGGGGTTACTTGAGTGATTCTCTTCCACACGAGTCACTTCAGGCCCTATTCTCACGGGACAGCGGTCGTGCGTTCACCGGTGGGGAAGCCGGTGCCGTGCCGCTACAGAAAGATCGGTGCACCATGGCTGACAGCTCATCGACCGGAGAGATCTCCGAGTCCCATTTCCTGACCGTTGCCGAAGTTGCCGCGATGATGCGCGTCTCCAAGATGACTGTCTACCGTCTAGTCCACAGCGGGGAGCTGCCCGCAGTCCGGGTGGGGCGCTCGTTCCGGGTCCTCGAGAAGGACGTGGACGACTACCTCCGCAAGAGCTTCTACAACGCTGGCTGATCCGCCGGATCCCACCGTCGCCCCGGCGATCTCGCCGGGGCGACTCGGATTCTGCGCACGCACGGACGCCGGTTAGGCTGTCTGGGTCCTCCGGGCAGGCTCACCGGAGCGGCCCCAAGCGTTCGAGAGGTGTTTTGTGGGTTCAGTCATCAAGAAGCGGCGCAAGCGCATGGCGAAGAAGAAGCACCGCAAGCTGCTGAAGAAGACGCGCGTCCAGCGCCGCAAGCTCGGCAAGTAGCCCGCATGGGCAACGGCGGCCGGGTCGTCCTGGTGACGGGGGTCTCCCGAGACCTCGGTCGCCGGTTCGCCGTGTCCATGTCGGCTCAGCCCTCGGTCCGACGCGTGATCGGCGTCGACGTCGTTCCGCCGCGCGGAGACCTGGGTGACGTCTCCTTCGTCCGGGCGGACATCCGCAACCCCATCATCGCGAAGGTCATCGCCAAGGAGGACGTCGACACCGTCGTCCACATGAGCGTGATCGCCACCCCCGGCAGCGCCGGCGGGCGGCACACGATGAAGGAGCTCAACGTCATCGGCACGATGCAGCTCCTTGCTGCCTGCCAGAAGGCGCCGGGGCTCCGGGATCTGATCGTGAAGTCGACCACCACGGTGTACGGCGCCAGCAGCCGCGACCCGGCGATGTTCACCGAGGACATGCAGCCCCGTCGGGCCCACCAGTCCGGCTACTCGAAGGACGCGGCCGAGGTCGAGGGTTACGTGCGGGGGTTCGCCCGCCGTCGCCCTGACGTGCGGGTCGCCATGCTGCGTGCTGCGAACGTGCTCGGGCCGATCGTCCAGAGCCCGATCACGTCGTACTTCCGGCTCCCGGTGATCCCCACCGTCCTCGGCTTCGACCCGCGCATGCAGTTCCTCCACGCCGACGACCTGATCGACGCCCTCCGCCACACCGCCCTGTCCGACGTGTCGGGCACCTTCAACGTCGCCGGTGACGGAGTCCTCATGCTGAGCCAGGCGATCCGGCGCCTGCAGCGCCCCTCCGTGGCGCTGCCGTCCTTCGCGGTCGGTGGCCTCGGGTCGGCGCTGCGCTCGGCGCGGATCGCGGACTTCTCGCCCGAGCAGCTCCGGTTCCTCACCTACGGTCGCGGGGTCGACACCACTCGCATGCGCAACGTCCTCGGCTTCACGCCGAAGTACCGTACGGACGAGGCCTTCGCCGACTTCGCGGCGTCGCTGACGCCGACCGGGGGGCGCTCGACCCGGGTGATAGACGGCCTCACCCACGCTCTCGAGAGCGCGGGCGAACGCAGGAGAGAGCTCGAAGGGTCACGCCATGGGTGACGCCGACATCATCCCGATCGGGACCCGTGGCAAGCCGGGGCGCGGGACCGAGGGCGCGAGCAAGCCCTCGTCCGCGGCCCGCAGCCTCGCCGGAGACCGTGCCGCCCGGTCATCGGCACCCCGGCAGAAGGTGCCCCGCGAGCCGGCGCCCGACGAGACCCCCCAGCAGCCCGAGGCAGAGACCACGGCCGTGGACCCCCAGGCTGCCGACGACGTGACGACGCAGGGTGCCGCACGATCCCCGGCCACGACCCGCGACCGTTCGCCGCTCGCCGGGATTCCGGTGGGCGACTGGCTGGCCGCCTTCCAGTTCGCGGCCAAGGAGCTCTTCGGCGACCAGTGGGAGCCGCAGCTGGCGAGGTTCCTCGCCTTCCTGAGGCGACGCGTCACCGGCGACTACGTCGTCGACGAGTACGGCTTCGACCCCGAGGTCACCCAGCGCTTCGTCATGACCGCCCTCCGGCCCATCGCGCAGAAGTGGTTCCGCGTCGAGGTCCGCGGTGCGGTCAACATCCCGGCCGACGGGGGTGCGCTGGTGGTGTCCAACCACTCGGGCACGATCCCCATGGACGGCCTGATGACGATGGTGTCGATCCACGACGCCACGGGACGCCACCTCCGACCCCTTGGCGCCGACCTGGTCTTCCGGCTGCCCGTGGTCAGCAGCATGGCCCGCCGCAGCGGAGCCACCCTGGCCTGCAACGAGGACGCCGAGCGGATGCTCGCGGGTGGCGAGCTCGTGGGGGTGTGGCCGGAGGGCTTCAAGGGGATCGGCAAGCCCTACGGCGAGCGGTACAAGCTGCAGAGGTTCGGCCGGGGCGGTTTCGTCTCCGCGGCCCTGCGCACCGGAGTGCCGATCATCCCGCTGTCGGTGGTCGGCGCGGAGGAGATCTATCCGCTGGTCGGCAACGTTCCGGCCCTCGCCCGGCTGCTCGGGGTGCCGTACATCCCGATCACCCCGTTCTTCCCGCTGCTCGGGCCGCTCGGCCTCGTGCCCCTGCCGTCGAAGTGGTTGCTGGAGTTCGGCGAGCCGATCCGGACCGACGCGTACGACGAGGGTGCGGCGGACGACCCGATGCTGGTGTTCAACGTGACCGACCAGGTGCGCGAGACCATCCAGCAGACGCTGTACACGCTCCTGATGGACCGGGAGTCGGTCTTTCGCTGACCTGAAGGGCGGGACTAGCGGTCAGTTTCCGTCGAACCGGGTCTCGACACGCGGGTCGCGACTTCGTTCCTCAGTCGCGCCGCCCGCTCGACCACCATCAGCGCAGCCGCTGGCGCGCCGGCCCTATGGGTTCAGCAGCGGGTCGGTGACGTCGTCGACGATCGGACCGGGGTCCGGAAGCTCCGGAACGCTCGGGCCGGAGGCAGGCTCGGAGCCGCCGCCGGTGAGCGTCTTGGTGAGCTCGTCGACCGGGCCGGACGAGCCGTCCTGGGACCCACCGTCGCCGGAGGAGGTGCCGGTGTCGGCACCGCCGGCGGGCGACAGCACGCTGCCCGGAGGAAGGGGGCCGCTGGTCTGGGGCAGCGACGTCGCGCCGTCACCCGAGCCCTTCTTCCTGTTCTTGGGCGAGGCCTTGAGCACGGTGCCCGGAGTCGCGGCGACGCTGTCGGAGGACTCGAAGCTCGACGTGAGGATCGCCGGGATGTCCGTGATCCCGTCACCGCCGCAGGAGGGGCAGGCCTGCTGCGCCTGGGCATCGATCTGGGTGAGGATCCGGGCTGCCCGCAGCAGCTCGTCGCGGGCCTCGTCGGGCACGACGGCCTCGAGCTCGGCCAGCGTCTCCATGCTGGCTCCGGTGAAGTCGCGCAGCTCCGCGATCGAGCTCTCGTCGCCGGTGGCGGCGTAGTCGGCGAGCAACAGGTCGGAGGCCTCGATGGCCTGCCGGGTGAAGGCGTTGAAGGTGTCGGCGATCGCAGCGCCGTCCTCGGTCTGACCGTCGCGGCTCAGGGCGGTGATCTCCTCGAGCCGGCCGGTGGCGTTGGCCAGGAGCGTGACGCCCTTGTCGGCCTCGTCGACCGCGACGCCGGTCTCGGCGCCCTCGATGAGCCGCTTGAGCGGATAGAGCGCGTCGCCCGGGAGGGCGGACTGGGCCGCCATCGCCATCGAGGTGGTGGCGCCGACGATCGCGAATCCGGCGGCCGCCGCGGCGATGCGACGTTCGCGGGCGGTCCGTCGGGTGGTACGTCGGGACGGCAGGGCGAGACGTGCCTCGGCCGGGTCGGCGACCAGCACCGTCTGCGCCTCCGCCATCAGCTGCTCGCGCAGCGTGGACACGAAGTCCTGGCGGGGCTCCACGACGGGCGCGTCCCGAAGGGTCGCCACGATGTCCAGGAAGTCGGCGTAACGAGCGTCGTGGAGCCCACCGGTCGAGGTGTCCTCGACCAGGGAGTGGAACTCCTCGGCGCGCCGTCGCGCTCCGAAAACCGGGGTCATCGATCGAATCCTGTCTTGTCGTGCTCCAGCGGGCCGACCTGTTCGACCCCTGACACCGACCTCAACGAGCCGCCGAGGGGAGAGGTTACGGGGTTCGCGTCACATCTGATTGACGTCTTTCGCACGCTGTGCATCAGTCCCGGATCCCTTCCGGCATGAGCTTCGCGAGGTTGCGTACGCCGCGCAGCTGGAGTTGCTTGATCGCGCCGTCGCTGCGCCCCAGGACGGCGGCGGTCTCGGCGATGCTCATCCCCTGGAGGAACCGCATGATCAGGCAGTCGCGCTGCTCGTCCGGAAGTGACTTCAGGGCACCGAGGAGGATCTCGTTGGTCAGCCCCGCCAGCACCGTGGCCTCCGGCCCCTCCGTGGCGTCGTCGTGGTCGCTCATGTCCTCGGTGGTGAGCTCGAGGCGGGTGCGACCGGCCTTGAAGTGGTCGGTGGCGAGGTTGCGGGCGATGGTCATCAGCCAGGCGCCGAAGTCCTTGCCCTGCCAGCGGAAGTTGTTCATGCTCCGCAGCGCCCGGAAGAAGGTCTCCGACGTCAGGTCCTCGGCGACCTGCACCGATCGGGTCCGGTAGAAGAGGAACCGGTAGACCGACGACTGGTAGTGGTCGTAGAGAAGTCCGAATGCGTCCGAGTCGCCGGTGCGGGCGAGCTCGACCAGCGCGATCAGGCGGGTGCGCTCGGCCTCGGACTCCTCCGAGGAGGCGGCCTGGTCGGCGTCGTCGAAGCCGCCGCCGTCGACGGCGGATGTTCCGCTGCCCACGGTCGCCTGGCTCCCGTGCGAGACCGAAGTCTCGGAGAGCAGCATCGTGGGTCCGCCGACGACGGACACCTGGGGGCCAAGAAGGACCTGGGCGACAGCGGCACGCAGGGCTTCGAGCCCGCGAGCGACGTCGTAGCCGTCCCTCTGCATGTGATTTGGCCCTCCCGGTCCACGCTTCCCCCGAAGCTCCCGACATCGTATGTGCGGACACGGGTGGAAGGGAACAGTTGTACACCAAAGGTGGCGTGTACCACTTTGGTAAAACTTCAGAATCGGGCTCCGGGAAGTCGGCGCCGTCGTCCGCGCAGGGCCGCGCCGGCGGCGATCGTGCCGCCGACGGCCCCGACCACGGCGCCGACAGCCACCCCCGCGCGGGCCGCCTTCCTGCCTGTCCGGTAGTCCCGGACCCGCCATCCCAGCTGCCGCGCCCGGGCGCGCAGCCTGGCGTCCGGGTTGATGGCGCAGGGGTCCCCGACCAGCATCAGCATGGGCAGGTCGTTGAACGAGTCGGAGTACGCCGAGCACTTCTGGAGGTCGAGGTTCTCCCGGGCCGCGAGGGCCTTGATCGCCTCTGCCTTGGCCGGCCCGTGGAGCAGGTCGCCGACCAGCTTTCCCGTGTAGACGCCGTCGACGTGCTCGGCGACCGTGCCCATCGCCCCGGTGAGGCCCAGCCGCTGCGCGATGATGTGGGCGATCTCGATGGGTGCGGCGGTCACCAGCCAGACGCGTTGACCCTGGTCGAGGTGGAGCTGTGCCAGCGCACGGGTCCCCGGCCAGATCCGGTGGGCCATGGCCTCGTCGAAGATCGCCTCGCCGAGATCCTCGAGCTCGGCGACCGTGCGACCCGCGATGAAGCCGAGCGCGGAGCTGCGTGCGTCCGCGACATGATCGGGGTCCTCGACCCCGACGAACCGGAAGTACGCCTGTTTCCAGGCCGCCCCCAGGATGTCGCGGGTCGTGAAGAACTTCCGGCGGTGGAGCCCCCGAGCCAGGTGGAAGATGCTCGCGCCCTGCATGACGGTGTTGTCGACGTCGAAGAAGGCGGCCGCCGACGGGTCCGCCGGGGTGTCGAGAGCGGTCTCGACCTCCGCCGCTGCCGCCGACGCCTCGCCGGCCAGGACGGACCGCTGACGAAGGTTCGGACGCCTGCGCCGCGGGTCCGTGGGAGGGGTCACATCGGCAGCGTAGACCCCGGCCGGGCAGCCGAGCTGGGGCGTGCCGCCCGTGTGGAAGGATCCGGGCATGCCTGCTGCGCACGACCTGGCCGACCTGGTCGCCGAGGCGGCGGAGGAGCGCCCCGACGCCCTCGCCGTCGTCGAGGCGGGTGGACGAGGCCTCACGTGGGCCGAGCTCGAGGACGAGGTCGGCCGGATCGCGACCGGCCTCGGCAACGCCGGCGTCGTCGCGGGACACCGGGTCCTGCTCGCGATCGGCAACCGGCTCGAGTTCATCACCACCTATCTCGCCGTGCTGCGGGCCCAGGTGGTCGCCGTGCCGGTCAACCCCAGATCGACGGTCGACGAGCTCGCACGGCTGATCGCCGACTCCGGGTCCCGCCTCGTCGTCGCCGAACCGCGGACGGTCGACGCCGTGCGCGAGGCGGTCTCGGTCGTCCGGGGTGCGCTCGCCGGCGACAGCGACGTACTCGACCCCGACCTCGTGTCACGAGCCGTGCCGCCGCGGGTCGCGGTGGCCGGTGAGCCGGCGCGCGAGGGCGAGCTGAGCCATGACGCGCTGCGCGAGGGCCCTGCCCGGGCCGTGCCCCCGCTGCAGGACCCCGAGAAGCTCGCCGCCCTGCTCTACACCAGCGGTACGTCGGGGCGCCCGCGCGCGGCGATGCTGACCCACCGGGCCCTGCTGGCCAACCTGGAGCAGGTCGCTTCCGTGGAGCCGCCGATGATCCGGGGCGACGACGTCGTGCTGGGAGTGCTCCCCCTCTTCCACGTCTACGGGCTCAACGCGGTCCTCGGCGGCGTGCTCAGGCACCGCGCGAAGCTCGTCCTGGTCGAGCGGTTCGACCCGCAGGACACCCTGGACCTGATCGACGACGAGGCGTGCAGCGTGGTGCCGGTGGCGCCGGCGGTCTTCGCCCACTGGCTGCCCGACGAGAACCTCGCCGCCCGGCTCGGATCGGTGCGCCTGATGCTCTCCGGCTCGGCCCCTCTCTCACCCGCCCTGATCGAGCAGTTCACGTCGAAGACGTCGATCCCGGTGCACCAGGGCTACGGTCTCACCGAGGCCGCCCCGGTGGTCACCAGCACGTTGTGCAGTGAGCGGCTGCAGGCCGGCTCCGTCGGAGCGGCCCTGCCCGGGATCGACATCGGGCTGGTGGACGAGCTCGGCCACCGGCCCGAGGGCGAGGACCCCGGCGAGATCCGGATCCGCGGCGCGAACCTGTTCAGCGGCTACTGGCCCCACGCCGCCGAGGGACCCGACGACGACGGCTGGTGGTCGACCGGGGATGTGGGCTTCCTCGACTCCTCGGGGGACCTGTTCCTCGTCGACCGCGTCAAGGACCTGGTCATCGTCAGCGGGTTCAACGTCTACCCCAGCGAGGTGGAGGACGTCCTCCGCGAGGTGCCCGGGGTCGTGGCCGCAGCGGTGATCGGCGTCGAGGACGAACGGACGGGGGAGGCGGTGGTGGCCTACGTCAGGGCTCCCGGGGGCGATTCCGCCGAGACCCGGGAGGCCTGCCGGAGGCACTGCGAGACCCGGCTGGCCCGGTTCAAGTGGCCGAGCCGGATCGAGGTCGTCGACCAGCTCCCGCTCACGGTCACGGGCAAGGTCCAGAAGGGTCGCCTGCGGGGCATCGAGCGGCGGCGGGCGCTCGGGTTGCTGGAGGAGTGAGGCGCCAGTGAGCCCGCGGGTCACCTTCTACACGCGCACCGGTTGCCACCTGTGCGACGAGGCCCGCCTGGTGGTCGAGCAGGTCTGCGCCGAGCTGGGCGAGGAGTTCGCCGAGGTCGACATCGACGCCGACCCCGAGCTAGCGGCGCGCTTCGGCGAGGAGGTCCCGGTCACCTTCGTCGACGGGAGCCAGCACGACTTCTGGCGGGTCGATCCCACACGCCTCCGGGCCGCTCTCACGCGTTGACCAGGGGCCCGCCTCGGTGGGCCTTCTCACATGTGCTAGTCCGTCATTCGGCTCGGTTTGTTCTCCCGTTCACAAACTCCTACAGTGATCGGGCCGCATGACCTCCGACGGGTGACTCGAGCCCGGGAGCACGCGGCTGGAGAGAAGACCCAAGTGACGGCACGGACACCCAGCGACAGCGTCCGGGACATCCCGGAGGCCACGGTCGCCCGTCTCCCCGTCTACCTCCGCGCCCTGACCACGCTCGTGGATCTCGGCACGACGACCTGCTCCAGCGAGGAGCTCGCGGCGGCCGCCGGCGTCAACAGCGCGAAGCTCCGCAAGGACCTCTCGTACCTCGGCAGCTACGGCACCCGCGGCGTCGGGTACGACGTCGACTACCTGCGCTACCAGATCGCGCGTGAGATCGGCGTGACCCAGGACTGGCCGGTCGTCATCGTCGGTATCGGAAACCTCGGGCACGCGCTGGCCAACTACTCCGGCTTCCGCAGTCGCGGGTTCCGGGTGGTCGCCCTCCTCGACGCCGACCCCCAGCGCAAGGACGAGGTCGTCGCCGGCGTCCAGGTGCGCCCCTTCGACGACCTCGAGAGGATCGTGAAGGAGCACGGCGTCGCGATCGGTGTGATCGCAACCCCGGCGGTCGCCGCCCAGGACGTGGCTGACCGGATGGTGGCCAGCGGGATCCGCAGCATCCTCAACTTCGCCCCCACGGTGCTCTCCGTCCCGGCGGGCGTCGACGTACGCAAGGTCGACCTGTCCATCGAGCTGCAGATCCTCGCCTACCACGAGCAGCGCAAGGGGCAGGAGACGGCCTCATGAGCATTCTCGTCGTGGGCATCTCCCACAAGTCGGCCCCGGTGGCGATCCTCGAGCGGGTCGCCCTCGACCGGGACGGTGTCGACAAGCTGCTCGGCGACGTCCTGTCCTGCGACCACGTGAGCGAGGCCGTGGTCGTCGCCACCTGCAACCGGCTCGAGGTCTACACCGAGGTCGACCGGTTCCACGGCAGCGTCGAGGAGATCTCCCGGCTGCTCGTCCAGCGGGCCGGCGAGTCGACGGCCGGGATCCTCCCGCACCTCTACGTCCACTACGACGACGGAGCCGTCTCCCACCTCTTCCACGTGGCCGCCGGACTGGACTCGATGGCGGTCGGCGAGGGCCAGATCCTCGGCCAGACCCGGGAGGCGCTGCGGCGGGGGCAGGCCCAGGGCACCGTCGGACCCGCCCTCAACGTGCTCTTCCAGCAGGCCCTCCGGGTCGGCAAGCGGTCGCGCGCCGAGACTGACATCGACCTCGCCGCCCCGTCCCTGGTCAGCGCGGGCCTCGATCGGGTCTCCGCTCCCATGGGCGGCGTCCGGGACAAGGACGTCGTGATCGTCGGCGCCGGTGGGATGGCGGGCCTGGCCACGGCCACCGTGTCGCGTCTGGGTGCGGCCGGAGTCACCGTCGTCAACCGCACGCCCGGCAACGCCGAACGGCTGGCGGCCGAGTACGACGCCCGTGCGGCGCGCCTGCACGACCTGCCGGCCGCACTGAGCGGGGCCGACCTCGTCATCACCTGCACCGGTTCCAACGGGATCCTGCTCGACCTCGACATGGTGCGGTCGGCCCGGCCGGACAGCGCGCCGCTGGCGATCGTCGACCTCGCGCTGCCGCACGACGTCGACCCCCTGGTGGGCGGGCTGCCCGAGGTCAACCTGGTCACCCTCGCCGACCTCGCGGACGAGCTCCGCGACAGCGTCGCCGGCAACGAGATCGACGGCGTGCGCCACATCGTGGGCCAGGAGGTCAGCGCCTTTCTCAATGCCCGCCGCCAGGCGAGCGTCACTCCCACGGTCGTGGCCCTGCGGTCGATGGCCACCGCCGTGGTCGAGGCGGAGATGGAGCGGCTGGCCACGCGGCTGCCCGAGCTCGACGGGGTCGCCCGGGCCGAGGTGCTGCAGTCGGTGCGCCGGGTGGCCGACAAGCTGCTCCACCAGCCGACCGTCCGGGTCAAGGAGCTCGCCAACGAGACCGGTGCGGTCTCCTATGCCACTGCCCTCGCCGAGCTCTTCGCGCTCGACCCGGAGGCGGTCGACGCGGTGACGCGGCCCGAGGGTCTCGCGCCCGTGGAACGTCCCGCCGGCTCCCGGGTGCTGGGGGAGCGCCCGTGACCGCCCTCCGTCAGACCACCCTGCGCCTGGGCACCCGGGCGTCACTCCTGGCGACCACCCAGTCGCAGACCGTGGCCGAGCTGATCCGGGCCCGGCTGGGTCGCGAGGTCGAGCTGGTCGAGGTCACGACCGAGGGCGACCGCAACCCGGCGTCCCTGACCAGCCTGGGCGGCACCGGGGTCTTCGTCAGCGCCCTGCGCGACGCCCTGCTCCACGACCGGATCGACGTGGCCGTGCACTCGCTCAAGGACCTCCCCACCGGCCGCCAGGAGGGCATCGCCCTCGCGGCCTGCCCGGGCCGCGAGGATCCGCGCGACGTCCTGGTGGCCCGCGACGGACTCACCCTCGGCGAGCTGCCGACGGGCAGTCGGGTCGGCACCGGCTCCCCTCGCCGGGCGGCCCAGCTGAGTGCCCTCGGCCTCGGCTTGGAGATCGTCGACATCCGTGGGAACGTCGACACCAGGATCGGCAAGGTCCGGTCGGGTGAGTACGACGCCGTCATCCTGGCCCGCGCCGGACTGGCCCGAATCGGTCGGCTCGACGACGCGACCGAGGTGCTCGACCCGCTGCAGATGCTCCCGGCCCCCGGCCAGGGTGCACTCGCGATCGAGTGCCGCGAGGCCGACGCCGACCTGCTGGACGAACTGGCCGGGCTGGACGACCCGCGGACGCGGGCTGCCGTCGAGGCCGAGCGGGCCGTGCTTGCCACCCTCGAGGGCGGGTGCTCGGCACCGGTCGGCGCACTGGCCGAGATCGCGGAGGGGGAAGACGGAGACGAGATCTGGATCAGGGCCGTGGCCCTGTCGCACGACGGGACGCTCTCGGTGCGGATGTCCGCATCCGGGCGGCCCGCTGACGCCGAGAGCGTCGGGAAGCGCCTGGCGAGCGAGATGCTCGCCGACGGGGCGACACAACTGATGGAAGCACCAGTGAAGAGGCAGAACGCATGACGCGAGGCAAGACCAGCACCGCCCCCGCGACCACCGGCCGCGGTTGGGTGTCCTTTGTCGGCAGTGGCCCCGGCGATCCCGATCTGCTGACGGTCCGTGCCGTCGACCTGATCGGCAAGGCCGACGTCATCGTCACCGAGGTTCCCGAGCACGAGGAGCTCGTACGCCGCCTGCTCGGGCTTCCCGCGGCGACCACCGACGACGTACCGGGTCCGCGGTTCGTCGACGGCGGCTTCGGCGAGGACGGCCAGCCGCTCACCCACGCCGCCCGGGCCAAGGTGGTCGTCCGCCACGGCAAGGCCGGCAACCGCGTGGTCCGGCTGATGGCAGGCGACCCGTTCCTCTACGC
The DNA here is from genome assembly GCF_035703625.1 of Nocardioides sp. GTDB lineage: Bacteria > Actinomycetota > Actinomycetes > Propionibacteriales > Nocardioidaceae > Nocardioides. The sequence continues at coordinate 23,449 of NZ_DASSXS010000293.1, read as the reverse complement.
CTCCGGGCCGGAGGAGGCCCAGGCCTGCGTCAAGGCCGGCATCGGGTTCGAGATCGTCCCGGGTGTCTCCTCGGTGAGCGCGGTCCCGGCGTACGCCGGCATCCCGCTGACCACCAAGCACAGCCGTGAGGTCGCGGTGATCACCTGCGGCGAGAAGATCGACTGGAGCCGGTACGCCGACGCCCCGACGCTGGTCCTGCTCTCCGGGGTCGGCTCCATCGCCGACAACGCGCGCGGCCTCATCGACGCCGGCCGCGACCCGGAGACGCCGGTCGCGATGACGCGGGTCGGCACCACCACCTCCCAGAGCACCGTCACCTCGACGCTCGAGAACATCGCCGCCGACGCCCGGGCCGCCCGGATGGCGCCGCCCGCGGTCACCGTGGTCGGTGACGTGGTCAACCTGCGCGAGGCGCTCTCGTGGTTCGAGACCAAGCCGCTGTTCGGCTGGCGGGTCCTGGTGCCGCGCACCAAGGAGCAGGCCGGGTCCCTGACCGCCCGCCTGCGCGAGTACGGCGCCGTGCCCGACGAGGTGCCCACCATCTCGGTCGAGCCGCCGCGCAACCCGCTGCAGATGGACAAGGCCGTGCGTGGTCTGGTCGAGGGCCGCTACGAGTGGATCGCCTTCACCTCCGTCAACGCGGTCAAGGCCGTGCGCGAGAAGTTCGAGGAGTACGGCCTCGACGCGCGAGCGTTCTCCGGGCTCAAGATCGCCGCGGTCGGTGACAAGACCGCCCAGGCGATCGCCGCCTGGGGCCTGCGCGCCGACCTGGTGCCGTCGGGGGAGCAGTCGGCGGCCGGGCTGCTGGCCGACTGGCCGCCCTACGACGACGTGCTCGACCCGATCAACCGGGTGTTCCTGCCCCGGGCCGACATCGCCACCGAGAACCTCGTGGCCGGCCTGATCGACCTGGGCTGGGAGTGCGACGACGTCACGGCCTACCGCACCGTGCGGGCGGCCCCGCCGCCGGCGCCGACCCGTGACGCGATCAAGACCGGCAAGTTCGACGCCGTGGTCTTCACGTCCTCGTCGACCGTGCGTAATCTCGTCGGCATCGCCGGGAAGCCGCACCCCTCGACCGTGATCGCGGTGATCGGTCCGGCCACGGCCAAGACCGCCGAGGAGCACGGCCTTCGGGTCGACGTGCTGTCGCCGAAGCCCGATGTCGAGGTCCTCGTCGACGCGCTGGCCGACTTCGGAGCCGCACGGCGGATCGCCCTCCTGGACGCCGGGCAGCCGGTGACGAGGCCCTCGGAGCGCAAGCCGTCCGGACGCCGGAAGGTCCGAGCGGAGTGACGTCCCAGCGAACCGGGACGTCACTCACGCGAGGAGGTTGAGCGAGGCCCGCTGGTGGGGAACGAACCAGCGATGGCCGTGTCGAGACCCCCGCACGGTCGCAGGGCGGTGACCGCGGGCACGGGCCCTGCCCCCGTTCCGGGGTCTCGCTGACGCTCGCTGCTCGACCACCGGCACGCCAGTGAGATGATCGTCGGCGTCACCACGATCAAGGAGCAGCGATGGGCGAGAGCGACATCGGCCCGATCATCCGTCCCCGCCGTCTGCGCACCACGCCGGCGATGCGCCGGATGGTGGCCGAGACCTCGGTACAGCCGGGTCAGCTGGTGTTGCCGGTGTTCGTCCGCGAGGGCATCGACGCGCCGGTCCCGATCGCCTCGATGCCCGGCGTCGTCCAGCACACCCGCTCGACGTTGCTGAAGGCGGTGACCGAGGCGGCCGAGCTGGGTCTCGGCGGGGTGATGCTGTTCGGCATCCCCGCCCGCAAGGACGCGACCGGTTCCGGAGCAAGCGACCCCTCCGGGATCCTCAACCGCAGCCTGAACGATGTCGTCGCCGAGGTGGGTGACGCGTTGACGGTGATGAGCGACCTGTGCCTCGACGAGTTCACCGACCATGGCCACTGCGGGCTCCTGACACCGGACGGCCGGGTCGACAACGACCGGACGCTCGAGGCCTACGCCGCGATGGCGCTCGCCCAGGCCGACGCGGGCGTCGACATGGTGGCCCCCAGCGGGATGATGGACGGCCAGGTGGGGGTCATCCGCTCCGCCCTCGACCGCGACCGGCACACCGACGTGTCGATCCTCGCCTACTCCGCGAAGTACGCCTCGGCGTTCTTCGGGCCCTTCCGGGAGGCCGTGGCCTCCTCGCTCCAGGGTGACCGGCGCAGCTACCAGCAGGACCCGGCCAACGCGCGCGAGGGGGTCCGGGAGGCGCTGCTCGACGTCGAGCAGGGCGCCGACATCGTGATGGTGAAGCCGGCCCTCGGCTACCTCGACGTGCTGCGCCGGGTCCGGGACGCGGTCGAGGTCCCGGTGGCCGCTTACAACGTCTCCGGCGAGTACGCCATGGTCGAGGGAGCCGCCGCCCGCGGCTGGATCGACCGGGAGCCGGCGATCCTCGAGACCCTGACCTCGATCCGGCGGGCGGGTGCCGACGTGATCCTGACCTACTGGGCCACCGAGGCCGCCCGGCTCCTCACCCGCTGAAATTGCGCTGACCCGCCCGAAAGTTTCGGGCGGGTCAGCGCAATCAGAGCGTGTTGGTCAGTTGAGCAGGTTGGCCACGCACTGGTCGAGCTCGTTGGCCTGGGTGAGCGGGTTGTCGACGACGCCCTGGGCGATGCACTTCTTGAGCGCCTCGGCGTGGGTGAGGACGGTCGGGACCGGGTCGTTCGCCGGCGACGGGGCCGGGACGTTCGGCACGGGTCCGCCGCCACCCTCGGGAGCCTGGGGCGTCTCGACGGGCTCGGTGGTGCCGCCGCCGGTGCCGCCGCCGGTGCCAGAGGGAGTACTGCCGCCGCCGGTGCCGCCGCCGGTGCCGGTGCTCACCGGGGCCGACGTGGATCCGCCGCCTGCGGGGCCGCCCTGCCCGTTGCCCTTGCCGCCAGCCGGGGCCGGCGGGGTCGGGTCGGGGACGAAGTAGCCGGCCGAGGAGGTGGTGCCGTTGGGCACCGAGGTGTAGTCGCCGGAGCTGTAGGCCTCCATGATCGAGAGCACCAGGTCGACGTAGGACTGGCTGTGGTTGTAGCGGAAGACGGAGGCGCGCTGGCCGGCCTCGGTGGAGAGGTCGTCGTCGCCGGAGCAGAGGTAGACGGCCGTGGCCAGGGCCGCGTCGTCGATGTCCTGCGGGTTCCGCTCGGCGTCACCGTCGGCGTCGACGCCCACGACCCGCCAGGTGGAGGGGATGAACTGCATCGGGCCGACCGCGCGGTCGAACTTCGCGTCGGAGTCGTAGAGACCGGCGTCGGAGTCCATGATGCGGGCGGTGCCGTTGGAACCGTCGAGCGCGATCCCGAAGATGCCGGGGGTGGCCAGACCGTCGGAGTTGAGGCTGTTGCCGTTGGCGCGGCCGTGGTCGGACTCGACCCGGCCGATGGCCGCGACCAGCTGCCAGGGGATGTTGCACGACTTGTCGGCGGTGTTGATGACCGTCTCGGCGCGCTGGTAGGCCGCGAGGGCCGCAGCGGGGATGCCCATGGTGGAGGCGTTGGCGACGATGGTCTTGGTGTCGCCGTTCATGCCCGGGGAGGTCACGCCGGGCCGGGACATGCTGGCCGGTGCCTCGATCGCCTCGGTGGGGATGCTGGTGCCGTCGGGGAGGGTGCGGGAGTCGTCCTCCGCGGCTGCAGTGCTCGCACCTGCGCCGGCGAGGCTCGCCGTCCAGGCGGTCGACAGCAGCGCCAGCGGCACGAGCGCGGACGCCTTCTGCAATCGGCCGAACTTCGGTGCGGACATGTGTGGCTCTCTCCCTCGTTTTGTCGTCACCGGTGAACGCTTCCCTCGACCACCGGTACTGATCCAACGAATGTTGTCACCCGTAGTTACGTCAGGCTCTCGATTGTGACGGAGGTCCCAGTGAAAGAGCGGGCATGTATCGAACCATTCCCGCGGGTAACAAACGTAAAACGCCTCGTAGGCAAAATTGTCTGGACCAATCCCGGGGACCCGGGTGGGACCTGCCCCCCGCCGGGCTGGGGCGGTCAGGGAGAATGACCCGGTGCCGCCCGACCACCCGATGTCCCGAGCCTGGTTCGACCGCGCCCGCGCGGTGACGCCGGGTGGGGTGAACTCCCCGGTCCGCGCGTTCGACGCCGTCGGCGGCACCCCCCGGTTCATCCGGTCCGCGCGGGGTGCGTGGCTGACCGACGTCGACGGCTACGAGTACGTCGACCTGATCGGCTCCTGGGGCCCGATGCTGCTCGGGCACGCCCACCCCGACGTCCTCGCCGCCGTGGCCGAGGCGGCCGCGCGCGGCACGTCGTACGGCGCCCCGACGACTCCCGAGGTCGAGCTCGCCGAGGAGATCGTGGCTCGCGCGCCCGTCGACCGGGTCCGCTTCGTCTCCTCGGGCACCGAGGCCACGATGTCGGCGATCCGGCTGGCCCGCGGATTCACCGGGCGGGACCTCGTGGTGAAGTTCGCCGGCTGCTACCACGGCCACGTCGACGCGCTGCTGGCCTCGGCCGGATCGGGGCTGGCCACGTTCGGGGTGCCGGGCACGCCGGGCGTCCCGGACGCCTCGACGGCGCTGACCCTGGTGCTGCCGTACCACGACCGGGCGGCGGTCGAGAAGGTGTTCGTCGAGCACGGCGACCGGATCGCCTGCCTGATCACGGAGGCGGCGCCGGGCAACATGGGCGTGATCCCGCCCGAGCCCGGCTTCAACGCCTTCCTCGCCGAGACCTGCGCACGCCACGGTGCGCTCTTCGTCAGCGATGAGGTGATGACCGGCTTCCGGGCCTCCGCACGGGGACAGTGGGGCCTCGACGGCGCGGTCGAGGGGTGGCGGCCGGACCTCGTCACCTTCGGCAAGGTGATCGGAGGCGGCTTCCCGGCCGCGGCGTTCGGCGGCCGGGCGGACGTGATGTCGCGGCTCGCGCCGGAGGGGCCGGTCTACCAGGCGGGCACCCTGTCGGGAAACCCGGTGGCCACCACCGCCGGCCTGACCACGCTCCGGCTCGCCACCGACGACGTCTACGCCCACCTCGCGGCGGCCGGCGACACGGTCAAGGCGGCGGTCACCGAGTCGCTCACCGCAGCGGGAGTGCCGCACGTGGTCCAGTCGAACGGCACCATGTTCTCTGTGTTCTTCACCGACCGGCCGGTCCGCGACTTCGACGACGCCTCGGGCCAGGACGTCTCCGCCTTCGCCGCGTTCTTCCATGCCATGCTCGACGCGGGCGTCCACCTGCCGCCCTCGGCGTACGAGGCGTGGTTCCTCTCCGCCGCCCACGACGACCGCGCGGTGCAGACGGTCCTCGACGCGTTGCCGGCGGCGGCCCGCGCCGCCGCGGCGAACGGAGGTGCACATGAGTGACGAGACGGTCGTCCACCTGCTGCGGCACGGGGAGGTCCACAACCCCTCCGGCGTGCTGTACGGCCGGACGCAGGGCTACCACCTCTCCGAGCTCGGGCGGCAGATGGCCGAGCAGGTCGCCGCCACGATCAAGGACCGCGACATCACCCACCTGGTCGCCTCCCCGCTGGAACGGGCGCAGGAGACCGCCCGACCGCTGGCCGATGCCCGCGGCCTGGAGATCCGCACCGACGAGCGGGTGATCGAGTCCACCAACGTCTTCGAGGGCCAGCGCTTCGGCAAGACGGTGCGGCCGCTGCGCCGCCCGGCCGCGTGGCGGCACCTGTGGAACCCGTTCCGTCCGTCGTGGGGCGAGCCCTACAAGGAGCTCGTCGCCCGGATGATGGCCGCGGTCGAGGAGGCACGCGACGCCGCCCGTGGCCACGAGGCCGTGATCGTCTCCCACCAGCTGCCGATCTGGATCACCCGGCTGCACGTCGAGCAGCGGTCGTTCCTGCACAACCCCCGCAACCGCCAGTGCACGCTCTGCTCGCTGACGTCGCTGCACTACCGCGACGACACGCTCACCCAGGTGGCCTACTCGGAGCCGGCCGCCGACCTGATCCCCGCCCGCGACAAGGGCGCGCCCTTCTCGGCCGGGGGGTCCCCCGAGGAGCACCGGCCCTGAACCTCCGCTCCGCCGCCGTACTCCTTCCCTGCCTGCTCCTGCTCGTGGGCTGTTCGAGCCTGCAGGGGACCGGTGACAAGGGGTATGTCAGCGGCTCGGGCGAGGTCGTCCAGGTCGAGCCCGGCCAGCGGGACGAACCGATCTCGCTGACCGGGCGGGACCTCGAAGGTGACCCGCTGTCGACCTCGGAGTTCCGGGGCACGCCGGTGGTGGCCGTGGTGTGGGGGTCGTGGTGCGCGCCGTGCCGGGCCGAGGCCCCCGATGTCGTGGCGGCCGCGGAGGAGGTGGGCGACCGCGCACAGTTCGTGGGCATCAACATCCGTGACGGCTCGCCCGAGCAGGCCCGCAGCTTCGTGCGCACCTTCGACGTGCCCTACCCGTCGTTCTACTCGCCGGACGGGGAGGCGATGCTCGCCTTCTCCGGGACCCTGACCCCCAACTCGATCCCCAGCTTCGTCGTGCTCGACGCGGACGGGCGGGTTGCGGCCACGATCATCGGGGAGCTTCCGTCGCGGACCACCCTGGTGGAGGTCGTCGAGGACGTGGTGGCCGAACAACCCGATGGGCAGCGCGATGGGCAGCGCGATGGGTGACTGGTTCCACGACACGGCAGCCTCGGGCTCACTGCTCCTCGCCATCCCGGTGGCGCTGGTCGCCGGCCTGGTCTCGTTCTTCTCCCCGTGCGTGATCCCGCTGCTGCCGGGCTATCTCTCCTACGCCACCGGGCTCTCGGGCGCCGACCTCGAGCACGCGCACCGGGGACGGATGGTCGCCGGGGCCGTCCTGTTCGTGCTGGGCTTCGCCGTCGTCTTCGTGGCCCTGGGCACGCTGTCGGGCGCACTGGGGGCGTGGCTGGTGACCTGGCGCCGTGAGCTGACGATCGTCCTCGGAGCGTTCACGATCCTGCTCGGCCTGGCCTTCGCGGGGGTGATCCCCCTGCTCCAGCGCGACTGGCGGGTCCACACGGTGCCCGCTGTCGGGCTGGCGGCGGCGCCGGTGCTCGGCTTCCTGTTCGGGGTGGGGTGGACGCCGTGCATCGGCCCCACGCTGGCCGCGATCACCACGCTGTCCATCAACGAGGCCACCGCGGCGCGTGGCGCCGTGCTGTCCGGGGTCTACGCCCTCGGCCTCGGGCTGCCGTTCATCGCCGCCGGGCTGGCCTACCAGCACGCCCTCGGCGCGTTCGGCTGGGTACGACGTCACCAGCTCTGGGTGATGAGGGCCGGCGGCCTGATGCTGGTCGCGGTCGGCGTACTGCTGGTGACGGGCTGGTGGGCCGAGGCCGTCACGTGGCTGCAGATCAACCTCGTCTCCTCCACGGAAACGGTGGTCTAGTGTCCGAACGCAGACCCGGTGAGCTGACCCTCGCCGAGATGCTCCGCTGGGCCTGGCGCCAGCTCACCTCGATGCGGACCGCGCTCATCCTGCTGCTGCTGCTCGCCATCGCGGCGATCCCCGGGTCGGTCATCCCGCAGAGCGGGGTCGACTCCCTCAAGACCTCGCAGTGGCAGGAGGCACACCCCGACCTCACGCCGATCTACCAGAAGCTCGGTCTGTTCTCGGTCTACGACTCCGCGTGGTTCTCGGCGATCTACCTCCTGCTGATGGTCTCCCTCGTCGGCTGCTTCGTCCCGCGGACGTTCGTCTACTGGAAGGGGATGCGGGCGGCGCCGCCACCCGCCCCCCGCAACCTGGGCCGCCTGCCGGACCACACGTCGTACGACGCCGGCGGGACGCCGGAGGAGGTCCTCGCCGCCGCCGAGTCGGAGCTGCGCAGCCGACGCTTCCGGGTCGTCCGGGCCGGTGACGCGGTCTCGGCGGAGCGCGGGCACCTGCGCGAGGCGGGCAACCTGCTCTTTCACGTGTCGGTGCTGGTGGTCCTGGTCGGCTTCGCGCTGGGCAGCCTCTTCGGGTACCGCGGCGGCGTGATCCTCGTGGTGGGCAACGGCTTCTCCAACAACCTCACCCAGTACGACGACTTCGTCCCCGGCAGCCTGTTCGCCCCCGACGACATGGAGCCGTTCACCTTCGACGTCACCGACTTCGAGGTCGACTGGCTGACCGAGGGGCCCAGCAAGGGGCAGGCGCGGGGCTTCGTCTCCCACCTGGAGTACCGCGAGACACCGACCGCGCCCACCAGGGACTACGACCTCAAGGTCAACCACCCCCTCACGATCGGTGACACGGAGGTGTTCCTGATCGGGCACGGGTACGCCCCGGTGATCACGGTCCGCGACGGCGAGGGCGAGGTCGCCTACAGCGGACCCACGATCTTCCTGCCCACCGACCAGACGTTCCGGTCCTTCGGCGTGGTCAAGGCGCCCGACGCCCGGCCGACCCAGATCGGGCTCGAGGGCGAGTTCTACCCGACCTACGCCTTCACCGAGGAGACCGGCCCGTTCTCGGCGTTCGGGAATGCCGCCAACCCGGCGATCTCCATGCTCGTCTACGCAGGAGACCTCGGCATGGACTCCGGACAGGCGCAGTCGGTCTACCAGCTCGACAAGTCCGACGCGCGGCTCGTGCGGAAGGGCGACGGCTCGATGTTCCGGGTCGACCTCGCCCCGGGGCAGCAGGCGGAGCTGCCCGACGGACTGGGCACCGTCAGCTTCGACGGCGTCCAGCGGTGGAACAAGATCCAGATCAGCCGGACCCCGGGCAAGCTGATCGCGCTCGCGGGCGTCGTACTGGCGCTGATCGGGCTGCTCGGCTCCCTCTACGTCCGGCCCCGCCGGATCTGGGTGCGGGCCCGCGATCGGAACGGGGGGACCCACGTCGAGGTGGCCGCCCTGGACCGCTCCGGAGGCGGTGATCCGTCCGCCGAGCTGCATGAGATCGTGGGGGCGCTCGGCGGGGGGACCCCCGCGGAGCGCAGGGAGGAGAAGTCGTGACGGACCAGGCGTGGGAGCTGCTGAGCAACCGGTTGGTGGCCGTGGCCGGCGTGCTCTACTTCCTCGCGCTCATCTCCCACCTCGCGGAGTGGGCGGCTCTCCGCAGGCTGCCCGCCGAGGAGGTCGTCACCACGGGCCGGACCGCGATGTTCGGCCGGCTCGGCCTGATCCTGACCGGGATGGCCGTGGTCGCGCACCTCGGGGCGCTGGTGGGCCGCGGGATGGCTGCGGACCCCAACCGGGTGCCCTGGGGCAACATGTACGAGTTCACCCTCAGCGGCACGTTCGTGATCGCCGCGGCCTACCTCCTGCTGCGCGGACGCCTCGGGCTGGAGTGGATGGCTCCCATCGTCGTCACCCTCGTGGTGTCGCTCCTGATGGTCGACGTCATCTGGCTCCACGAGCCCGTCGCACCCCTCACCGAGGCGCTCTTCTCGCCCTGGCTGGTCATCCACGTCGTCTCGGCGATCCTCGCCACCGGCGCCTTCACCCTGGCCGGGATCTGCTCGGCCCTCTACCTCCTCAAGGACCGTGCCCGACCGCGCCAGACCGGCTACCTCGCCCGGGTGCCGGAGCCCGCGGTCCTGGACCGCGTCGCCTATCGCCTGCACTCCTTCGGCTTCCCGATCTGGACGTTCGCGGTGCTGATCACCGGACCGATCTGGGCTCACCAGGCCTGGAGCAGCTACTGGAACTGGGATCCCAAGGAGGTGTGGGCCTTCATCACGTGGGTGGTGTACGCCGCCTACCTGCACGCCCGGTCGACGGCCGGCTGGAAGGGCCGCAATGCCGCCATCGTCGCGCTCGTCGCGCTGGCGACCCTCTGGTTCAACTTCATCGGCATCAACTTCTTCTCCTCGACCAGCCAGCACTCCTACGCGGGTGGGGCTGTGCAGGTCGAGCCGAGAGGCTGACCCTCAGGAGCTGCTGGGGTCCGGGTCCTCGGGCTTGCGGCGGCGCCGCTTCCGGTCCAGGTCGCGGAGGAAGTCGGGGTCGTCGTCGGGGCCCAGGGGGCGTTGCTCGGGGCCACGCTGCGGAAGGATCCCCCGGCGCTGGATCACGCGCACCGTGAAGTAGATCGCGGCCGCCAGGAGGATCACGATCAGAAGGAACTTCACGCCTCCAGCGTAGAACCCCGATGGGCACGGGACACCATCTGCCGTGAGCCGCCTCCGACCGCCGTCGCCTAGGCTGGACGGGTGAAGGAATTCGTGGTCTACACGCTGATGCGGATCGGGTTGTTCGTGGCCAGCCTGATCCTGGTCTTCGGCGTCTGGATGCTCCTCGCCGACCAGGTGCCGGTGCTGTGGGCGATCGTGATCGCGTTCGTCATCTCCGGCGTCGCGTCGTACTTCCTGCTCAACCGCCAGCGCGAGGCGTTCGCCCGGCGGGTGGAGCGTCGCGCCGAGCGGATGCAGGAGCGGTTCGAGCAGATGAAGTCCAAGGAGGACGTGGACTGACATGTCCGACGACGGCGGCTGCTGCAGGGTCGGCGACCACTCCGACCCGGCCGCGCGGGCCTGGCTGAGCGAGGCGATCCGCCGGGTCGAGGCCGATGCCAACCGGTCCGCCGACACCCACCTGCACGTCTTCCCGCTGCCGGCCCGGTGGGGCATCGACCTCTACCTGAAGGACGAGTCGGTCCACCCGACCGGATCGCTGAAGCACCGCCTGGCCCGGTCGCTGTTCCTCCACGCGCTGTGCAACGGCTGGGTCTCCGAGGGCACCACGATCATCGAGGCGTCGTCAGGCTCCACGGCGGTGTCCGAGGCCTACTTCGCTCGCCTGCTGGACCTGCCTTTCGTCGCGGTCATGCCGCGGTCCACCTCGCCGGAGAAGATCGAGCTGATCGAGTTCCAGGGCGGCCGCTGCCACCTGGTCGACGACCCGTCCTCGATCTACGACGAGTCCCGGCGGCTCGCCCGGGAGACGGGCGGCCACTACCTCGACCAGTTCACCTACGCCGAGCGGGCGACCGACTGGCGCGGCAACAACAACATCGCCGAGTCGATCTTCAGCCAGCTCGCCCACGAGCGACACCCGATCCCGACCTGGGTGGTCGTCGGCGCCGGCACCGGAGGTACGTCGGCGACGATCGGCCGCTTCATCCGCTACCGCCGCCACGACACCCGGCTCTGCGTGGTCGACCCCGAGAACTCCGCGTTCTTCGGGGGCTGGAGCGAGGACGACCCCTCTGCGACCGGCTCGGGTTCCCGGATCGAGGGGATCGGCCGGCCCCGGGTGGAGCCGTCGTTCCTGCCCAAGGTGGTCGACTGCATGATCTCGGTCCCCGACGGCGCCTCCATCGCCGCCGCGCGGTGGTGCTCGTCGGTGACCGGTCGCCTGGTCGGTGGCTCGACCGGCACCGAGATGTGGGGCGCCCTCCGCCTGGTCGCCGGCATGCGGTCGCGCGGCGAGACCGGGTCGGTCGTGACGCTGCTCTGCGACGGCGGGGAGCGCTACGCCCACACCTACTACGACGACGGGTGGCTGGCCGACCAGGGCATCGACATCGCGCCGTACACCGCCACCCTGGAGAAGTTTGCCGACACCGGCGAGTGGGTCGAGCCGCCGAGCTGAGACTCGTCCTAGTCGCGGCGGCGGCCGAGCTGCCTGCGCACGCGGCTCTCGGACTGGCCGAGCAGCTTGGCGACCAGCTGCACCCGGAACTTCCACACCAGGAAGACGGCGGTGACCACGGCCACGAGCAGGAGGAACTTCATGGACACAGGGTACGGCCCGGGGCCCGTGGTCCGGGCCCGGACGGCTCGCCCTTAACCGGGTGCGGGTCGCGTGGACGGTGGCTAGGTTGGCCGACGTGGAGCTGACCTTCAGGACCCTTGACCCGCGCGACGACTCCCCGGAGACCACCCCGCTCCTGAAGGGGTGGCTCGAAGGGCTGCTGCGGGGATTCCACGACGCACGCCCCAAGCAGGAGGCCTGGGACCTCTTCGTCCGGTGCATGCGGGAGGACGCAGCGATCGTCAGGGGCGCCTGGCTGCCCGACGGCGCGTTCGGCGCCGGTCCGGTGCCCGTGGCGACGTACTCCAGCCTGGACGGCTCGCTCAACGCCGGGCGTCGCGAGCTGGCGCTGCGGATGATCACCGATGTCACCGTCAGCCCCGCGCACCGACGGCAGGGGCTGCTGCGCCGGATGATCTCCGACGACCTCGCCGACGCCGTGGCCCGGGGGGTCCCGCTGGCCGCGCTCACCGTCTCGGAGACGACGATCTACGGGCGCTTCGGCTTCGGCCTGTCCACGTGGCGGCAGCGGATCGAGGTCGACACCACCGGCAAGTTCGCGCTGCGGGACTTCGTCGACCCCGGCCGGATGGAGCTCGCGGAGGCGAGCGAGGTCTGGCCGATGATGCAGGGCAACTTCGCCGCGTTCCACGAGCGCTCGCGCGGGTCGGTGTCGCGACCGTCGTTCTATCGTCCCTGGCTCACCGGCACCTTCGACTTCCAGGAGCAGGGGCCCAACACCAGGCTCCGCGCGGCCGTCCACCTCGATGCGGCGGACGAGCCGGACGGGCACGTCGTCTACCAGCACATGGGGTACGACGACGTCCCGGGCGGCAAGGTCAAGGTGCTGGACCTGGTGGCGGCGGACCCTGCCGTGCACCTCGCCCTGTGGCGCTTCCTCGCCGACATCGACCTGTGCGCGCGGGTCGAGTGGAACAACTCCGCGGTCGACGACCCGCTGGTGTGGGCGCTCACCGACGCCGCCTGCCGCAAGGTCCTCAAGGTCGACGACCACATCTGGGTGCGGGTGCTGGACGTGGTGACCGCACTCGAGGGTCGACCCTGGGCGGCCGACGGAAGCGTCGTGCTCGGCGTGAGTGACCCGCTCGGCCACGCGGCCGGCAGCTTCCGGGTGACCGTCAAGGAGGGCGAGGCGTCCGTCGAGCCCGTGGCCGACGAGCCGACCGTCACCCTCGACGCGGAGACGCTCGGCGCCCTCTACCTCGGCGGGGTCGGAGTGGGCACGCTGGCGGCGGCCGGTCGCATCGGTGGATCGGGCGATGCGGTACGGACCTGGGCGGCGATGGCGGACCTGCCGGGGGAGCCGTTCAGCCTGACCAGCTTCTGACGGACCCTGCCGGGTCGGCGGTGGCAGACTCCTCCCCGATGCCACCACCCACGACCCGACCCGAGCTCGCCGGGAACTTCGGCATGGTCGCCTCCACCCACTGGCTCGCCTCCCAGACCGGCATGGGCGTGCTGGAGCGGGGCGGCAACGCCGTCGACGCCGCGGTTGCCGCGGGGTTCGTCCTCCAGGTCGTCGAGCCCCATCTCAACGGTCCCGGCGGAGACGTCCCGATCCTGCTCTGGAGCGAGCGCGACGACTGCCCCCACGTCGTGTGCGGGCAGGGACCGGCGCCGCGGGGGGTGACCCCGGCCGCGTTCGCCGACCTGGGGCTCGACGCCGTGCCCGGCACGGGTCCCCTGGCGGCCACCGTGCCGGGCGCGTTCGGAGCGTGGACCCTGATGCTGCAGCGCTGGGGGACCTGGCGGCTGCGCGACGTGCTCGAGCCGGCGATCGGCTACGCCCGCCAGGGGGTGCCGGTCATCCCGGGCGTTCGCGCCACGCTGGCCGGCGTCGAGGACCTGTTCACGAGCGAGTGGAGCACCTCGGCGGCGACGTACCTGCCGGGCGGGCGGCTCCCCGGCACCTGGTCGGCGCTGCGACTACCGGAGCTGGCCGCCACCTACGAACGGGTGCTCGACGAGGCGGAGTCGGCCGGCGCGGACCGGGACCGCCAGCTCGAGACCGCCCGCGACGCGTGGTACCGCGGATTCGTGGCCGATCGGGTGGCGCGCTTCTGCCGGGACACGGCCTGGCTCGACTCGTCGGGCCGGCGCCACCACGGACTCCTCGACGGTGACGACCTGGCCCGCTGGGCGCCCGGGGTCGAGGCGCCGGTCAGCGCGACGTACCGCGGGATCGAGGTCCTCAAGACCGGTCCGTGGGGCCAGGGCCCCGTGCTGCTGCAGGCGCTGAAGATCCTCGAGGGCCTCGACCTCGGGGCCGGGCCGCTGGCGGACGACGACCCGGAGTGGCAGCACCTCGTCCTGGAGTCGTCCAAGCTCGCCTTCGCGGATCGCGAGGCGTGGTACGGCGACCCGGACCACGTCGACGTACCCCTCTCCACGCTGCTGTCGGAGCAGTACGCCGCCGCACGCCGCCGGCTGGTCGACGACCGCCGGGCCAGCCTGGAGCTCAGGCCAGGCTCGCCGGACGGACGCACTCCCCGGCTGCCCGAACCTCGTGCTGCCGACGCCGCCGAGGACGCCGCCGGGGCGGGGGAGCCGACCGTGCGCTCCGGGACGACCGGTGACACCTGCCACCTCGACGTGGCCGACCGCTGGGGCAACCTCGTCTCCGCCACCCCCAGCGGCGGCTGGCTGCAGTCCTCCCCGGTCGTCCCCGGCCTCGGTTTCCCGCTCGGGACCAGGGCCCAGATGTTCTGGCTTCAGGAAGGCCTCGCCTCGACGCTCCGGCCCGGGTCGCGGCCCCGCACCACGCTGACACCCTCCCTCGCCCTGCGCGAGGGCAGACCCTGGCTCGCCTTCGGGACTCCGGGCGGCGACCACCAGGACCAGTGGAGCCTGGTGTTCTTCCTCCGGCTCGCCCACGCCGTCACGGGGCGGGCGGACCAGCCATGGACGGGGTTGCAGGCCGCGATCGACGCGCCGATGTTCCAGCACGAGCACGCGCCCTCGTCGTTCCACCCGCGCCTGGCCGAGCCGGGTCGGGTGACCATGGAGGACCGGTTCCCGGCCGCGGTGCGCGAGGAGCTGGCCCGGCGCGGCCACGACGTCCGGACCGTCGACGGCTGGTCGCTCGGTCGGCTCTCGGCCGTTGCGCGGGACGGCGGCTGGTTGCGTGCCGCCGCGAACCCGCGAGGTGCCCAGGGCTACGCCGTCGGGCGGTAGGCGCAGGTCGGGCTCGCCGACGAGCCTGCCGATATGGCTAGATCCCGATCAGCAATCCCACGAAGAGGCCGCCGCCGAACACCAGCTCGGCCACCCCCGTCTGTTGCAGGACCGGGATCAGCTCGGGTCCGCGGGCGCCCTCGAGGACCGCCCGGGCCGCGGGGGCCGCGGTGCCGG
This sequence comes from Nocardioides sp., assembly GCF_035703625.1. Classification (GTDB taxonomy): domain Bacteria; phylum Actinomycetota; class Actinomycetes; order Propionibacteriales; family Nocardioidaceae; genus Nocardioides. The sequence continues at coordinate 8,439 of NZ_DASSXS010000293.1, read as the reverse complement.
CGTAGGCCAGGGCCAGGACCGCCCACCAGGTGGTCAGCGCGGCGACGGCGAGCGCGGCCACGATCGCGGCCAGCACCAGCCCGGCGTACAGCCCTCTCGTCGCGGCGTCACCGAGGCGGACGGCGAGGGTGCGCTTGCCCACGTCCCGGTCGGTGGGGATGTCACGCAGGTTGTTGGCGACCAGGATCGCGCAGGCGAGGGCTCCGATGCCGACCGCCGCGCACGCGGCAGCGAGCTCGAACGTCTCGGTCTGGACGTACGTCGTGCCGACGACGGCGACCAGCCCGAAGAACACGAAGACCATGACCTCGCCCAGTCCGGCGTAGCCGTAGGGGTGATCGCCGCCGGTGTAGAACCAGGCGGCCACGATGCAGGCGAGGCCGACCGCGACCAGCCACCACGCAGTCGTCACCGCCAGCACCAGTCCGGCCACGGCCGCGACCCCGAAGGCCAGGAACGCCGCCCGCTTCACCGCACCCGGGGCCGCGGTCCCGGAGCCGACCAGCCGCATGGGCCCCACTCGGTCGGCGTCGGTCCCCCGCACCCCGTCGGAGTAGTCGTTGGCGTAGTTGACGCCGACCTGCAGGGCCACACTGACCACGAGGGCGAGCGCCGCCTTCCACCAGACCGCGCCACCGGCGTACGCGGCGACGCCGGTGCCGGCGAGCACGGGCGCGAGAGCGGCGGGCAGGGTGCGCGGTCGGGCACCGGCGAGCCATTCGGCGGGGGAGGCCACCGGGCGATTCAAGCAGGGTCGGCCACGCGGGCCGGGGCCGCGTCCCGTTGCAGGAAACGCTCGGCAGCCCGGGCCGACGGTCTCATGGCGAACGTGGCCACGACCACGATGGCGCCGATGACCAACCACCCCGGCCCACCCCACTCCATGGCCAGGAAGGTGAACAACGCGGGCGCCCACACCGACCCCAGGGTGTGACCGATGTGGGCGGCGCCCTGGTACTCGCCGCGGCGGTCGGGGTCGGAGAGCTCCGACTGGAAGCCCCAGCTCGCGGCCGACTGGTACAGCTCCGCACCGGTGACGGTCACGTGCCCGAGCCAGACCAGGGCGATGGTCACCCAGCCGAGGGTGTCGTGGGTGACCAGCACGATCAGGCACGACAGCACGAAGAACGACGCCGAGATCCGGGCCGCGCGCAGGGAGCGCTCGACGGAGTTCACCCCCCGGGCGGCGGCCACCTGGAGCAGCACCGCCAACACCGTGTTGGTGCCGAACAGCCAGGCCAGCAGGACGCGGGGAGCGTCGGTCTCCTCCACCAGCCACAGCGGGATCACGATGTTGAGCAGGACCTGGTTGGTGCCGAGCACGCCGTCCATGGTCATCAGCGACAGGAACCCGCGGTTGCGGAGCGCGCCCGGGTTGAGCAGCTCGTCCTCCTGGACCGGCGCCTTGTCGTGCTCCGCGGAGGGCAGGCGGGTGATGTAGAGGGCGTTCAGCGCCAGCACGGCGGCGGTGAACAGCGGCACCGCGCGGACGACGTCGTCGTTGTCGAACGCCAGGGCCACGCCGCCGATCAGGGCCCCGACCGTGAACCCGATGTTGAGCGCGGCGCGCATGTAGGCCAGCGAGCGCACCCGCTCCGCGCGGGGGAAGACGTCGAGGGTGTAGGCCCCGCGTCCGGAGTGCCCCGCCGACTCCACCACCTGGAGCACGACCATCATGGCGAGGAACATCGCGAAGCCGTCGACGAACGGCCACACGGCGTACAGCGCAGCGGAGCCGAATGCGCCGATGGCCCACATCCGCTTGGGCCCGATCCGGTCGGCCACCTTGCCGAGCGGCACCGCGACGAGGAACGACGCGGCCTCGCCGACGGTGATGCCGATGCCGACCTGGAACGCGCTCAGGCCCACGATCTGGGTGAAGAAGACGGCGCTGCCGGTGATGAACACGCCCTCGCCGATCGCGTAGAGGATCGACTGGAGGGAGAGCCTGCGCGCCAGTGGCGTGTCAGGGACCAGGGAGGAGAGCCAGCGCGGCGTGGTGGTGGGCATCGCCGGGGATTCTTTCAGTGGTGGATAGCGTTCGTCGCGTGGAATTCCCTGCGGGCACGCCGACCCGGGTCGTGGTCGACGGCCTGCGGGCCTGGCTGGCCGGGCCGTCGGAGCCCGATCCGCTCGTGGTGGAGACGTCCGGCTCCACGGGCACGCCCAAACGGGTGCTGCTGTCCAGGCGGGCGGTCCTGGCCTCCGTCGCGGCCACCCGGGGTCGGCTCGGCGGGTCGGGCCGCTGGGTGCTCGCCCTGCCGGCGACGTACGTCGCTGGGGTGCAGGTGATCTGCCGGTCGCTGGTCGCCGGGCACGAGCCCGTCGTGGCCGAGGAGCACGCATCGCTGACCGCGGCGCTGGGCGTGCGCTCGACGACCGACACCTTCCTCTCGCTGGTGCCGACCCAGCTGCACCGGCTGCTCGACGACCCCGCCGCAGTGGCTGCCCTCCGGGAGGTCCACACGATCCTGCTGGGCGGAGGGCCGATCGATCCGTCGCTGCGCGTGCGGGCCGAGGCCGAGGGCATGCGCGTGGTGGCGACGTACGGGTCGGCCGAGACGGCCGGGGGGTGCGTCTACGACGGCTACCCGCTCGAGGGGGTGGGGCTGGCCGTGGCCGGCGACGGGCGGATCCGGATCTCCGGGGCGACCCTCTTCGACGGGTACGACGGCGACCCCGGACTGACCTCGCAGGTCCTCGTGGACGGCTGGTTCCTGACCTCCGACGCCGGCCGGCTCGACGACGACGGGCGCCTGCACGTCCTGGGCCGGCTCGACGACGTCGTGGTCACCGGCGGTGTGAACGTCCCGCTGCCCGCGGTCGCGGCGCGGCTGCGAGCCCACCCCGAACTGACGGCGGCCGAGGTGGTGGGCGTGCCGGACGAAGTGTGGGGGCAGCGGGTGGTGGCGTTCGTCGTCGCGACCGGGCCGGTGACCCTGGCGGAGGTGCGCGACTGGGTGGCCGGGGCCCACCCGCGGTCGTGGGCGCCCCGTGAGCTCGTGCCGGTCGAGGCGCTGCCGATGCTCGACAACGGCAAGGTGGACCGGATGGCCCTCAGGGAGCGCGCATGACCGCCCCCCACGCCGACCCGCCCGAAACTTTCGGGCGGGTCAGCGTGTTCGCGATCCCGATGCGCACCCGCTTCCGGGGGATCACGGTGCGCGAGGGGATGCTGCTGCGGGGTGCGGCTGGATGGGGTGAGTGGAGCCCCTTCCTCGAGTACCCGCCGGAGGTCGCCGAGCCGTGGCTCCGCTGCGCCGAGGAGGCGGCGGCCGGCGACTGGCCCCAGCCGCTGCGTGAGTGGGTGCCGGTCAACGTGACCGTGCCGGCGGTCGGCGCGGAGCGCGCCCACGAGATCGTGAGCGCCGGCGGGTGCACCACCGCCAAGGTCAAGGTGGCCGAGCCCGGGCAGACCCTCGGCGACGACCAGGCCAGGGTCGAGGCGGTCCGCGACGCCCTCGGGCGCGGGGGACGGATCCGGGTGGACGTCAACGGCGGCTGGGACGTCGACGAGGCGGTGTCGGCGATCCGGACCCTGGAACGAGCGGCCGGCGGCCTGGAGTACGTCGAGCAGCCGTGCGCGACGGTGGAGGAGCTGGCCGCGGTCCGGCGCGCCGTCGACGTACCGATCGCCGCCGACGAGTCGATCCGCCGTGCGGAGGACCCCTACCGGGTGCGCGACCTCGCGGCCGCCGACGTGGCCGTGCTCAAGGTCCAGCCGCTGGGTGGGGTGGCAGCCTGCCTGCGGATCGCCGAGGACATCGGGCTGCCGGTGGTGGTGTCGTCGGCCCTCGAGACCTCGGTCGGGATCGCGGCCGGGCTGGCGCTGGCCGCGGCCCTGCCCGAGCTGCCGCACGCGTGCGGGCTGGCCACCGTGCAGCTGCTGTCCGACGACGTGGCGGGGTCACCGCTGCTGCCCGTTGACGGGGCGCTCCGGGTGGTCCGGCCCACGGTCGACGAAGCGGCGCTCGAGCGGCTCGCGGCACCGCCGGATCGCGCGGACTGGTGGGAGGCCAGGCTCGCCGAGGTGCGCGGGTTCCGGCAGGATCGACTCTCGTGACCAACCCCTCGACCGAGCTGGCCCGCGCCGTCGTGGCTGCGCTGGTCGAGGCCGGCGTGACCGAGGTCGTCCTCGCGCCCGGCTCGCGCAACGCGCCCCTCTCGTTCGCCGCGTACGACGTCGCGGAGGCCGGACTGGTCCGGCTGCACACGCGGGTGGACGAGCGGTCGGCGGGATTCCTCGCACTGGGGCTGACCCGGGTCGGGGCCCGGGCGGCCGTGGTGTGCACGTCCGGCACCGCCGTGGCCAACCTCCACCCGGCAGTGGTCGAGGCGGCCCACTCGGGCCTCCCGCTGGTGGTCGTGACCGCCGACCGGCCGGCGCGACTCAGGGGGACCGGCGCCAACCAGACCACCGACCAGGTGGGCGTCTTCGGGCCGCTGGTCCCGACGCTCGACCTCGACCCCGGCGGTGGCCTGCCCGCGGTCATCGGGACTTGGGCGTCCCCCACCCACCTCAACGTGCAGCTCGACGACCCGCTGGTCCCGCCCGCCGAGGGCGCCGGCTGGGACATGGTGCCGCGCCTGCGCACCCCCACCCGTGGTGACGACCGGCAGCCCGGCGGCCCGGTTCACCGTCTGGGACCAGACGGTATGCCCAACGGGCCCGCAACAGTGGTGGTGGCCGGCGACGACGCCGGCCCCCCGGCCCGGGTCCTGGCCGAGCAGGCGAACTGGCCGCTGCTGGCCGAGCCCACCAGCGGGTCGCGGACGGGCGACCATGCGATCCGGTGCTACCGGCTGCTGCTCGACGGGTCGCTCGGCCGGCGGATCGAGCGGGTGGTGGTCCTCGGCCATCCCACGCTCTCCCGGCCGGTGACCCGGTTGCTGGCCCGCGACGATGTCGAGGTGTGGTCGCGAGCCCCGGCCGGGGTGTGGCCGGAGCGGCCCTTCCCGGTCGACGTCACCTTCGACCGGCTCGAGGTCGAGACTCCCGACGACCCCGCGTGGTTCGAGGAGTGGCGAGCGGCCGACCGGGAGGTCGCGGCCCGTCTCGACCGGTTGCTCTCCGAGGAGGACGGGATCACCCCCCACGAGGTCGCGGGCGCCCTGGGCCGCGCCCTGCCTCCCGGGGGCCTGCTGTTCGTCGGGGCCTCGAGCCCGATCCGCGACCTCGATCTGATGGTCCCCAGGTACGACGTCGGCGCCCGCCGCAAGGTCGTCGCCAACCGCGGACTCTCCGGGATCGACGGCACGGTCTCGTCCGCGATCGGCGCCGCCCTGGGCCGGCCACGCAGCACCCGCGCCCTGGCCCTGATGGGGGACGTCACGTTCCTGCACGACGCCAACGGGCTGGTCCTCGGACCGGACGAGCCGGCTCCCGACCTGACGATCGTGGTCGTCAACGACGACGGGGGCTCGATCTTCACGATGCTCGAGCAGGGCGCCGAGGCGTACGCCGACCGCTACGAACGCCTCTTCGGCACCCCGCACGGGGTCGATCTGGCCAGCCTGTGCGCCGCGACCAGGACTCCCCACTGGAAGGTCGGGTCCGTGCCCGAGCTGGAGCAGGCCATCGCCAGCCCCAACGGCGGCATCGAGGTGGTCGAGGTCGCGGTCCGCAGGGACAACCGCCGCGACCTGGACGCCCGGATCCGGGCCCTCGGGGTGAGCTGAGGCAACGGGGTCGGCGCCCTGCGTGGGTGCGGGGGTTTCGACGGCGGTCGGCGCCGGGGCGCCTCCCTGCTCAACCACCGGGTGGCCCCTGTGGTCGAGGTCGCGTCTCGACGACGGTCGGCGCTGGGGCGCCTCCCTGCTCAACCACCGGGGTGGCCCCGGTGGTTGAGCAGCGAGCGTCAGCGAGCGTCGTCGAAACCCGGGAGCTGTGGGCGGGGTGGGGACCACGGCAGCCACTCTGCGCGGCGGACGGCGGCATCCCGACGTCGTCGGGACCGCCACAATGGGTGGGTGGAGATCGCCTTCCTGCTCGTGGCCATCGCCGCCGGGGTCCTGGCCGGTACGGCGCTCGCCCGCCGCGTCGGGATCCCGGCTCCGCTGCTGCTCATCGCCGCCGGGATCGTGGTGTCCTTCGTCCCCGGGGTACCGGAGGTCCATCTCGAGCCCGAGGTGGTCCTGCTCGGGCTGCTGCCACCCCTGTTGTACGCCGCCGCCCTGCAGACCTCGCTGGTGGACTTCAACGCCAACCGCCGCCCGATCCTGATGCTGTCGGTGGGACTGGTCGTCTTCACCGCCACCGGCATCGCACTCCTCGTGCACGCCCTGCTGCCGGGGATCTCCTGGTCCGCCTCGTTCGCCATCGGCGCCGTGGTCGCACCACCCGACGCCGTCGCCGCCACCTCGATCGGTCGGCGGATCGGCCTGCCCCGTCGTACCGTCACCCTCCTCGAGGGTGAGTCGCTGCTCAACGACGCCACGGCTCTGGTGGCGCTGCGGACGGCCATCGCGGCCGGGCTGGTCGGGGTCACGGTCCTCGAGGTCGCGCTCGACTTCCTGCTGGCCGCCGGTGGTGGGCTGCTGCTCGGTGTGGCGACGTTCCTCGTGGTGGCCTGGATGCGCAAGCACGTGACCGACCCGGTGCTCGACTCCGCCATCTCGCTGGTCACGCCGTTCGTGGCGTACCTGCTCGCCGAGGAGCTGAGGGTCTCGGGCGTCATCGCCGTGGTCGTGGCCGGGCTCCTGCTCGGGCACAAGGCGCCGGTGCTGCAGACCGCGCAGTCCCGCATCGCCGACCGGATGAACTGGCGCACCATCGCCTTCCTGCTCGAGAACGCCGTGTTCCTGCTGATCGGGCTGCAGTGCCGCTGGATCCTCGACGGGGTCCGTGACAGCGGCACCTCCGTCAGCCGGATCGCACTGGTGTGCGCGGCGGCCCTCGTCGGCGTCGTGCTGCTGCGGTTCGTCTGGATGTTCATCGCCCGGTGGACGCTGTTCCGCGCCGTCGCCGGGCCGTGGACCCACACGGCGCTCCTCGCGTGGGCGGGCATGCGGGGCGTGGTCACGCTCGCCGCGGCGTTCGTCATCCCCGCCACGACCGACTACCGGGAGGTGCTGCTCCTGGTGGCCTTCACCGTCGTCGCCGGCACGCTGCTCGGCCAGGGCCTCACCCTGCCGTGGCTGGTACGCCGGCTCGGCGTCAGCGGGCCCGACCCGGCGGAGGACGCGCTCGCCCGGGCCACGCTGCTCGAGCAGGCGTCCCGGGCCGGGCTGGCGGTGCTCGACCGGGGTGAGTACGACGACCCGCACGGCGTGGCCGACGTGATCCGGCAGCGGATCGACGAGCGCAACTTCGCGGCCTGGGAGCGGCTGGCCACGCATGCCGAGCACCTGGCACCCAGCGAGCTGTATGCCCAGCTCCGGCTGGAGATGCTGGCCGCCGAACGGGCGAGGATCCTGGAGATCCGTTCGACGGGGAACGTCCCGGCGGAGGTGGTGGGCGAGGTGCTGTCGATGCTCGACGTGGAGGAGTCGATGCTCGGGGCGGCCACCCAGGAGCGCGAGGCGCTGGGCACCTCCGGTGCCGCGCGGCCACGTAGCGGGGACGAGTGTGAGCACCTCGCGTCGTACCCCGCCGTCGAGACCACCCCCGACCCGGTCTGCGCCGACTGCGTGGCCGAGCAGGAGAAGTGGGTGAGTCTGCGTGAGTGCCTCGTCTGCGGCAAGGTCGCCTGCTGCGACTCCTCACCTCGCCGCCATGCCGAGGCCCACTTCCACGACAGCGGGCACCCGGTGATCGAGTCCGCCGAGCCCGGCGAGGACTGGCGCTGGTGCTACCTGGATCACGTCACGGGCTGAGGCCTAGGGTCGGCGCCATGCGGATCCTCAAGTTCGGCCATGCCTGCGTCCGGGTGGAGCACGACGGTGCCGCTGTCGTGATCGACCCGGGAGTCTTCACCGAGGTCGGCGCCCTCGACGGCGCCGACGCGGTGCTGGTCACCCACGAGCACGTCGACCACTACCTCCCCGACAACCTGCGGGCGACCGACGCCCCCGTCTTCACCATCGAGGCGGTGGCCGCGAAGATCCGCGAGGAGGCGCCCGAGGTGGCCGAGCGGGTGACCGTGGTGAGGCCCGGCGAGGAGTTCGAGGCCGGCCTGCCGGTACGCGCCGTCGGCGAGCTGCACGCCGTGATCCACCCGGAGTTCCCGCGGTTCCACAACTCCGGCTACCTGCTCACCGCGGGTACCGAGAAGGTCTACCACCCCGGCGACGCGCTGACGGCGCCCGACGAGGACGTCGACCTCCTCTGCGTTCCGGTCTCCGCTCCGTGGCTGAAGACGTCCGAGGCGATCGACTTCGCGCGGGCCGTGAAGGCACCGCGCAACCTCGCGATCCACGACCGGATCTACTCCGAGGCCGGGCTCGGGATCGTCGACGGGCACATGAACGCGTTCCTGCCCGACGCCGGCCAGGAGTACG
>NZ_DASSXS010000009.1:0-7279 GCF_035703625.1 Nocardioides sp. | reverse complement strand
GTTGAGGCGCGAAGGAGCCCGTCACCGCCCGGAGGTTGAGGCACGAAGGCACCCGTCACCGCCCGGAGGTTGAGGTGCGAAGGCGCCCCGGCGCCTGAGCCTCGAAACCCCCCAAGCGACGCAGGGCGGCGACCGCAGTGGTCACCGCCCTGCCTCGGCTTACGGCGTCTCGACACGCGCGGTCGCGACCTCGTTCCTCGGTCGCGCGCGCTGCTCGACGACCAACGATCCGATCCGCTGGCGCGGCTCGGATCAGGCGGTGCTGATGTCGGTCACCTCGGCGACCTGGGTGGCCTCGACCTGCCCGTTGCGCAGCAGCTGACGCCACCTGTCGCGCGAGTACGTCGCCGGCTGGGTGGACCGGACGAACTCGTTGACGATCTTCACGAAGCGGTGCGGGTGGTCCTTGTGCGGGAAGTGGCCCGCGTTCGGGATCACCTCGACCTGGGCCTTGGGGGCGAGCATGGCGGCGTTGCTGGCGTGCCGGACCGGGATCACCTTGTCGTCGCGACCCCAGACCACGCACATCGGCATCGCCTCGGTCAGGTAGGCGCGGTCGGCCATGGTGACGACCTGGCCGCGCCAGTCGACGACCGCCTTCACGACATGGCGGATGGCGTGCCGGGCACGCGGGTCCTTGAAGGAGTCGTAGATCTCCGCCACCTCGTCGAGGTCACGCGTGTGCTTCCACGGCGTCCGGGACAGCGCCTGCAGGCCGACCTTGCCGACGTGCCGCACGCCGGGCAGCGTCAGCGCCGCCATCACCTGGTGGAAGCCGGGGGTGGTGACCGCACGGATGGCGGGGTTGACCTCGGGACCGAGACCTCCGGGAGCGACCAGCACCATGCGCTCGGTGCGCTCCGGGAACTGGTAGGCGAACTGCATGGCCACGCCACCGCCGAAGCTGTGCCCGACCACGGTCACCATGTCGATCCCGAGCACGGTGAGCAGGTCGCGCATCCCGTTGGCGTAGCCACCGACGCTGTAGTCGGCGCGGGGCTTGTCGGACCGACCGTGACCGAGCAGGTCAGGGGCGATCACGGTGTAGCGGCGGGCCAGGGAGTCGATCACGGGCTCCCACGTGGTGTGGTCGCAGCCGAGGCCATGGAGGAGGAGAAGCGCCGGTCCCTGTCCCGTCTTCACGAACGCGCGGCGATGACCGTGGATCGTGACGTACTGAAGTTCGTGCGGGACATCGGGCACGGGGGCCTCCCAGCTCGTACGGGTTGTGCGGGATTCAACCAGAACCGGTTTCACTTCGGGACCCGGGCCCCTCGTGTGAGTGAGATATACCCCGAGTCGCCCGGCCGTAACCTCGAATTTCCTGCACTAACCTCGAATTGTGACCTCCGCGCAGCGCCGGTCGCCCAACCGGGCGGCCACCGCCCTCCAGCGCTCCACCGGGACGCTCAGCACCGCCGCCACGGCCCGGATGGAGACCGACCTTCCGTGGTTCGCCGACCTGAGCGCCGAGGACCGGTCGTGGGTGGGGCTGATCGTCCAGGCGGGCATCCGGGGCTTCGTGGACTGGTACCAGAACACCGGCGAGCCCGTGCCCGGCGGCACCGTCCTGGCCTCCTCTGTCTTCGGGGCCGCCCCACGCGCCCTGGCCGGCGTCATCAACCTGCAGCAGACCGTCGACCTGGTCCGCCTCTCGATCGAGGTCATGGAGAGCAACATCGACGACATCGTGGAGCCCGAGGACGCCGGCGACGTCCATGCCGCGGTGCTCCGGTACGCCCGGGAGGTCGCCTTCGCCACCGCGGAGGTCTACGCCCGGGCCGCCGAGGTCCGCGGTGCCTGGGACGCTCGCCTGGAAGCGCTGGTGGTGGACGCGATCCTGCGGGCCGAGACCGACGAGGCGGTCCTCTCCCGAGCGAGCGCGCTGGGCTGGTCGGCGCCGGGCGAGGTCGCGGTCGTGCTGGGTGCGGTGCCCGCCGAGCGGACCGACACCGACGTGTTCGACGAGGTACGACGCCTGGCCCGGGCCGCGGGGATGGACGCGCTGTGCGCCACCCAGGGCGAGCGACTCGTCGTGGTGCTCGGCGGGGTCGGCGACCCGCACAAGGCGGCGAAGACGGTCGTCGAGCTCTTCGGCGAGGGGCCGGTGGTCGTCGGCCCGGTCCAGGAGGGGCTCAGCCGGGCCCACCTGTCCGCGCGCGCCGCCCTGTCGGCGTACCGCTCGGCCGCCGGCTGGCCGGAGGCGCCGCGCCCGGTGAGCAGCGGGGACCTGCTCCCGGAACGGGCGCTGGCCGGCGACGGCCACGCCCGGCGCCACCTGGTCGAGGAGATCTACCTGCCTCTCGTGCGAGCCAAGGGCACGCTGATCGAGACCCTGACCGCCTACTTCCAGCACGGCTCCTCCCTCGAGGGCGCGGCCCGGGCGCTCTTCGTGCACCCCAACACCGTCCGCTACCGCCTGCGGCAGATCGCCGAGCTGACCGGCTACACGCCGACCATGGCGCGCCATGCCTTCACCCTCGAGATCGCCCTCGTCCTGGGCCGCCAGTCCGGCCGGACCGACGACTGACCCGCCCGAATCTTTCGGCCGGGTCAGCGCGGCGTTTGTAGGGAACCTACAAAGATCACCCGGCCAGATTCGTGCACGCCGGAGGTGAGGCGGACCCCCCTCACCCGGCACAGTGGATCCCGTGCTCGTGATCGTCGCTCCCGGCCAGGGGGCCCAGTCCCCCGGCTTCCTCACGCCGTGGCTGGAGGACCGCACCTTCGCCTCCCGCTTCGACTGGCTCTCGACCGTCTCCGGTATCGACCTCGCCCACCACGGGACCGAGTCCGACGCCGAGACGATTCGCGACACCCAGGTGGCCCAGCCGCTGCTGGTCGCCACCGGACTGGTCGCGGCCCTGGAGCTCTTCCCGCACCCCGCGGACGCCTTCTCCAAGATCGGCGCCGTCTCCGGCCACAGCGTCGGCGAGCTCGCCGCTGCCGCCGGCGCCCGGGTGATCACCGCCGAGCAGGCCATGGTCCTGGTCCGCGAGCGGGGCCGGGCGATGGCGGAGGCCTCGGCCAGGACGCCGACCGGGATGACCGCCGTCCTCGGCGGTGACCGCGACGAGGTCCTCGCCGCGCTGGACAAGCACGGGCTGACGGCCGCCAACGACAACGGCCCCGGCCAGGTCGTGGCCGCCGGCACGCACGAGCAGCTCGACGCCCTCGCGGACGACCCGCCGGCCAAGGCCCGCCTCACCAGGCTCAGCGTGGCGGGCGCCTTCCACACCGAGCACATGGCTCCGGCCGTCGGGCACCTCGCCGGCCTCGCCCGATCCGTCTCCGTCCACGATCCGCGGACGCCGCTGATCTCCAACAAGGACGGACAGGTCATCCACGACGGGCGCGAGGTGCTGGCCAGGATCGTCGGTCAGATCGCCAGCCCGGTCAGGTGGGACCTCTGCATGGAGACCATGCTCGACCTCGGGGTCACCGGACTGCTCGAGATGCCGCCCGCCGGCACGCTGTCCGGGATCGCCAAGCGCGCCATGAAGGGCGTCGAGACGTTCGCGCTCAAGACCCCCGACCAGCTCGACGACGCCCGGGCGTTCGTCGAGAAGCACGGCGAGGCCTCCCAGATCGACACCACGCCGACCTGGCGGATGGTCGTCTCCCCCGCCAAGGGCACCTTCCACCGCGCGGAGGAGGCTGCCGACGTCGACCGGCTCGCTCCCGGAGCACCGATCGGCGACGTCGCCAGCCTGCGCGACCGGATCAACGTGGTCGCCCCGCACGGCGGGCAGGTCGTCGAATGGCTCGTCGAGGACGGTGACCTGGTCTCCCCCGGCCAGCCGCTGCTCCGACTGCACCCCGAGGGAGCTGCCTGATGAGCCCCCTGTCAGGCGCCACGGGCTCGCAGCACGCCGCGATCCTCGGGATCGGCGGCTACCGGCCCTCCCGGGTGATCCCCAACTCCGAGGTCATCGCGGCGATCGACTCCAGCGACGAGTGGATCCAGCAGCGGTCGGGGATCCGCCAGCGACGCTGGGCCGCCCCGCACGAGACCGTGCAGATGATGAGCGTGGACGCCGCGCGCAAGGCGATCGACCGGGCGGGCATCTCCGCCGAGCAGATCGACTGCGTCATCGTCGCCACGGTCAGCCACATGCTGCAGACCCCGGCTGTCGCCACCGCCATCGCCCACGAGCTCGGCACCAACAAGGCCGCGGCCTTCGACATCTCCGCCGCCTGCGCCGGCTTCTGCCACGGCGTCGCCCTGGCCTCCGACATGGTCCGGGGCGGCAGCGTCGGCCACGCGCTGGTCATCGGCGTCGAGCGCCTGAGCGACCTCACCGACCTGCACGACCGCGGGACCGCCTTCATCTTCGCCGACGGGGCGGGGGCGGCCGTGGTCGGCCCGTCCGACGAGCCCCGCATCGGCCCGGTGGTCTGGGGCTCCGACGGCGAGCAGTTCGACCTCATCCGGCAGAAGGAGGACTGGCGCGACGTCGTCGGCACTCCCGACCGGCCGGGGACCGGCACCATGCCCCACCTGATGATGCAGGGCAACCCGGTCTTCCGGTGGGCGTCGTACGCCATGGCCAAGATCGGCCAGCAGGCACTCGACCGTGCCGGGGTGTCCATCGACGACCTCGACGTGTTCGTGCCCCACCAGGCCAACATGCGGATCATCGACGCCATGGCGCGTTCGATGAAGCTGCCCGAGCGGGTCAGGATCGCCCGCGACATCGCCGAGCAGGGCAACACCTCGGCGGCCTCCATTCCCCTCGCCCTCGAGCGCATGATCGACGACGGTGAGGCACGCAGCGGGGACACGGCGCTCCTCGTGGCATTCGGTGCCGGCCTGGCGTACGCCGCCCAGGTCGTCACCGTTCCCTAGCAACCCCGCGCCGTCGACCGACGCACCATCCCGACGCACCAGTCAGACCACACAACAGCACGCACAACAGAAGGGAAGCCGCAGATGGCCACCACCGAAGAGATCCGCACCGACCTGGCCGAGATCGTCAACGAGGTCGCCGGCATCGACGCCGACGACGTCCAGCTCGACAAGTCCTTCGTGGACGACCTCGACGTGGACTCGCTCTCGATGGTCGAGGTCGTCGTGGCCGCGGAGGAGAAGTTCGGTGTCTCCATCCCGGACGACGAGGTGAAGAACCTCAAGACGGTCGGCGACGCGGTCGCGTTCATCGAGCGCGCCCAGGGCTGATCGCCCGGGGCCGCGGCCCAGCGCCCGCCGAGTCACCCTCCAGAAAAGGAACCTCATGTCTGCCAAGCGAGTCGTCGTGACCGGCCTGGGGACCACGTCCCCGGTCGGTGGGGACGTGCCCACCACCTGGTCCGCCCTGATCGAGGGGCGGTCCGGCGTCGCTGCACTCACCCAGGACTGGGCCGAGCAGCTCGGCGCCAGGATCGCGGCCGAGGTCGCGGTCGAGCCCACCGAGGTCCTCGAGCGGGTCAAGGCCCGTCGGCTGGACCGTTCCGGCCAGCTCGCGCTGGTCGCCGCCAACGAGGCCTGGGCCGATGCCGGGCTGGCCGATGCCGGCGTCGACCCGGAGCGGCTGGCGGTGGCGATGGCGTCGGGGATCGGCGGCGTGCAGACGCTGCTGTCCAACTACGACGCGCTCAAGGAGAAGGGGCCGCGGCGGGTCTCACCGTTGGCGATCCCGATGCTGATGCCGAACTCGCCGGCCGCCAACATCGGTCTCGCGCTCGGCGCCAAGGCGGGCGTCCACACACCCGTCTCGGCCTGCGCCTCCGGCAACGAGGCGATCGCCATGGGGATCGACCTGATCCGGCTCGGCCGGGCCGACGTGGTCGTGTGCGGCGGCACCGAAGCCGCCGTACACCCGCTGCCCATGGCCGCCTTCGGCCAGATGATGGCGCTCTCCCGGCGCAACGACGACCCCGAGGCCGCCTCCCGTCCGTGGGACAAGGGCCGCGACGGGTTCGTGCTCGGTGAGGGTGCGGCCGTCGTCGTGCTGGAGTCGGCCGAGCACGCCGAGGCCCGCGGCGCCCGGGTGTACGCCGAGGCCTCCGGAGCGGGCATCACCGCCGACTCGCACGACATCGCGCAGCCGGACCCGTCCGGTCTCGGCGCGACCCGCGCGATGAAGCTGTGCCTGCGCGAGGCCGACCTCGAGCCCGGCGACGTACGGCACATCAACGCCCACGCCACCTCGACACCGCAGGGGGACCTGGCGGAGGCGGGTGCCATCAGGGCCGCGCTGGGGGACGCAGCCGACGGCGCGGTGGTCACCTCGACCAAGTCGATGACCGGCCACCTGCTCGGTGCGGCCGGAGCCCTGGAGTCCGTGGCCACGATCCTCGCGATCCACGAGCGCACGGTCCCGCCGACCATCAACCTCGACGACCCCGAGGACGTCGGTCTCGACCTCGCCGACAAGGTGCGCGACCTGCCCGCCGGCGACGTCGCGGCCCTCAACAACTCCTTCGGCTTCGGCGGCCACAACGTCGCCCTCGCCTTCCGGAGCGTGTGATGGCGGCGACCACCGCGCCGGCGGCCCCCTCGGGCGCCAAGCAAAAGCTGCCCCGCGACCAGGACCCGCGCAACCCGGTGCACCGGCTGACCGCGCTGCTCGACGAGGGGTCACTGGAGCTGATCACCCCGGACGACGACTCCGGCATGCTCGCCGCGGTGGGCCTGGTCGACGGCACCCGGGTGGTGGCCTTCTGCTCCGACGCCACCGTCATGGGCGGCGCGATGGGCGACCAGGGTTGCCGGGTCGTGGTCGACGCCTACCACCGGGCGATGACCGAGGGTGTCCCGATCATCGGCCTGTGGCACTCCGGAGGAGCCCGGCTGGCCGAGGGCGTGCTGTCCCTGCACGCCGTCGGACGGATCTTCCAGGTGATGACCCAGGCGTCGGGAAAGATCCCGCAGATCTCCGTGGTCCTCGGTCCGGCGGCGGGCGGTGCCGCCTACGGGCCGGCGCTGACCGACGTCGTGATCCTGGGCCCCGAGGGCAGGATCTTCGTGACCGGCCCCGACGTGGTGCGCTCGGTGACGGGCGAGGACGTCGACATGCTGCGCCTCGGCGGGCCGGAGCCGCACGGCCGCCGCTCCGGTGTGGTCCACATCCTCACCGAGTCCGAGCACGAGGCCCTCGACCGCGCGCGCGGGGTCGCGACCCTGCTCGGATCCCAGGGCAGCCTCAAGGTCGAGGCCGTCGAGGACCGGGACCTGTCCGAGCTCCTGCCGGAGTCGCGCAAGCGGGCCTACGACGTGCACCCGCTGGTCGAGTCGATCCTCGACGCGGGCACCGTCTCGGAGCTGCACGCCCGCTGG
>NZ_DASSXS010000034.1:0-3701 GCF_035703625.1 Nocardioides sp. | reverse complement strand
GGATTTCGCGTCGTACGCCGCTCGCGGATAGTCTGTCCCGGTTGCCTCGGCGAGGGAGCCCGAACCATCGGCTCCGTGATCGACAGGGCAGGCTCACCGCGCCGCGCCCGACGATCCGGAGCGCGGCGTTCGTCGTTCCGGCCCGGGCCGAATGACCAGGCCGATGACCTGCCTGATGACCTGCCCCACGAGCTTGCACGCGAACGAGGAGAACACCATGGCCGAGAAGATCACCGCCGAGACCCGGACCGAGTTCGGCAAGGGCGCCGCGCGGCGGATCCGCCGGCAGGACAAGGTTCCCGCGGTCCTCTACACCCACGGCGACGCGCCGGTGCACCTCACCCTGCCGGGCCACGACACGATGATGGCCCTCAAGCACGGTGGCGCGAACGCGCTGCTCGAGCTCGAGATCGACGGCAAGACGCAGCTCGGACTGACCAAGCAGATCCAGGTCGACCCGATCACCCGCATCCTCGAGCACGTCGACTTCGTCCTGGTGAAGAAGGGCGAGAAGGTCACCGTCGACGTCCCCGTCCATCTCGTCGGCGAGGCCGGCCCGGACACCCTGGTGGTCACCGAGAACAACACGATCTCGCTCGAGGCGGAGGCCACCCACATCCCCGAGTACATCGAGGTCTCCATCGAGGGTGCCGAGGTCGGCACCCAGATCCTGGCCTCGCAGCTCGACCTGCCGTCCGGCTCCACGCTGCTCACCGACGACGAGACGCTGATCGTCAACGTGACCAACGCGCCGACCGAGGAGGAGATCGAGGCCGAGCTCGAGGAGGCCGAGGCCGAGGCCGGCATCGAGCGCGACGAGTCCGACGAGGAGGCCGCCGAGGCTGCCGAGGAGGAGGCCGCCGAGGGCGAGGGCGCCGAGTCCGAGGCCGGCTCCGAGGGCTCCGACGAGGAGTAGGCCATGTGGCTCGTGGTGGGGCTGGGCAACCCCGGCCCCGCCTACGCCGGCCATCGGCACAACGCGGGCTACCACGTGGTCGAGGAGCTCGCGTCCCGGATGGGAGCGTCCTTCCGGGCGCACCGGACCGGTCGCGCCGACGTCGTCGAGGGGCGGCTGGGAGTGCCGGGCACGCCCGGTCCGCGTGTCGTGCTGGCACGCCCGCGCTGCTACATGAACGAGTCCGGCGGACCGGTCAAGGCGCTGGCGACGTTCTACAAGCTCGAGCCGGAGCAGCTGGTCGTCGTCCACGACGAGATCGACATCCCGTTCGGCTCGCTCCGCATCAAGCTGGGCGGCGGCGACAACGGACACAACGGCCTGCGGTCGCTGCGGTCCGCGCTGGGCACCGGCGACTTCTACCGGGTCCGCTCCGGTGTGGGTCGGCCACCGGGCCGCCAGGACGTCGCGGACTTCGTGCTGACCAACTACTCCACGGCCGAACGCAAGGAGCTGCCGTTCCTGGTGGACCGCGCCGCCGACGCGGTGGAGACCCTGGTCACCGACGGCCTCGCCGAGACCCAGCAGCGCTTCAACTCATGAAAGGGTGACGCCCGTGACCGACACCGCCGTTGACCCCAGCACCCTCGACGACCACGCCTTCGCCGTCTGGGCGGCCGAGCAGGCCGGTGAGCGGCTGCTCCAGGTCCGCAGCGAGGGCCTGGAGGGTCGCGAGCTCAAGGACGCCGGCGACCGCGCCGCCCAGGAGCGGCTGGCGCAGGTGCTCGCGGAGCACCGCCCCGACGACGCGGTGCTCTCGGAGGAGGCGGCCGACGACAAGGCCCGGCTCTCGGCCCGGCGGGTCTGGATCATCGACCCGCTCGACGGCACCCGCGAGTTCTCCGAGCCGCCGCGCGACGACTGGGCCGTGCACGTCGCCCTGTGGGAGGACGGAGACCTGGCGGCCGGCGCGGTGGCGCAGCCGGCGCTCGGCGAGACCTTCAACACCGGTCGGCCCCCCGTCGTACCCGCTCGCACGTCGGACCGTCCGCGGATCGCGGTCTCCCGCACCCGGCCGCCGGCCTTCGTGGAGGCCCTGGCCGCCGAGATCGACGCGGAGCTGGTGCCGATGGGTTCGGCCGGCGTCAAGGTGATGTCGGTGGTACGCGACGTCGCCGACGCCTACGTCCACGCCGGTGGGCAGTACGAGTGGGACAACGCCGCTCCGGTCGCGGTGGCCCGCGCCGCCGGGTTGTTCTGCTCGCGGGTCGACGGGTCGGAGCTCGCCTACAACCAGGACGACGTCTCGCTGCCCGACCTGATCGTGTGCCGCCCGGAGCTGGCGGAGGCGATCGTCGACTTCGTCAAGCGCAACGGCACCGACTGACCGTCACGGTTGGCGGGCCAACCACCGGTCGACGGGGATCGGGCGCTCGGCGCGGTAGCCCTCGGGCAGCAGGATGCTGCCCTGGCTGGTCAGGTAGTAGATCTGCCAGTGGTAGTACCCGTCGAAGGCGCGCGGACGGCGCTCCATGACCTCGGCCAGCAGGGTGACCCCGCGGACGTAGGCGGTCGAGTTGTTGTAGCGGTAGAGCGCCTCGGCGCGGCCACCGGGCTCGGTGAAGCCCTGGTCCTCGAGGAACCGTCCGGCGGCCAGGATCGAGTCGTGGACGGAGTTGATGTCCCCGCGCCCGTAGATCGCCCAGGTGCCCGGGATGAACTGCATCGGCCCCCGGGCGCCGGCCACGGACGTCCCACGGATCCGGCCCAGGCCGGTCTCCACGAGGTTGATCGCCGCCAGGTAGTTCCAGTCGACGCCGAAGCGGTCCTCGGCCTCGTCGTACGCCGCCCGCAGCGTGCGGGCCGGGGCAGGCCGCACGATCCGCCAGGCGGGCAGCTCGTCGCTCAGCTCTGACCGCGACTGCGGATGCATCGAGCGGAACGCGCGCCGGGACGCGACGTTGTCGCGCACCACGCGGAGGAGGTCGCGGGGGAGTGCGGCGCGGACCCGGTCGTCCCACCCGGGCCGGGCGCCGAGCTCGCGGTAGGCCACCTGCTGGAGGTGGCCGGCGGCTGCCAGCACGTCCGGCGTCGTGCGCGGGTCGGCGATGGCCCGTTCCGCGGCCACGATCTGGTCGACCACCTGACCCGCCGACCGGGCCTCGGCGGGCTTCCCGCGCAGGGCCCTCGCCAGCTCGGGCGGGAGATCGGCTCTGCCGTTGCCGCTCAGAGCCTCCGGACTCGACGACGTCGCGGCGGTCGGGGTGGGGGTGCCGCTCCGGTCGGCGCCGGTGCGCTCGTCCCCGGTGCCCGGAGTGCAGGCGCCCGCCAGCACGCACAGCAGTGCGGCGGCGGGAATCGAGGTGGTGCGGAGCATGAGAAGGCCTGGGGGGACGAGGGTGCCTGAGGTCAGAGGATGCCCGCCACGGGCGCGCCGTAAACTGGCCCGGACCCCCTGCCGATCCCGGCCGGGGGCTGTCGTGCTGCGCCCCTGAACCTGGGCTGCGAGGAGGGACCGTTGAGCCTGACCGGACTGGCCGACGCCGTCCTCGCCGACCCCACCCTGGCCGGGGCCGTCGAGGATGCTCGCGGCGGCTCGCTCACCGAGCTCGACCTCACCGGGCCCGCGGCGCTGCGCCCCTTCGTGGTCCGGGGCCTGCTCGACGCCGGCCGCACCGTGCTCGCGGTGACCCCCACGGCACGGGAGGCAGAGGACCTGGTGTCCGCCCTGGGCGACCTGGTGGACCCGGCCGAGGTCGGCTACTACCCCAGCTGGGAGACGCTCCCGCACGAGCGACTGAGCCCC
>NZ_DASSXS010000064.1:0-3847 GCF_035703625.1 Nocardioides sp. | reverse complement strand
GCCGTGCCGGTCTTGGCGATCACCGGAGGCCCGGGTACGTCGGCGAGCAGGCTGCCGCTGCCGGAGGTGACGACGCCGCGCAGCATCGCGCGGAGCTGCGAGGCCTCACCGCCCGCCAGCTTCGGTACGTCGGCCCGGTCGACCTCCCAGTCCTTCACCAGCCGCGGCAGCACGGTCTCGCCGGACTGGATGGAGGCGATCACGGTGGCCATCGCCATCGGGGAGGCCAGGATCTTGCCCTGCCCGATCGTGTCGGCGGCCGCCTCGGTCTCCGACGCGGCCGGCGGGACGCTGCCGAAGTAGGCGGGGAAGCCCAGGTCGTGGTCGACGCCCATCCCCAGCGAGGCGGCCGCGTCGGCCAGGGCGTCGTCGGCCAGCCTGCCGGACTGGGAGATGAACGCGGTGTTGCACGAGTTGGCCACCGCCGTCCGCAACGGGATCCGGCCCAGGCCCCCGGACGGGTAGTCGTCGTAGTTCTCGAACGCCTTTCCGTCCACGACGATCCGGCTCGTGCACGGCACCGTCGAGGACGGCGACAGACCGTCCCTCAGCAGGGCCAGGCTGCTCACGCTCTTGAACGTCGACCCGGGGGCGGCCTGGCCGAAGGTCGCCATGTTGTAGCCGTCGGTTCCGGGGCCGTTCGCCGCCACCACGATGTCCCCGGTCGACGGGCGAATCGCGACCAGCGCGCTGGACGGGCCGACGCCGGCGAGCAGCCGCTCGGCGGACTGCTGCTGTCGCTGGTCGAGCGTGAGCCGCAGCGGCTTGCCGGGGGTGGGCTCCTCGGTGAACAGCTCGCGCTCGGCGCCGTCGGGGTCGACGGCCTGCACCGCGAAGCCGGGGGTGCCGCGCAGCTGGTCGTCGTACCGGGCCTGGAGGCCGGACAGCCCGGCCTGGTCGCCGATCTCGTACTTCTCGGGGTCGTCCTTGATCATCTCCGCGGTGACCTCGCCGACCGTGCCGAGGATCGGGGCCGCGAACTCGCTCGTGGGAGCCAGGGGCAGGGTGTCCTCGACCCCCAGCGCCCCCTTGATCCGGTCGTACCCCTGGGCGACGGCCGGGGGAATCTGGGCCTGGCGGAACACGATCGCCTCGACGAAGGCCTCCGCCCCGGCGCCCTCGACCTGCTGGACGTACGGCGCTGCGTCGACCCCCACGAGCTGGGCCAGCTGCCGCGCCGACTCCCCCGCGCGGTCCGGCTTCACCTGCGTCCGGTCGATGCCGAAGCGGACGACCGGCCGGTCCGCGACCAGCGCGACCCCGCCGGCGCCGAGAACCTGACCGCGCTCCGGGGCGATCTCGGTGCTGTCGAGCACCTCGTCCTGCTTCAGCGAGGGCTCCACGAGAGCCGGCGTCCACTCCGTCTGCCACTCCTCGCCCGCCAGCCGCATCTCCGCTTCGGACTGGTAGGTCCACTCGTGCCCGTCCAGCGCCCAGGTCCAGCCGAGCGACGCGGTGGCGGTCGCGTCGGACTCCGCCACGTCGACCACCTCGACCTCGGGGGTGACCTCACCCAGGCCCTCGACCACGCGGCGGTATCCGGTCGTCACCTCGTCGGCGGTCCGGCCGGCGAACGGCACGTCGGCCAGGTCGGCCGAGGCCAGGCCGGCGGCGAGCGCATCGGCGGCCTCCTCCGGGTCGGGCCCGCTGACGTTCTGCGCGGCCTCGCAGCCGGTCAGCAGGCCGACCACCATCAGGGCGGTGAGGAGCGCAGTGGTTCGTGGGGCGGGCATGGGCTCCCTTCTACCATCACGAGCATGGCCCCTCTCCGAGCCCCGGTCGCCGTGGCGATCGCGGGCGTGGTGCTGGCGGCCGCCGGTTGCTCCGGAGACCCGTCGTCACGATCGTCGGCGGACCCGTCGCCGAGCCGGCGTGCCGAGGGACCGACCAGCCCCGCGCACACCCCCGCCCCGGCCCGTTCGGCGACGCCGGAGCGGCTCGACGAGAAGGAGCAGCGAGTGCTCGACGAGATGCTGGTCGAGGCCGCCTGGGACAACGACGTACGCCGGGCCCGGCGGCTGATCGACCGGGGAGCCGACGTCAACTGGCGCGACGAGTCGGTCCAGAGCGCGTTCCTGATCGCCACCAGCGAGGGGTACCTCGACCTCCTCGAGCTCACGCTCGCCCGGGGTGCCGACGTCACCCTCCACGACAGCTTCGACGGCACCGGCCTGATCCGCGCCGCCGAGCGCGGGCACTGGGACGTCGTCGGCCGGCTGCTGCAGACCAGGATCGCCGTGGACCACGTCAACAACCTGGGGTGGGTGGCCCTGCACGAGGCGATCATCCTGGGCGACGGCTCGACGCGCTACGTCGACACGGTGCGTGCCCTGGTCGCGGGCGGCGCCTCGCTCCGGATCACGCCCGAGCGCGACGGGATCGCGCCGGTCGAGCACGCTCGGTCCCGTGGCCAGGCCGCCGTCGTACGCACCCTGGAGCGCGCGCTCGCCGCACCCGACCTCGACCGCCCCGGGCGGGCCCTGCTGGCAGCTGCACGTACCGGTGATGCCGACGCCGCCGCCATCGCGCTGCGGCAGGGCGCCGACGTGGAGGTCCGGGACGGCGCCGGGCGTACGCCGTTGCTGATCGCGGTCACCGAGGACCGGCTCGACGTGGCCCGGCTCCTCGTCGCCATGGGCGCCTCGCCCGATGCTCTGGACGAACGCCACGACACGCCCTGGCTGGTCACCGGCGTCACCGGCTCGGTGCCGATGGCCGAGCTGCTGCTGCGCTTCGACCCCGACCTGACCATCCGCAACCGCTTCGGCGGGGTCTCGATCATCCCCGCGGCCGAACGCGGTCACGTGGGCTACGTCCGTCGCGTCGCGAAGACGCGGATCGACCTCGATCACGTCAACGACCTGGGGTGGACCGCGCTGTTGGAGGCGATCATCCTCGGCGACGGTTCAGCCCGCTACGTCGACATCGTCTCGATCCTGCTGGAGCACGGAGCCGACCCCACGATCCGCGACGGCGACGGGGTCAGCCCTCTCGAGCACGCGCGCGATCGCGGCTACACCGCCATCGCGCGCCTGCTCCGCCGGGAGCGGTGAGTCACCAACCGACCCGGCGGTTCGGTGCGGCTCACCGCGGCCACGGCGGTCAGTGGCGCGCGAGCCACCGGTCGAGGTCGATGCCCGCTCGCCTGGCCGGGGCCCGGAGCGAGTCGGTCGTGGGCGCCCGGAACGACTCCGGGGTGATCGCGGCGTCCACCTCGGCGTACCTGCGCTGCTGCGCCGCCAGCTGCTCTGCCATCGCGGCCGAGGCTGCCCGGACCTTGCCGTTGACGGCCACGGTTGCGCCGGTGAGCAGCGGGCTGACGGTGGGCGTGTAGCCGGAGGAGTGGCCCGGCTTGTTCGGGTGGTAGCTCTCGCTGATCGGGTTGGAGAGCCCGTTGATCCACTCCGGGTCGTCACAGACGGCGTGCCCGATGAAGCGGCTGGTCGGGTTCGCGAACGAGAAGCCCTTGGCCGAGGCCTGGCTCGCGGTCCTGCCGTTGAGCAGGTCGGCCGTCTGGTTGAGCCGTGTCATCTCCTCCGGCGAGAACCAGGTGCCGGCGTTGCAGTCCTCGCCCATGAAGATCCTCGGGTAGCCGACGACGACCACCTTGGCGTTCGGCGCCTTGGCCCGGATCGAGGCGTAGAGCGTCGACAACCGGCCGGGCAGGGTGTTGTTGATGAACGCCTGCGCCTGGTCGATCGCACCGTCGCAGTCGCCGGCCCACCACGGAGTCGCGCACTCGGTGAGCACGTCGGCGAAGCCGGCGTCGTTGCCGCCGACGGAGATGCTCACGTAGCTGGTCGACGCGGTGAGGGCGGACAGCTGGGTGTTGGTGACATCGGCGACC
>NZ_DASSXS010000077.1:0-4610 GCF_035703625.1 Nocardioides sp. | reverse complement strand
GAGGTGTCGAGCCGCATGAACCGGTAGCCGCGCTCGCGGGCAAGCCTGGCCCGGTGGGCGACGGTGGCGCGGTAGAGGCCCCGGCGCCGCCACTCGGGCAGCGTCGAGCCGCCCCACATGCTGGCGAAGTCGGTGCCGGTCGAGTAGCGCAGCCACCCGGCACAGAGCACGGGCCCCTCCGCGGACTCCTCGACGACGACCACGTCCAGGGCGTCTGGGTTGGCCTGCATCTCCCGCCTCAGCGATCCGTCGCCCCGACCCGGTCCCCAGATCGTCTTCATCAGGTCATCGATCCGGGCCAGGTCGGCGTCGCTCGTCACCGCCCGCATCCGGACGCCCGGTGGAAGCTCGACGTCGTGGATCAACCCACCGACCTCGCCGAGCACCAGGGTCTCGGGGTCCTCGGCCACGAAGCCGGCCGCCATGAGCCGGTCGGTGAGGTCGGCGGGCTGGTCGTAGGAGTAGGTCTTCCACTCGACCTTCTCGCGCCGTCCGGTGAAGAAGTCGACCTGTCGGTCGATCCAGTGGCCCGGGTCGTCGCCGAGGCCCCGGGGGCACTCGACCATGCAGTACGACGCGCCGGGGTGCTCCGGGTAGCGACGGACCACCGGGCCGTCGGTGTCCTGCACGATGCCGGGGGTCGGCTCGTCCTCCCGGCCGCCCAGCCGGATCTGGCGGTGGAAGTGGTCCAGGAGCTGCTGGTCGCTGAGGTCGGGAGTCATCGGCGCCGAGCGAACCACCCGCCCGAGGTCGGCGGCAACTCACGTCCGCCCTCCGATCGGGTGAGACGGGTCAGGGGTCCCCACGTGTGCCCAGGTTGCCGTCTCCCACACATTGTTGGACCGATTGTGTGTGTGCGGGACATGTCGCCATTTGTGCACCTGCACCTAACGTGTGCCGCATGCCACAGCCCCCTGCCGCCTCCACGCTCGACGGTCGCCGTGCCCTGGTGACCGGCGGTGCCAGCGGCATCGGGGCGGCAGTGGCGACGAGGCTGGCCGAGCTCGGCGCGCAGGTCACGGTGCTCGACCGTGACGAGGAGCAGGCCGCCGACGTGGCGGCGACCATCGGGGGCGACCACGCCGGTATCGACCTCACCGACGGTGACGCGATCGACGCCCTCGACGTCGACGCCGACATCCTCGTCAACTCGGCCGGTATCCAGCACGTCGCCCCGCTCGAGGACTTCGAGCCCGATCGGTTCCGCCTGATCCACCGGCTCATGCTCGAGGCTCCGTTCCGGCTCACCCGGCGGCTGCTGCCCGGGATGTACGACCGCGGTTTCGGTCGGGTCGTCCACATCTCCAGCGTCCACGGCCACCGCGCGTCGCCGTACAAGTCGGCGTACGTCAGCGCCAAGCACGGGCTCGAAGGGCTCTCCAAGGTCATCGCGCTCGAAGGGTCCGGGCGCGGCGTCACCAGCAACACCGTGTGCCCCGGTTACGTGCGGACCCCGCTCGTGGAAGGCCAGATCGCCGACCAGGCGCGGACCCACGGCATCGGTGAATCAGAAGTGCTCGACCGGGTACTGCTGGCGAAGACGCCAGTGCAACGTCTGGTCGAGCCCACGGAGGTGGCCGACCTGGTCTGCTTCCTCTGTGGCCCAGGGACCGATTCGATCACCGGATCGGCGTTCGTGATGGATGGCGGCTGGACCGCCGCCTGAAAGGAAGAACATGTCCACCCAGTCACTCCCGGTCGAGCAACGCTCCAACCGCTCGATCGTCAAGGTCGTCTTCGCCAGCCTCGTCGGCACCGCCGTCGAGTGGTACGACTTCTTCCTCTACGGCTCGGCCGCCGCACTGGTGTTCGGCACGCTGTTCTTCCCGGAGGCGGACCCGGTCAACGCGACCCTGCTCGCGTTCGGGACGTACGCCGTCGGCTTCGCCGCCCGCCCGCTCGGCGGCATCGTCTTCGGCCACTTCGGTGACCGGGTCGGTCGCAAGAAGATGCTGATCGCGGCGCTCATGCTGATGGGAGTCGCGACGTTCGCGATCGGACTGCTGCCGACGTACGCCACCATCGGCATCGCCGCCCCGATCCTGCTGCTGGTCTGCCGGCTGGCCCAGGGCTTCGCCGTCGGCGGCGAGTGGGGTGGCGCGGTCCTGATGGCCGCCGAGCACGGTGACGAGGCTCGCCGCGGCTACTGGTCCTCGTGGCCGCAGGCCGGGGTGCCGCTGGGCAACCTCCTCGCCACCGGCGTCCTCTTCGCGCTCGCGGCGTTGCAGAGCGACGCGGACTTCGAGGCCTGGGGCTGGCGGATCCCGTTCCTGCTGTCCGCGGTCCTCGTGCTGATCGGCCTCTACGTGCGGCTCCAGATCGAGGAGTCGCCGGTGTTCAAGGAGGCTCACGCCGAGATCGCGGAGAAGAAGCAGGCGGAGTCCCACATGCCGCTGGTCGAGGTGATCAAGACCTACCCCAAGGAGGTCCTGATCGCGATGGGGATGCGGATGGCGGAGAACATCTCCTACTACATCTTCACCATCGTCGTGCTGGCCTACGCGACCGACTTCCTGGGCGTGGGCACGGACCTGATCCTCAAGATGCTGCTCATCGGTGCGGCCATCCAGTTCTGCCTGGTGCCCGCGCTGGGGGCGCTGTCGGACCGGGTCGGGCGCCGCCCGCTCTACCTCGCCGGAGCCGTCGGCGTCGGTGTGTGGTCGTTCGTCTTCTTCGGACTGATCGAGTCACAGAGCTCCGGGAAGGTGTTCCTCGCGGTGGTGGTCGGGCTGTTCTTCCACTCCCTGATGTACGCCCCGCAGGCGGCGTTCTTCTCCGAGCTGTTCGGCACCTCGGTGCGCTACACCGGCGCCTCCGTGGGCTACCAGCTGGCGTCGATCTTCGCCGGCGCCCTGGCCCCGATCATCGCCACCGCGATCCTCAAGGCCAACGACGGCGACCCGACCGGCATCGGTGTCTACGTCTCGATCGCCTCGGTGATCAGCGTCATCGCGGTGCTGGTGGCGAAGGAGACCCGCGGAACGTCCCTGCGCCACGACCGCGTCGTCCGCGACGCCCACGGCGCAACGGACCCGGTGTCACCTGCCGGGAAGGTCTGACAGGAGCCCCTGCACCAGGTCGTACGTCGTCCGGTCGGCCGCGGCAACGAGGCCGGCCGGACGCGGCGCCTGGGGGGCGTAGGTCACCCCGTCGGACGTGCCGAGGAAGCATCCGGCCTCCGAGAGCAGCAGCGACCCCGGAGCGTGGTCCCAGGGGCTGGACTTGTGGTACAGCGCGTAGTCGGCGGCGCCCTCGACCAGCTTCGGGTAGTCGACGCCGCAGCACACCCAGGTGAGGTCCAGCTTGGCCAGCGCGCCGAGCGCGCGGCCGACCCAGGACCGTCGTGACGTCACGCCGCGCAGCGCCTCGCCCAGTGGCGGTCGCTCGAGCCGCTCGCCGTTGCGCCACGCGCCGGCGCCCAGCTCGGCGACGTAGGAGAGCTGGTGCTGGGGCTGCCAGATCCATGACCGCACCACGGCGCCGGAACGGATCTCGGCCACCATCACCGCGTGGTCGGGAGAGCCGTGGACGAAGTTCCGGGTGCCGTCGACGGGATCCACGGTGAACGCGTGATCGGCCGCGCGATACCGCTCCTCGAGGGTCGGGTCACCCGCTTCGGCCTCCTCGCCCAGCACCAGGGCGTCGGGGTAGGACGCGGTCAGGGCCTTGGTGATCAGGGCCTCGGCCTCCCGGTCGGCGACCGTGACCAGGTCGCCGGGGTTCTTCTCCACGACCTCCTCGGAGGCGAGGTCGCGGAACCTCGGGCTGATCACCTCGTCCGCGACATCCTGCAGCAGGGTCAGTACGGCGTCGGTGTCCACGAGGTCCAGCCTAGGGACCTTGACATGTGAGCCACGTCACGTAGGTTGTCTTGCGGCCACGGAGGGTGGCTGCGCATCTCATTCTCGGGAGCTCTTGATGCATCGACGTGTCCTCGCATGCCTGGTCGTCCTCGTCGTCCTCGGTGGCCTGGGCGCCCCCGCCACGTCCCAGGCCGAGCCCGGCCGAGCCGCGGAACGCAGCGGTCGGGGGCTGGAGGTGTACGTCGGCCAGGTCGACCCCTCGGACCTCGGGAAGCTGGCCCTCGCCGGGCTCGACCACGAGGACGTCGCCACCGGTCAGGCGCCCGACGGCAAGGTCGCGGTCGAGGTCGTGATGAACGGCCGGCAGGCGGCCGCCCTGGCGAAGGACGGCGTCGAGCTGTCGGTCAAGCGGATCAACGGCAAGCCCGCCTCACTGGTCGCCGCGGCGCAGAACGACGCCGGCTACGAGGGGTTCCGCTCGTGGAGCGAGCCGGGCGGCATCGCCGACGAGCTGCGCGACACAGCGGCCGCCAACCCTGGGCTCGCCAAGCTGGTTCCGTTCGGGACCACGGTCCAGGGCCAGGAGATGCTGGCCGTCAAGGTCACCAACAACGCCAACCAGGTCGCCGACGGCTCCCGGCCGGCGGTGATGTACCTCGGTGCGCAGCACGCCCGCGAGTGGATCACCCCCGAGATGGTGCGGCGGCTGATGCACCACTACATCGACAACTACGGCAGCGACGACCAGATCACGCGGCTCCTCGACACCACCGAGCTGTGGTTCGTCCCGGTCGCCAACCCCGACGG
>NZ_DASSXS010000089.1:0-7440 GCF_035703625.1 Nocardioides sp. | reverse complement strand
ACGTCGGGTGCGGTCGGGACGCTGGCCAGCTCGGCCGGCGTGTCCTGCAGGTACGCCGCCTCGAGAGCGGAACGGACCTCCCCTTCATCGAGCTGCTCACCGGGACGAGGGTCGACCACGTCGACCCGACCCTCGTCGAAGGCCACGTCACCGTTCTTCGCCGGCCTCTCGTGGGCCGCGACGACCTCCTCGACGGTGGCGGTCATGGCCGTGTCGTCGACGGTGACCACCGGATCGAGGTCGTCGCCGCCGGTGAAGTAGTCCCACAGCCGGTCGGGCGCCCAGGACCGCCCACCTCCGGCTGCCTCGACGGAGGCGGGGTAGTCGACCGACAGGCCGGCGGCCACCGGGTCGACGCTCTCGATCGCGACGCTGTCGACGGTGCCATCGTCGACCGAGATCGGGATCGGCGCCGTGCTGCGCTCGGCGAGCCCGCGCTCGAGGGCCGCGACCGCCGCTTCCTTGCTGCGGCCGCCGACCTCGACCCCCGCGATCGTGGTGCCCCGCGGGACGTTGTCGCCGGCGACGGCGTAGGCAGCGGCATAGCCGGCGCCGAACAGCACGACGAGGCCGAGGAGCAGGAACAGGACGACCCGGCCGCCCTCGTTCTCCCGGTCCTGCTCGCTCACAGCGCCATCCTAGGAGCGCGCTCCGACTACTCCACGCCTCCACGCCGCGGCCGGGGCAGGCTGGCGACGGAGTAGACGAGGACCACCAGCGCCACGGCCAGGAGGCCGTAGCCCGCCGGGTCGGAGGAGATCGCGAAGTCACCCTCGGCACGCGACGGCGTGACCCAGGTGATGAACCCGACCCAGCCGAGGCCGAAGGCCAGGCGCGTCGACCAGCCGGGGCCCAGGGCCACCAGTGCGGCCAGCGTGGCGGCGGCGCCCAGGAGGAACCCCCAGCCGTAGGAGTGGACCGCCACCGTGGCCAGCGCCGTCACCACACCACCCAGGAAGAAGACCGCTGCCCCCAGGACGCGCATTCAGGTACCGGCGAACAGGTCGGACTCCAGCCCGTCCTCGCCGACCTCGCCCGGCGTGCCCTTGGCCAGCCGGAAGAACTCCTCGGCCCAGAAGGCGTGGCCACTCTCGGCGCCGGAGAAGAAGAAGCCGTCCTGCTCGACCTGGGACTTGTGGGCGGCCAGCGCCTCCATCTTGCGGTCGATCACCGCCGAGCCGTCGATCCGCGCGGTGAGCTGGTCGTCCGGCGTGACGAACGGGCCGAGGTCGCCGTCGGGGTCCATCCCCTCGAAGGTCTCGGTGTCGCCGGTGGCCCGGATCGCGCGCAGGCTCTCCCGCATCCGGCCCTCGCTCATCGCGCTCCAGTAGACCTTGGCGATCTCGTGCGGCTCCCCGAGGTCGTGCTTGTACGACGGCACCGCGGCGAGCGCGGCGGCGTACGTGGCGACCCGGTGGGCCTGGATGTGGTCGGGATGGCCGTAGCCGCCGAACTGGTCGTAGGTCACCAGCACCTGCGGCCGCAGCTCGCGGATGACGCGGACGAGGTGGTCGGCCGCCTCGTTGAGGTCCGCCTTCCAGAACGCGTTGTCGTGGATGACGTCGCCCGGGATCGCGTGGCCGTCCTCGTGCCAGGCCATGCCGGAGTCGCGATAGGTCCCGAACCCGCCGAGGAACCGGTGGTCGGTGACGCCGAGGATCTTCATCGCCGCGGCGAGCTCCTCCTTGCGGTGCTCACCGAGCGAGTCGTCCTGGTCGGCCGCCTTGTGGCTCCACTCGGGGACCAGGATCTCGCCCATCTCGCCCGCCGTACAGGTGACCAGCGTGACGCCGACGCCCCGGTCGGCGTACGACGCCATCGTCGCGCCGGTGCCGATCGTCTCGTCGTCGGGGTGCGCGTGTACGACGAGGAGACGCCGGGCGGGGGCTTCGCTCATGGCGTCAGCGTAGTCAGCGTCTCGCGCAGCTCGGCGAGGAACGGCCGGTCGGAGTCGAGCCAGTCGACGTGGCCGAGCTCTCCGGCCGAGAGCCAGCGCAGCTGGTCGTGCTCCACGGGGTCGGGCTCTCCGTCGACCAGTCGGGCCAGGGCCACGCTGAGGACGTGGGTGTCGCCGATCCCGACCTCACCGGCCAGCCATCCGGTCACCTCGACCCGGCACCCGAGCTCCTCGGCCACCTCACGGACCAGGGCCGACTCAGGGGTCTCGCCGGGCTCGACCTTGCCTCCGGGGAACTCCCAGCGGCCCGCCGCGGCCGCAGGGCCGGTACGACGCGCAGCCAGCACGCGGCCCCCTCGGAGGATCGCGGCTCCGACGACGGAGCGAGGCGGACGGGTTCCCACGGGGCACGAGCATGCCGCACTAGCGTGGACCGCCATGGAGCAGTACGTCGAGGGCGTGCACCTGCACCGGACCGGTGAGAACCGCGCCGAGATCGACGCCCTGGCCGCGCTCGTGGGTGGGCGGGTCGGACTGGGTGGCGTCCTGGCCGATCTCGACCGTCGCGGGCACCGGGTGTGGACCCGCCCGTTGTGGCCGCCGGGGCGGGCGGTGCACCGTGCCTTCACCTGGGACCGCGAGGACCGGCGTACCACCCGGTGGTGGCCGCAGGGCATCACCACGTCGGCGGACGCCTCGGCCGGCGAGGACGTCGCGGGGCGGCGGATCTTCGCGGTGAGCTGGTACGCCAAGGATCTGGGCGAGGGGGGCCAGGGCTCGCGGATCACCTTCGTCGACCGCGAGAGCCGGCGCTACCGCCACGTGCTGCTCGTGGTGCCGCGGTTCGCCCGGGACGGGTCGCTGCAGGTGCTCCCGCTGCGCGTCCACGCCGGAGGCGTGGTGTGGTGCGGTGACCACCTCCACGTGGCCGCCACCGCGCGGGGCTTCATGACGTTCCGGCTGGACGACCTGATGCGGGTGCCCGACCCCGGTCCCGGGGACCCCCAGCGGCTGGGGGTCGACGGCGACCGGGTCTCCGCGTACGGGTACCGGTACGTGCTGCCGGTCCGGTTCGCGTACCAGTCGTTCGCCGAGGAGGGCCACGAGAGGCTGCGCTACTCGTTCCTGTCCCTCGACCGGTCGGTGTCGCCTCCTCACCTCGTCGCCGGCGAGTACACCTCCGCGGAACAGGGGTCCCGGCGGCTGGCCCACTACCCGCTGGACCCCGACTCGCTGCTGCTGCAGACCGGCGAGGACGGCATCTCGCGTCCCCTGCGTCTCGAGCCGAAGGGGGTCGCGCACACCCAGGGTGTGGTGGTCGTCGAGGGCGAGTACTACCTGTCGGTGTCGAGGGGCAGCACTGTCTGCGGCTCGGTGTACGTCGGCCGCCCGGGCGCCTTCCGCCGGTTCCTGATGGCGACCCCGATGGGGCCGGAGGACCTCTCGTGGTGGCCCTCCACCGACGAGCTGTGGTCGGTCACCGAGCACCCGGGACGACGCTGGGTGTTCAGCATGCGGCGCAGCTGGTTCGACCGGTGAGGCACCGGCCGGTTCACCGCGGCTGTCGGGCCAGCTGACGGCTCTGCGCCACCAGCCTTCCGGCGGAGTCCCAGACCTCGCAGTCCTCCTCGAACATGCCACCGGCCATGTTCCGGGTCGCGTGCCGGACCTTCAGCCAGCCCGGCGCCGGGTGGGCGCGCACGTGGGCGGTGAGCTCCAGCGTGGGGGCCCAACCGGGCATCCCGAGGTCGAAGGTCACCGGTGGCAGCGCGTCGACGGTGAGCAGCAGCGCGAGCGGGTCCGGCTCCCGCCCGTCGTGGAGCCGGAACCACGCCTGCAGGACGCCGTTGCCGCTCGGCTCCCCCACGGCCCAGCCGACGTGGGCGGGGTCGAAGCGCATGTCGAAGCGATCCATCAGCGGCGCGATCCGTCGCACCTCCTCCGGTGCCATCGTGTTGGGCACACAGTCCTCGGGCGGTGGGAGGAACGGCTCCTCGGCCGACGTGCGCACGTCGTCGGGCAGGTCGCCGAGGTCGCCGTACGTCGCCAGGGTGGTGATCCTGGCCCGGTCACCCTGCACCAGGTCGGCGGCGACGGTGGCGACCGTGCGGCCCTCGCGGAGGGTGCGGGTCGTGACCGTGGCCGGGCCGGGCTCGGACGTGGCGAGGTAGTAGGCGCTGATCGCGATCGGGTCCGGCTTGCCGGGCAGGCTGGCCCGGATCGCGTTGCCGATCACGGCGAGCAGGTAGCCACCGTTGACACCGCCGCCGACCACCCAGCCGGGAGCGAGGTCGGCCTTGAACTCCCCGTCCGCGGACGCATGGACGGCGGTCTGCTCGTCGAACTCGTTCACGGCCACAGGCTAGGCGACCGCCTTTTCCGGCATCCCGGCCCTCCGTGGATTCACCGGGTCGAGATGCGAGGCGCGCCCCCAGCAGCACGTGACGCGGAAGGACCAGCCGGGCCGGGTCACGACGACCACCGGGACCCGCCCCTAGACTTCTGAGAACGCCGAGACGGGGCGGGGCTCAGGAGGTCATCTTGGGCAAGGCACTGCATGCTCTCGGCAGGTTCTGCGCGCGGTGGCCGTGGGCCGCCCTGGGCATCTGGACACTGCTGGCGGCCGTCGTCGCGGGGCTGGTGGTCGCCTACGGTCCCGAGACCAGCAACGACCTGGCCCTCCCGGGGACCGAGAGCCAGCAGGTCCAGGACCTGCTCACCGAACGGTTCCCACCCCAGCAGAACGGCGCGAACCCGATCGTCTTCCACGTCGAGGACGGGAAGCTCACCGACCCGGACAACCAGCAGGCCGTCAAGTCCGCCGTGAAGGACCTCCGGTCGGCCCCCCACGTCCACAGCGTGACCTCGCCCCTGAGCGATGCCGGCAAGACCGCGGGACTGCTGTCCGACGACAAGCAGACCGCCTTCGCACCGGTGCTCCTCGACGTGGGGTCCTCAGAGCTGGACCTGGAGATCGCCACCGCCGTCTTCAAGGCCACCCAACCGGCGTCGGCGGCCGGGATCCAGGTCGAGGCCGCCGGGGCCATCGGCACCGAGCTCTCGGACCAGCCGACCGAGAGCAGCGAGGTCGTGGGCATCCTGTGCGCGATGCTCATCCTGACCCTCGTGCTGGGCAGCCTGATCGCGATGGGCATGCCCATCATCACGGCCGTCGTGGGCCTCGTCTTCGCGCTGGCGACGATCGGCCTGATGGGTCATCTGGTCGCCGTCCCCGACACCGGCGCGACCCTCGCCACCATGATCGGGCTCGGGGTCGGCATCGACTACGCGCTGTTCATGATCACGCGACATCAGCAGCACCTCGAGGAGGGCATGCGCGTCGACGAGTCGATCGCGAAGACCGTGGCCACCTCCGGGAGCGCCATCGTGTTCGCCGGCGGAACCGTGGTGGTGGCTCTGGTGGCCCTGCGGGTCGCCAACATCCCGCTGCTCAGCACGCTCGGCCTCGCGTCCGCGGTGGCGGTGCTCACCGCCGTACTGGCCGCGATCACCTTCCTCCCCGCGGTGCTGGCGCTGCTCGGCCGCCGGGTCAACTGGCTCTCCCTGCCCGCGTTCATGCGCCGCAAGCACACTGACGGCGGCGTCTGGGGCAGGTGGGCCGGCTTCGTCACCCGCCGCCCCGTCCTGCTCACGCTGGTCGCGCTGGCGTTCCTGGCTCCGCTGATCGTGCCGGCGCCGTCGCTCGCGTTCGGCCAGGAGGACATCGGCGCCGCACCGCCGGACACCACCGAGCGCAAGGCCTACGACCTGATCACCGCCGGGTTCGGGGCCGGCTACAACGGGCCCCTTCAGGTGGCGTCCAGGCTCGACCCCCCGGCCAGCCCCAGCGACGAGTACAACCGCAAGTACGCCAAGGCCACGTCCCTGCAGAAGCAGCTGCAGAAGGACCAGAAGACGCTGCCCCAGCAGCAGAAGCAGCTCGAGGCCCAGCAGAAGCAGCTCGAGGCACAGCAGGCGGACCTCGAGGCGCAGAAGGCCGACCTGCAGGCCCAGCAGGCCGACCTCGAGGCCGAGCAGGCCGAGCTCCGGAGCGAGGGCGACCAGCTGGAGACCCAGGGTGCCCGGCTGCAGGAGGAGCAGGCATCGCTGGAGGCGCAGGCGCGCAGGCTGCGCGCGGAGAAGGCGGGGCTCCTGCGGCAGAAGCAGCGGTTGATCGCCCAGCGTGACCGGCTCGAGCGGGAGGCCCGAGCCCTCGCGGAGCGGGCACGTCCCCTGGTCCGCAGGCTGGTGGTGCTCGAGGCCCGCGACCGGGTCCTCCAGCGCCGGATCGAGCGGGCCGAGGCCAACGGCAACGACGCCGAGGTGGCCCGCCTCCGGGCGCGGCTGCAGGAGGTGCGCGGCGAGGAGGCCCAGGTGCGGACCGATCTTGCTCCGCTCCGTCGCCAGGCCGAACAGCTCGCGGCACAGGCCCGCGCGCTGCAGGCGCAGGCGAACCAGCTCCAGAGCCGGGCCGACGCGCTCCAGGCCCAGGCCGACCAGCTGTCCGCCCGGGCCGACCGGCTCCGGGCGCAGGCGCGGCAGCTCGAGTCGCAGAAGGCCGATCTCCAGGCCTCTGCCAGTGACCTCCAGGCCCAGGCGGACGAGCTCCGCGCGCAGGCCGACCAGCTGCAGCAGCAGGGCGCCGAGCTGCAGCAGGCGGGGGTCCGTCTCCAGCAGCAGGCAGATGCGCTCAAGGGCCGCCAGCAGACCGCCGAGCAGCAGAAGAAGCAGGCCGAGAAGCTCCAGAAGCAGCTGACCGCGATGGTCACCGCCGCGGGCGGGGACCCTCGGGCCACCGACACGCGGGTGGTCACGCTCCAGACGGCTCTCTCCGGCACCGACGGGGTGCAGACCCTGACACCGCCGCAGACCAACCAGCGTGGCGACGTCGTGCTGCTCTCGGCTGTCCCGACGACCGCCCCCGCGACGGAACGGACCGCCCGGCTGCTGACCGAGGTGCGCGAACAGGTGGTGCCCCAGGCGACGTCCGAGGGCGGGATCACGACGTACGTCGGCGGCTACACCGCGTCGTACGCCGACCTGGCGACGCTGATCTCACAGCGACTGCTGCTGGTGATCGGCACCGTGATCCTGCTCGGGTTCGTGCTCCTGATGATTGCGTTCCGCTCGATCCTGGTGCCGCTCCAGGCAGCCCTCACCAACGTCCTGTCCGCAGCCGCCGCCTTCGGGATCCTGACCGCGTGCTTCCAGTGGGGCTGGGGCATCGACCTCGTCGGGCTGGACACGTCGTCGTCGACGGTGCCGATCGCGAGCTATGTGCCGCTGATGATGTTCGCCGTGCTGTTCGGGCTGTCCATGGACTACGAGGTGTTCCTGGTCAGCCACATCCAGCAGCACCACCTGGCCGGGGAACCGGCCCGTCAGGCGGCGGCGTCCGGGCTGCGCACCAGCGCGCGCATCACCACCGCGGCGTGCCTGATCATGACGTCGGTGTTCGCCAGCTTCATCCTCAACGGCGACCCGACGATCAAGCAGTTCGGCGTCGGCCTCGCGAGTGCGGTCCTGCTCGCCGGCATCCTCGT
>NZ_DASSXS010000174.1:0-4214 GCF_035703625.1 Nocardioides sp. | reverse complement strand
GTACCCGTGACCTACATGAACTCCTCCGCCGACATCAAGGCTTTCTGCGGACGCAACGGGGGCGTGGTGTGCACGTCCTCCAACGCGGAGGTGGCCCTGGAGTGGGCGTTCGACCAGAAGTCCGACGCCAAGGTGCTCTTCCTCCCCGACCAGCACCTCGGGCGCAACACCGCGGTGCTCAAGATGGGCCTGTCACTCGAGGAGTGCGTGGTGTGGAACCCGCACCTGCCCGGCGGCGGGCTCAGCGAGGAACAGCTCCGCGACGCGCGGATGATCCTGTGGAAGGGACACTGCTCGGTGCACGGGCGCTTCTCCCCCGCCGTCGTCGATGAGCTGCGCGCGAGCATCCCCGACGTCCAGATCCTCGTGCACCCCGAGTGCCAGCACGAGGTCGTCCTCAAGGCGGACCTGGTCGGTTCCACCGAGTTCATCATCCAGACCATCGAGGCGGCCGCCCCCGGGTCGAGCTGGGCCATCGGTACCGAGCTGAACCTGGTCAAGCGGCTGGCAGACCAGCACCCCGACAAGCACATCACCTTCCTCGACCGCACCGTCTGCTACTGCTCCACGATGAACCGGATCGACCTTCCGCACTTCGTCTGGGCGATGGAGTCGCTGGCATCAGGCCTCGTGGTCAACCAGATCCAGGTCGACCCGGACACCGAGCAGCAGGCGCTGGTCGCCCTCCAGCGGATGCTGGACCTACCGGGCAGGTCCCACCGGGACTGACGCACCGGCCGCCCGCCCAGAGCGCGAGTCGGCGCATCTGCCGCCCACCCAGAGCGTGAGTCGGCGCATCTGCCAGCTACTGCAACAGCAGCCGCGCCGACTCGGGCCGCCTGAGCGTTGCAGCAGCGCCGACTCGGGCCGTTTGAGCGTTGCAGCAGCGCCGACTCGGGCCGTTTGAGCGTTGCAGGAGCGCCGACTCGCGTCAGAGGCCGGGCGCGCCCCAGACCGCCAGCCAGCGCTGCAGGTCCTTCTCGATCGGGAGCTCCGCGGCGAGGGCGTCGCGAACCTGGATCTCGAGCAGGTTGTCACGCTGCTGGGGACCCTTCGGGGCGAAGGGGTAGAAGGTGCCGCGCCGGTAGAGGTAGACCAGTCCGGCCCGGCGCCCGCCCGCATCGCGGAACGGGACGAGCGTGCACAGGAGCCCGGAGCCGAACCCCTGCTCCTCCAGGGCGGTGTTGACGGCGTGAAGGTCGGTGCAGATGCCGGCCACGTCGGTCGGGTCGTCCCGGGCGACCGTCAGCCACGTGAACCCGAAGTCGTCGGTGCTGGACCGGACGTCGGGCGCCTCCGGGTCGGCATCGAGAAGCTCGACGACCTCGGACTGCATCTGACGGAACGCCATCCCCTCCGCGGCCCGGAAACAGACCGAGCCGGTCCCCGCCGGATCGAGGCCGATGCCGGTCTGCAGCGTCACCGCGGCGCTGGGCACCAGGAACAGCGAGTCGAGGTCGGGCGCCGACGTCGCGCGGCGCCCCCGCAGGGCGTCCCAGAGTCCCATCAGGGCTGGGTGCGACCCAGCTCGGCCTCGATCCTCGCGAGCTGCTCCAGCCGCTGCTCGAGGGACGGGTGGGTCGAGGTGAGGGTCTTGAGGCTGGCGCCGCTGATCGCCGGGGCGATGAAGAAGGCGTTCATGGCCTTGCTGGCCCGCAGGTCCCGTTGCGGGATCGCAGCCATCTCGCCGGAGATCTTCTGCAGGGCGGTGGCGAGCGCGGCGGGCTTCATCGTCAGGTAGGCGCCGGCCCGGTCGGCGCACAGCTCGCGGTAGCGCGAGAGCAGCCGGAGCAGGAAGAAGCTGATGGCGTAGACGACCAGGCTGATCACGAGTGCGCCCACGAGTCCGATCGCCCCCTCCTTGCTGCGGGAACGGCCGAACAGGGCGCCGTACTGCGCACCGCGCGCCATCATCCCCGCCACGATGCCCGCCGACGCCGCCACCGTCATCACGAGCACGTCACGGTGCGCGACGTGCGAGAGCTCGTGTGCCAGCACCGCCTCGAGCTCCTCGGGGGTGAGCTTGCCCATGATCCCCGTGGTCACGCAGACCACGGCCCGATCCGGGGACCGGCCGGTGGCGAACGCGTTGGGGATGTCGAGCTCGCTGATCCCGACCCGCGGCTTCGGCATCTCCGCGAGCGCGCACAACCGGTCGATGGTGCCGTGCAGCTCGGGGTACTCCTCCGGAGTGACCTCGTAGGCCCGCATCGCCCGCATGGCCGCCTTGTCGCTGTTCCACCACTGCCAGCCGGCGATGCCGATGCCGGCCAGTCCGATGAAGAAGGCGTAGCTGGGCAGGGCGTACATCAGGCCGACGATCAGCGCCACGAACAGTCCGCCGAGCAGGAACATGACCGTGGTCATCCGGACCGTGAGTCCGGTGTCCTTGAGGAAGCGCGAGCGGGCCAAGGGTTCAGCCCGGGATCAGGCCGTCGTCGCTGAGCAGGGCGCGGACCTCGTCGATGCTGGCGTCGGCGGGCGGCAGGATCAGGTCGGACTCGTCGAGGCTGTCGACCTCGTGGGGTACGCCGACGGTGCGGACGCCGTCGAGCAGCTTGGCGAGAGCAGCCGTGAAGGCGTCGTCATCACCGGCCTCGACGGCAGACTCGACGGCGGCGTCGTACTCGTTGAGCCGGTCGAGGGCATCGTCGGCGACGTCGTACTGGCCCTCGCCGAGAATCCTGACGATCATTTCTGCTCGCCGTCCTCGGTGGTGGTGGTCTCGGGCGTCTCCGAGAGGATGTCACCGCTCTCGATGGCCTGCGGCTGGCTGGCGGACTTGAGTCGGGCCAGCTCGGACTCGACGTCGGCCTCGGAGCTCATCGAGTCGAGCTCGCGGGCGATGTCGTCGCCCGCGCTGACCTGGCTGACGTCGTCGAGTGCCCCCGAGGCGATGAGCTCGTCGATGGCGCCTGCCCGGGCCTGCATCTGGGCGGTCTTGTCCTCCGCGCGCTGGATGGCCAGCCCGACATCGCCCATCTCCTCGCCGATGCCGGACATCGCCTCGTTGATGCGGGTCTGCGCCTCCGCCGCGGTGTACGTCGCCTTGATCGTCTCCTTGCGGGTGCGGAAGGACTCGACCTTGGCCTGCAGCCGTTGCTGGGCGAGCGTCAGCTTCTCCTCCTCGCCCTGGAGCTGGGCGTGCTGGGCCTTGAGGTCGGAGATCTGGGTGGTGAGGCCGGACTTGCGGGTCAGCGCCTCGCGGGCGAGGTCCTCGCGCCCCACGGAGATGGCCTTCTCGGCCTGGCCCTGGAGCTTCGCCGACTGCGCCTCGAGCTGGTTGACCTGGAGCTCGACCCGCTTGCGGCTCGTGGCGACGTCGGCCACGCCGCGGCGTACCTTGGCCAGGAGGTCGAGCTGGCGCTGGTAGCTGTAGTCGAGCGTCTCGCGAGGGTCCTCGGCCTTGTCGAGCGCCTTGTTCGCCTTGGACCTGAAGATCAGGCTGATGCGCTTCATGAGACTCATGGGGTTTCCGCCCCTCCTCGCCGATGAATCGAAGGTGTGCGTTCACCCTAGTGTCCCATCCAAGGTGCGGCGAGCGCCGCCACGCGCGGGGTCGGAGGCAGCCCTCGGCGCAGGTAGGATCGAGCCGATCCCACCCCCAGATTCCGCAAGGTTCCCCGTTGTTCCGTCGCACCAAGTCCCAGACCGAGACCAGCCCCGCCGAGACCACCACGAAGGCGGATGGCAAGGGCCGCCCCACCCCCACCCGGCGCGAGGCGGAGGCCGCCGCCCGCGCCCGGGCCAAGGTCCCGAGGACCCGCAAGGAGATCGCCAAGGCCCAGCGCGCGGCCCGCGTGGAGTCGAGCCAGCGCGTGCGGTCGGCGATGAAGTCGGGCGACGAGCGCTACTTCCTGGCCCGCGACAAGGGTCCGGTGCGCTCGTTCATCCGCGACTTCGTCGACAGCCGCTTCTCGTTCATCGAGCTGATGATCCCGCTGCTGATCGTCGTCATGGTGCTCGGCTACTCCGGCAACTCGTCGCTGGCCAGCATGGGCAACACGATCCTGCTCGGCACGATGCTGCTGGTGGTCGTCGACATGCTCCTCATGCGGCGCCGGCTGCGTCGTGAGCTGGCCCGACGCTTCCCGGACGAGAGCACCAAGGGCACCACCTACTACGCCGTGATGCGGTCGCTGCAGATGAAGTTCATGCGCCTGCCCAAGGCGAAGGTCAAGATCGGGCAGCAGCTCCCCGAGCACTACCGCTGA
>NZ_DASSXS010000021.1:0-4205 GCF_035703625.1 Nocardioides sp. | reverse complement strand
AGGAGCCAGGAGCGCAGCGTCGCCGTGAGCTTGTCGGCGGACGCCGGACGCAGGTCGGCCAGCGGAGCGAGCACGCGGTTGCGCAGGTCGGCCAGGGCCTCCTGGTCGGCGGAGAGCACGAACCGCGAGAGGTGCGCCTCGGTGTCGAGTACGACGCCGAGCTCGACCGCACGCAGCACCCGGTCGACCGACACCCTGACCGAGAGCCAGGGTCGGGCCGGTCCGGCGATGCCGTTGCGGTCACGCAGGGCGCGCAGCAGCATCTCGCGTCGGCGCCCCTCCATGTCGCGGACCAGCAGGAGGACCCGGTCCTCCAGCCCGGGCAGGTCCTCGGCCGGCTGCAGGGTGTCCGCGGAGACAGCACCGAGCACCGGTCGGACCTGGGCCTCGGGTACGACCACGGCGGTGAGCGTCCTCGGCGCCGGCCACCCGGCGCGCTCCGCGGCCGACTGCACGGCCTCGGCGGGCGAGCCCTGCACCAGGTGGTGGGCGAGACGCTCCAGCAGGCGGCGGCGTACCTGCCCGGTGGTGTCCAGCTCGTCGGTGTGCCCGGCGACGCTGGCCGCGGACAGCTCGTCGATGTAGGCGAACACCAGCTCGGCGAAGGCGGCCAGCGTGTCGGCGTCGACGTCGTTGCGCACGGCCGTCGCCGACATCTCCCGCCAGGACACCCGTGCGCCGATCCGGTAGGCCGCGAGCAGCGCGTCGACCGACCGCCCGCTGCGGGCCTCGCCCCGCCCGAGCTGGTAGGCCCCCTCCACCGCGGGCGCGGCCGGGGTGCGCGGGTCCGCACCGCGGCGCCGGGAGGCGAGGGAGATGAACCCGCCGAGGGCGAGCTGGACCGCGCTGCGGATGTTCTCGCCCATCGAGCCGGTCAGCGCGTCCGCATAGCTGGGCACCTCGTCGATGATCGCGGCCACCGTCGCGTCGGCCACCTGCGGGAGGCTCAGGCGCATCTCCTCGATGGTCTCCGAGGTCAGCTGCAGGCTGTGGGCGGCGGTGCGCCGCGGCTTGGCGGGGTTCATTGTTCTCTCCGAACAATTGTGACACGCATCTTCACGCTCGACGGTCATGACTTTAGCCCGGCCAGAGGACACTATGGAAGGCATGAGCAATCTCCGTGTCGCCGTACGCCGTGTGGCGGAGGCTGCTCTGACCCCGATGGTCCCGGCCGACGTGCTGGACATGGTCCACCCGCTGCGCTCCGGCGCGGAGCTGCGCGGCCGGATCGAGGAGATCCACCCGGAGACCGCCGACGCCGCCACCATCGTCATCCGTCCCGGCCGCGACTGGGCCGGGCACGTCCCCGGCCAGTACGTCCGGATCGGGATCGACGTCGACGGTGTCCGCCAGTGGCGGGCCTACTCCCTCACCCACGGTCCTCGTGCCGACGGCCGGATCTCCATCACCGTGAAGGCCGTCCCGGAGGGCAAGGTCAGCAACCACCTCGTCCACGACGCCCGACCCGGCACGCTGGTCCACCTCGAGCAGGCGGCCGGCGAGTTCGTGCTCCCGCCCCAGGGCGGCAAGTTCCTGTTCGTCACCGCCGGCTCCGGCATCACCCCGGTGATCGGGATGCTGCGCAACCTGTTCCCCTCGACCGACGAGGGCGTCCTGGCGCTCCCGCGCAGCCGCGCGCACGACATCGTCGTGGTGCACGTCGCACCCAGCGAGCCGGACTCGATCTTCACCGCCGACCTCAAGGCCCTCCACAAGGCCGAGGCCATCTCGCTCGTCGCGCGGTACGACGACCTCGACGGGATCCTCGACGTCAACGACCTGGCCGAGCTGGTCCCGGACCTCGGCGAGCGCACCACCTTCGCCTGCGGGCCCGCAGGCCTTCTCGATGCGCTGGAGCACCATCACGCCGAGCGCGACCTGCCCCTGTTCACCGAGCAGTTCCGCACCGCGCGCGTGGTGGCCGGCGAGGGCGGCACGATCAGCTTCGACCGGACCGGCACCACCGTCGAGGCAGACGGATCGACGCCGATCCTCGACGCCGCCGAGGAGGCCGGTGTCCTGATGCCGAGCGGCTGCCGGATGGGCATCTGCTACGGCTGCGTCCTCCCGCTTCGTCAGGGCGCGGTCCGCGACCTGCGCAACGGCGAGATCACCACCGCTGCTCCCGGGGACGGCGTCATCATCCAGACCTGCATCAACGCCGCCGCCGGCGCCTGCGACATCGACCACTGATCCACCCCCCTGAAGGAGGGCTCATGACTGCTATCCAGAAGAAGCCCGACAACCCGATCGCCCACCTCACCCCCGAGGACATCGAGCAGATCGGTGTGGAGCTCGACGCCATCCGCCAGGAGGTGATCGACTCCCGCGGAGCCGCCGACGCGGCCTACATCCGCAAGGTGATCGGCACCCAGCGCACGCTCGAGGTCGGCTCCCGCGCCGTCCTGCTCTTCTCGCTCTTCCCGCCGGCCTGGCTGGTCGGAACCGCGGGCCTCTCGATCGCCAAGATCCTCGACAACATGGAGATCGGCCACAACATCCTGCACGGTCAGTGGGACTGGATGCGCGACCCCAAGATCCACTCGACCACGTGGGAGTGGGACCACGTGACCCCCTCGGAGCAGTGGAAGCACAGCCACAACGAGCTCCACCACAACTTCACGAACGTGATCGGCAAGGACAACGACCTCGGCTACGGCATCATGCGCGTCGACGAGGACCAGCCGTGGCAGCCGTTCTTCCTGGCCCAGCCGCTGTGGAACTTCTTCAACGCCTGCTTCTTCGAGTACGGCATCGCTGCCTACGACCTCGAGCTGCGTGGCGCGGTCAAGCGGGGCAGGACCAAGGACCCCAAGTTCCGCGCCGAGGCGAAGGCCGTGCTGCGGAAGATCCGCCGGCAGGTGACCAAGGACTACGTCGTGCACCCCGCGCTCTCGGGGCCGTCGTTCCTCCACACGATCGCGGCGAACTTCACCGCCAACCTGGTCCGCAACCTGTGGAGCCACTCGGTGATCATGTGCGGCCACTTCCCCGAGGGCGTCGAGACCTTCGAGAGGCGCTCCATCGACGGCGAGACCAAGGGCGAGTGGTACGTCCGGCAGATGCTCGGCTCGGCCAACATCTCCGGCTCGAAGCTGATGCACATCATGACCGGCAACCTCTCCCACCAGATCGAGCACCACCTCTTCCCCGACCTGCCGAGCAACCGCTACGGCGAGATCGCCCCCAAGGTGCAGGCACTGTTCGAGAAGTACGACCTGAGCTACTGCGCCCGGCCGCTGGTCCCGCAGGTCTACTCGGCCTGGCACAAGGTGGTCCGGCTGTCGCTGCCCAACGGCTGGCTGTCCCAGACCACGCCCCGGAACGCTCCGCAGCAGCTGGTGAAGCTCTACAGGATGACCACCGGCGGGCCCCGGGTGCGCCGCGCCCTGCAGCGCGCTGCTGCGTGAGCCTCAGGGGTAGCTGAGGCCCGTCGCGCGCTCGCTGATCTCCCAGAGCTCGCGCTGGGTCTGCTCGTTGCGCGACAGCTTGCTGCTGCCGACGACGACGGGCAGCCCGCCGTACTCGTGGAAGCCGCTCGGGCCGCAGTACGTCGACCCCGGCAGGTCCTCGGTGGCCGCCATCAGGGTCGGGAGCGCTCCCATGTGCGCGGGCTGGGCGATCGCCCGGACCGCGGCGTCCAGGATCGAGGCGAGACCACCGGATGCCCGGCCGAAGCGGCCGTTGGCCGCCAGGTGCGTCCCGGCGAATCCGGGATGGGCGGCGAGGGCCTTCACCGGCAGCTCCGCCTCCCGGAGGCGACGGTCGAGCTCGTAGGTGAAGAGCAGGTTGGCCAGCTTGGTCTCGCCGTACACGGGCCACTTCGAGTAGCGACGCTCCTGGGTCCTGGGATCGCCCAGCGGCGCGCGCCGCGCCGTGCGGTGCATCTGCGACGACACGGTGACCACCCGCCCGGCGCCGGAGGCGACCAGCTCGGGGAGGAGCAGCCCGGTGAGCAGGAACGGCCCGAAGTGGTTGGTGGCCATCTGCAGCTCGAGGCCGTCGACGGTCCGCTGGTACGGCGGTGCCATCACCCCGGCGTTGTTGACCAGCACGTCGATGGTGCCGACCGACGCGGCGTGCGCGGCCGCCTTGCGGACCGACCCGAGGTCCGCGAGGTCCACCTGCAGCTGCACCAGTTCCGCGTGCGGCACCTGCGAGCGGATCGCGGCCTCCGTCTCGGCCAGCTTGTCGGGGGAACGGCC
>NZ_DASSXS010000023.1:0-2724 GCF_035703625.1 Nocardioides sp. | reverse complement strand
TCGGTCACCAGCGTTGTCCGCACCGACGCCGGGTTGGCGTCCGAGCTCCGGTTCTCCGTGATGCGCCTGCGGCGGCGGCTGGCCATCGAGCGCCACCCCGACAACGAGCTCAGCCTCGGCGCCATGGCGGTCCTGGGGTGCCTCTACCGCAACGGGGAGCTCAGCGTCGGTGAGCTGGCCGCGCAGGAGCGGGTGCAGCCGCCCAGCATGACCCGCACGGTCAACTGCCTGGAGGACGGCGGGTACGTCGCCCGCCGGCGCCACGAGACCGACGGGCGCCAGGTCGTCGTCGTCCTGTCCGACCTGGGCCGGGAGACCCTGCTCGCCGACCGCGCCCGCCGCGACGCCTGGCTGGCCAGGAAGCTCGCCGACCTCACCGCCGAGGAGCGCGACGTGCTCCGCCGGGCGGCCCCCATTCTCGAACAACTCGCACAGAAGGACTGAGCGCCACAACTTTGAGCCCCACGTTCCGCTCCCTCGCCAATCCCAACTACCGCCGCTACGCCCTCGGCGGTGTCGTCTCCAATGTCGGTACCTGGATGCAGCGCGTCGCGCAGGACTGGCTGGTCCTCCAGCTCACCGACTACAGCGGTGCCGCCATCGGGATCACCACCGGCCTGCAGTTCCTGCCGTTCCTGCTGCTCTCGCCCGTGGCGGGCCTGGTCGCCGACCGGATCCCCAAGCGCCGTCTGCTCCAGCTGACCAACCTCGGCATGGCGGTGCCCGCGCTGCTGCTCGGGCTGCTGGCCGTCACGGGCACCGCCCAGATCTGGCACGTCTACGTCCTCGCGTTCGTCCTGGGCACGGCCGCCGCCTTCGACGCTCCCGCGCGGCAGTCGTTCGTGTCCGAGATCGTCGGTCCCGACGACCTCACCAACGCGGTCGGCCTCAACTCGGCCAGCTTCAACGCCGCACGCATCGTCGGACCGGCCGTCGCCGGCGTGCTCATCGCCGCCCTGGGTGGGGGAGCAGTGGCCACCGGGTGGGTGATCCTGGCGAACGCCGTCAGCTACGCCGCCCCGATCCTCACCCTGCGCCGGCTCGACCCGGCGGCGCTGCGGACGCCCGAGCCGATGCGGCGCGAGCCGGGCCAGATCCGCGCGGGCGTCGCCTACGTTCGGAACCGCCCCGACCTCATGCTGATCCTGGCCATCGTCTTCTTCACCGGCACCTTCGGCCTCAACTTCCAGATGACCTCGGCGCTGATGG
This sequence comes from Nocardioides sp., assembly GCF_035703625.1. Taxonomy (GTDB): domain Bacteria; phylum Actinomycetota; class Actinomycetes; order Propionibacteriales; family Nocardioidaceae; genus Nocardioides. The sequence goes on along the minus strand of NZ_DASSXS010000023.1, from coordinate 1,515 downwards.
CCACCCAGGTGTTCGGCAAGGGCGCCACCGAGTACGGCCTGCTGGGCACGTTCATGGCGGTCGGGTCACTGACCGGCTCGCTGGTGGCGGCACGGCGGCCCTACGTCCGGCAACGGCTGGTGATCGGCGCCGCCCTCGTCTTCGCGGTCGTGGAGATCACGGCCGGCCTGATGCCGTCGTACCTCGCCTTCGCCCTGATGACCCCGCTGCTCGGGCTGAGCGCGCTCACCATGATCACGGCGGCCAACGCCTACATGCAGCTGCACACCGACGAGGGCATGCGGGGCCGGGTGATGGCCCTCTACATGATGATCTTCATCGGCGGCACCCCGCTCGGCGCGCCCCTCATCGGCTGGATCGGCGAGGTGGCCGGAGCCCGCTGGACGCTGATCCTCGGGGGGCTGGCGACGGGCGTCGGAGTGAGCCTCGCGGCCCTGTGGTTTGCCCACCTCAGGGGCGTTTTGACCCCCGATGGGGGAGCGAGTAACCTCGTTCATCGTGTCTGGGACAACCAGACCGTTGCGCGTGCCCAAAAGCTCTCCGAGCGCCCATCCACCTCACGGCAGGCCGAGGAGCCCATCCGGGCGCACACCACAGGCACATCGAAGTAGCAGCATCATCGTGCCCGGCAAGGCGTCGGGTTCTGACTAGAGGACAAGAAGGGGAACCACCCGGTGCCCACGATCAACCAGCTGGTCCGCAAGGGCCGCCAGGACAAGGTGTCGAAGAACAAGACACCTGCCCTCAAGGGTTCGCCCCAGCGACGCGGTGTCTGCACCCGCGTCTACACCACCACCCCGAAGAAGCCGAACTCTGCCCTCCGCAAGGTCGCCCGCGTGCGCCTGTCCAGCGGCATCGAGGTCACGGCCTACATCCCGGGCGTGGGCCACAACCTCCAGGAGCACTCGATCGTGCTCGTCCGCGGCGGCCGGGTGAAGGACCTCCCCGGTGTCCGCTACAAGATCATCCGCGGTTCCCTCGACACCCAGGGCGTCAAGAACCGCCGCCAGGCCCGCAGCCGCTACGGAGCGAAGAAGGAGAAGAGCTGATGCCCCGCAAGGGTCCCGCACCGAAGCGGCCGATCGACATCGACCCGGTCTACGGGTCGCAGCTGGTCTCCCAGCTGGTCTCCAAGTGCCTCCAGGACGGCAAGAAGCAGGTCGCCCAGCGCATCGTCTACACCGCGCTCGAGGGCTGCCGCGAGAAGACCGGCACCGACCCCGTCGTGACGCTCAAGCGCGCGCTCGACAACGTGAAGCCGGCCATCGAGGTCAAGTCCCGCCGGGTCGGTGGTGCCACCTACCAGGTCCCGATCGAGGTCAAGGGCACGCGGGGCACCACCCTCGCTCTGCGCTGGCTCGTCGGCTACGCGCAGGACCGTCGTGAGAAGACGATGTCCGAGCGCCTGATGAACGAGATCCTCGACGCCTCCAACGGCCTCGGTGCCGCGGTGAAGAAGCGCGAGGACACCCACAAGATGGCCGAGTCCAACAAGGCCTTCGCCCACTACCGCTG
>NZ_DASSXS010000238.1:0-4214 GCF_035703625.1 Nocardioides sp. | reverse complement strand
ATGGATGTGGACGCCGGGCAGGGTGTCCATCAGGGCCACGTCGCCGGGCACCTGGTGCGTGCGCCCGCCGGAGGCGATGTCGAACGAGCCTCCCGCGCCGACCAGGACGCCGCCGACGTCCTGGTGGCCGAAGCCGAGCTTCACCTGCTCGAAGGCACGCTCGACGAGGAACGACCCGAAGGTGTGCACGATCGGGCGCATCCCGGTGAGGGCCAGGCCGGCGCCGACGTTGACGAGCAGCTGCTCACGGATCCCGACGTTGATGACCCGGTCGGGGTGGCGGGCCTCCACCTCGCCGAAGAACTGGCCGGAGATCTCGGCGTAGACCAGCGCGACCGAGGGATCGGTCTCGACGAGGTCGGCGGCGGTGCGGGCGAACTGTTCGCGGGGGTTCACGACTTCTCCTCCACGTGGGCGACGACGGCGTTGGGCTGGCCGACCGGGCGGTGCGAGAGGGCCTTCTCGAGGGCATCGTGGTCACGCCCGTCGACGGACACGGTGTGCCAGCCCTCGACCACGAAGCGGTCGGCGATCCGGCCGGGGACGGCATGGCTGGACGACTGGTTGTCGATCACCACGACGGTCAGCGCGTCCAGCGACAGGGCCGCGGCCAGCTCCAGCGCCTCGTGGTTGCTGCCCTCGTCGAGCTCGGCGTCACCGACGAGCACGACCACGCGGGAGCCCAACCCCTGGGCGCGGAGGCCGAGGGCCGTGCCCACGGCCAGCGGGAGACCGTGACCGAGCGAGCCCGAGGAGATCTCCACTCCCGGGACCAGGTTGCGGTCGGGGTGGAAACCGAGCGGCGAGTCGTAGGACCCCCAGCCCGGCAGCCACGACTCCGGGAAGAAGCCTCGGTCGGCAAGGACGGCGTAGTAGGCCATCGGCCCGTGGCCCTTCGACAGGTAGAAGCGGTCCCGCCGCTCGTCACCGATCGTCTCGGGCGAGACGTCGAGCACCCGCTCGTACAGCACGCGGATCACGTCGAGGGTCGAGGTGGCGGCCGACGAGTGCTTCTCGTCTCCGGTCATCAGGCTCATCAGTCGTGCGATCTCGGTCATGTCCCGATCGTCCAACTTGAAGTTTGGTTGAAGTCAAGGGAGGCTGTTCGTCGTGACCAGCCTGACCGTCGGTCAGCTCGCCGAGCGTGCGGGTGTGGCCTCCTCCGCGATCCGCTTCTACGAGTCGCGGGGCCTGATCCGGTCCCGCCGTACGTCGGGCAACCAGCGACGCTACGAGCAGGCGGAGCTGCGCCGGGTCGCGTTCATCCGGACCGCCCAGCGCGTCGGCCTGAGCCTCGATGAGATCGGTGAGGCGCTGGCCACCCTCCCCGAGAACAGGGTCCCGACCAAGGCCGACTGGACCCGCCTGAGCCGCGCCTGGCGACCGCGTCTCGACGAGCAGATCGAGCGCATCGAGCGGCTGCGCGACCAGCTCGACAGCTGCATCGGGTGCGGGTGCCTGAGCCTGCGGAACTGTGCGCTGCGGAACCCGCAGGACGTGTTGGCATCGAGTGGTCCCGGCCCCGTGCTCCTCGAGCCCTGACGGATAGTCCCGAACGACGTCGTTGTGTTGGAACGATCCAGGACGACCATTTCGTTCGGGACTATCCCCTAGGTTGAGAGTCATGGCCCTGCGGATCGTGGCGAACCGCCCGGATCCGGCGATCGTGACCCTGCCCTGGTCCACCCCGCTGGAGGAGTGGACCGATCAGCACGTCGTACCGCTGCCCCGGGGGCTCTCGCGGCACGTCGTCCGGATCGTGCGGCTGGGCCAGCGGGTCTACGCCGTCAAGGAGACGACCGAGGAGCTCGCCTTCCGGGAGTACCGGCTGCTGCGGGACCTGCAGCGGATCGGGCTGCCCGCGGTGATGGCCCAGGGCGTGGTCACCGGCCGCGTCGACGAGAACGGCGAGGAGCTGCCGGCCGCGCTGCTCACCCAGCACCTCCAGTTCTCCCTGCCCTACCGCAGCCTCTTCCAGCACGGCCTCACCGCTGACAACCTGCCCGCCCTGATCGACGCACTGGTGGTGCTCCTCGTCCGGTTGCACCTCGCCGACTTCTACTGGGGTGACGTGTCGCTGTCCAACGTGCTCTTCCGGCGCAGTGCCGGGGGTTTCGCGGCGTACCTCGTCGACGCCGAGACCGGCGAGCTGCGACCCCAGCTGTCCAACGGCATGCGCGAGCACGACGTCACCGTCGGCTGCGAGAACGTGTTCGGCGAGCTGCTGGACCTCCAGGCCAGCGAGACCCTCGACAGCGAGGTGCGGGCCCACGAGATCGTCGACCTGGTCCGGGAGCGCTACGAGGCGCTGTGGGCGGAGCTGACCGGCCAGGAGGAGTTCGCGGCCGGGGAGATGTGGCGGATCGAGAAGCGGATCGAGCACCTCAACGACCTCGGCTTCGACGTCGAGGAGATCGACATCGTGACCGACTTCGACGGTGACAAGGTGCAGATCCAGCCGAAGGTCGTGGAGCTCGGCCACCACCAGCGCGAGCTGCAGGGCCTGACCGGGATGAACGTCGAGGACGGCCAGGCGCGCCGCCTGCTCAACGACCTGGCTGCGTTCACCGCCTACCACGACCTCGGCGGCGAGGACCGCCAGCTGGTCGCCAACCGGTGGCTCACCGAGATCTACGAGCCGATCATCGCCATGGTGCCCCCGGAGGCGCGGGGGAAGCTCGAGCCGGCGGAGATCTTCCACGAGATCCTCGTCCACCGCTGGCTGCTCTCCGAGCGTGCCGGTCACGAGGTGGACATCTTCGACACCGCCCGCGACTACATCGACCACGTGCTCGCCGCCCGGCCCGACGAGGCCGTCACGCCACCCCTCGAGTAGCGGCCGTCAGCGGAGCAGGTCGCGCCCGATCACCATCCGCTGGATCTGGTTGGTGCCCTCGAAGATCTGGGTGACCTTGGCGTCGCGGAACAGCCGCTCGACGGGGTACTCCCGGGTGTAGCCGTTGCCCCCGAGCACCTGGACGGCGTCAGTGGTGACCCGCATGGCGGTGTCGGTCGCGGTCAGCTTGGCGATGCTCGCCTGCCGGGAGAACGGGCGCCCGGCGTCCTTGAGCCGCGCCGCGTGCAGGTACGTCGCTCGCGCGCGCTCGACCGCCGCGCCCATGTCGGCGAGCAGGAACTGCAGGCCCTGGAAGTCACCGATCGGCCGGCCGAACTGCTCTCGCTCGCGGGCGTAGCCGACTGCATGCGTCAGTGCGGCCTGGGCGATCCCGGTCGCGACGGCGGCGATGCCGAGCCGGCCGGCGTCGAGGGCGGAGAGCGCCACCCGCATGCCGGCGCCCTCGTCGCCGATCCGGTGGCCGGCCGGGATCCGGGCGTTGTCGAAGATCACCTGGGTGGTGACGTCGCAGGCCAGGCCCATCTTCTTCTCCGGTGGCCCGAAGCTCATGCCCTCGGTGTCGGCGGGGACCACGAAGGCGGAGAGGCCGCGCCGCGGGTCGTCACCCGTGCGCGCGAAGAGGATGTAGTAGTCGGCGCACGAGCCGTTGCTGATCCACTGCTTGGTCCCGGAGACGACGTACTCGTCCCCCTCGCTGCGGGCGCGGGTGCGGATGCCGCTGACGTCGGAACCGGCCTGCGGCTCCGAGAGGCAGTAGGCGCCGAGCCAGTCGCCCGAGAGCATCCTCGGCAGCCATTCCGCACGCTGCTCCTCGGTGGCGTTGACGTCGACGACGGTGGCGGTGAGGGAATGGACGCTGGTGCCCACGGCGACGCTGGGCCACGCCGCGGCGATCTCCTCCACGACCTGCAGGTAGACCTCGTAGGGCTGCCCCCCGCCACCGCGCCGCTCGGCGAACGGCAGGCTCAGCAGCCCCGAGCGACCCAGGAGCCGGTAGGCCTCCGCGGGGAACTCGGCCCGTTCCTCGAGCTCCGCGGCCCGCGGGGCGAGCTCCTTCTCCGCGATCTCCCGGGTGAGCTCGAGCAGCGCCTCCGCCTCGTCGCTGGGCAGGAGCCGGTCCACGTGAGTCGCCACGCCGCCACTCTAGGACGGGCACCGGAACCTCGAGCCCGGTGGTTGAGGTGTGAGGGCCCTCAGAGCCCGAGCCTCGAAACCCCCGCACCCGTGCAGGGCGGAGACCACGGCGGTCACTGCCCTGCCTTCACTTCCGGGGTTTCGAGGCTCGCGAAGATGTGGGGCGAGGAGGGCGCGCAGCGCCCGTCACGAAACCTCGCACCTCGACCACCGAGCTCAACGA
>NZ_DASSXS010000319.1:0-2111 GCF_035703625.1 Nocardioides sp. | reverse complement strand
CCATCGACCCCGGCGCACTGGGTGCTCGGCTCCGCTCGGCGCGCCTCCGCGCGGGACTGACCCAGTCCCAGGTGGCGGGGTCGGACCTGTCGACGGCCTATGTCTCCCGCATCGAGGCGGGTCAGCGACGTCCGGACCCGGCCCTGCTCGAGGCCATGGCCGCGCGGCTCGACGTCCCGATCGAGGAGCTCCTCCTCGGCGCCCCACCCGATCGGGTCGCGGAGCTGCGGCTCGCCCTCGACCTGGCGCAGCTGTCACTGTCGGGAGGAGAGGCCGCGCAGGCGCTGGCCCGGGTCGAGGGGGTTCTGGCCGAGATCGACGAGGTCGGCGGGCTACCCGACCTTCGCCGGCAGGCTGCCGATGCGCGGGCGTTTGCGCTGGAGGCCACCGGCGATCTCGACGCGGCAATCGTTGCGTTGGAGGAGCGGGCCGACGCCGGACCTTTCGACCTGTCCTGGTTGGAGGCGATGACCGCCCTGAGCCGCTGCTACCGCGAGTCCGGAGACCTGGTCGCCGCCGTCGAGGTCGGCGACCGTGCCGCCGGCTACATCGCCGAGCACGAGCTCGGTGGACTGAACGAAGCGGTGGCGCTCACGCTCACCGTCGCGGCCGCCCACGTCGAGCGTGGCGACGTCGCCCATGCCGGGCGGCTGTGCCAGCGGGCGCTCGCCCAGGCCGACGAGTACGGCTCCGCCGAGTCGAAGGCGGCGGCGTACTGGAATGCCAGCGTGATGGAGTCCAGGGCTGGTCGCCCGGAGGTCGCGCTGGGGCTGGCCAGAAAGGCGCTGGGCATCTTCGAGGCCGGCGAGGACGGCCGGAACCTGGCCAGGCTGCGCACGCAGGTAGGGATCCTCCAGCTGCGCATGGACCCCCCGGAGCCCCGGTCTGCGCTCGCCGTGCTGTCCCGGGCACAGGTGGAGCTGGACCTGAGCAGCGCAAACCGCGCGGACCGGGCGGACAACCTGCTGGCGCAGGCCCGGGCGCACTTCCTGCTCGGACACCACGAGCGCACCGACGAGCTGATCGCCGCGACCCTGGAGGAGGCCGGCGCCCGCGTCCCGCTCGTGGCCGCCGACGCGCGCTTGCTGCAAGGGCAGGTGCTCGCCGGGCACGGCAGGGTGGACGAGGCCAGACGCGCGTACCGCGAGGCGGTCTTGTTGTTGAGCGGGATCGGCGCTGACCGTGGTGCCGCGCAGACCTGGTTCGAGCTCGGCGGTCTGCTCGAGGGCCTCGGTGATGGGGCGGGGGCGCTGGACGCCTACCGGCGCGCCGCGGCGTCGACGGGCCTGGTGTCGACCCGCGTTCGCTCCGCGGTCGGGGGCTCGACGACGCCTTAGCGGTGTCAGGGTTGCTGGGGCGGACTCGCTCCGGCCCGCCCCAGCCCGTCCTGGCCGTCGCCTCAGCAGCACCAGCGGTCGGCGACCACCGTGTGGTCGCCACCGGTCCAGAGAGGGATCACCCCGCCGGCGGAGGTGACGGCGATGACGGCCAGCGCCGAGATGGTCGTTCGAATGCGGTTCATGAGCTTTCCTCCTTGGTGGTGATGTGCCTTCGCAATGCTTGACAACGAGGAGTAACATTTCGTCAACTCATGTGGCATCGTGCCCATCGGGGGAGCCGTCACTGGCTGTGTCCGGCCACGGGGGACCGGCACACCAGTGACGGCGTGGCGGGCGTCAGCGGGGATGTCGCCGATCAGCTCCCGGCCGATCAGCTCCCGGCCGATCAGGTCGACGGCTGACGCGCGTCACGGGGCAATCGCTGGACGCGAGCATCCGGTTGCCGTCCACGGCGGGGGCGCGGCGGTGTCGCATGCCCGGCTGGCGGGCCGCGGATCGCGGATCGCGGATCGCTCGTCATGGTCTCCTGGCCCGTGGACGAGCATGAGTCAGCGAGAGCCGTCTTGGCCGGATCTCTCCAGCAGCACTCCGGGGGCCAGCCCACAGGTGGGAACGTCCCCGGCCCTTGGTGGAGCTTCCGGGCCGGTCGGACGACGCCCTCGGGACCAAGTGCCCTGCAACCCGCGAGGGTCGCGCGTCAGGCTGGAGGAGTTCGATCGCGATCGGGAGCGTCCACCGCGACTGTCGGTGAGGTGACCCCATGTGGTGGCT
>NZ_DASSXS010000313.1:0-3769 GCF_035703625.1 Nocardioides sp. | reverse complement strand
AGGACGCCGAGCGCCAGGTGGATCCAGCCCCAGGTGGCGAGGTCGATCGCGTAGGTGTAGCTGACCCCGCTGACGAACACCTCGTCCCTGGCGATCGCGGCGATCGCCTGGAGGATCTGGAAGATCGAGAGGGTGATCAGGGTGACGGCCGCGAACGTCGTGACGCCGGAGGCCCAGGTGTCCTCATCGGGGTCGTACGACCGCGGACTCGAAACTGCGCTCATGGGAGCTCCTCTCACGTGCGTCGCGGGACCCGCTCGCCCCGATGCCGGACTCTAGGAAGCGCGGACTGCCGGCGGGTCACCCGGAACGGGCCAACGGGTCGGTCACTCGAGGAACACCCAGCGCAGGGCAGCCTCCTGCTCCGGGCTGAGCCTGGTGAGGATCGGCTCGTCGGGGTTCCACGGCGCAAGCTCAGCGGCCAGGGCGTCGCCGACCCCATCGGGGCCGAGCACGAACAGGCCCGACGTCCCCGGCGTGATCTGGTCGCGCACCTTGTTGATGAAGATGTCGTCGATCCCGACGTCCGCGAGAGGGCCCGCGACGGCTCCGGTCGCGGCGCCCATCGCCGCTCCCAGGAGAGGGATCAGGAAGATGTGGCCGAGGAGCAGGCCCCAGAACGGCCTGCCGAGGGACTCCGCGGCGGGGGTTGCGGCCAGCTGGCCGGTGGTCGGTTTCCGCGCCGCCGGGTCCCAGCTCACCGTGGCTGCGTCGTGGACGACCACCCCGCCGTTCCTGGCCAGGTCCTGCACCCTGGCCGATGCCTCCTCGGCCCCCGTCGAGGTGGTGAAGGTCCACACGGTCAAGGTGGCCATTCGTCCTCCTCGCGACGTCCGTGGGCAGCGCCGCTTCGTGGGTGCTCCCGACTGTTCAGCGCGGGTCGGTTGCGCGGCTCACCCGTTGCTCGTGAACGGTGGCGGCCCGGGCTCCCCCGAAAACCGTGAGGCGCAGCGGTGTTCCGATGCCTAGCCTCGGCCGCAGCCGTCGAACCCAGGCGACAGGAGTGACACGCGATCGAGGGGAGCCCGGTGACCAAAGTCCTGATCCGCGTCAACGCGAAGCTCTCGGACGAGTTGACCACGGCGTTTCCGGCCCTGATGGTGCGGGACCACTCGGTCCAGACGACGTTGATGGGCGACCTGACGGGACAGGACGAGCTGGAGGGCGTGCTGAGCCTGCTGCGCTCCCTCGGCATCGACATCGTGGAGATCGTGACGCTGCCGGAGTGAGACCTCTGACCGACCGGTCACGAAGTGTTCATCCACCGTCTGACGAAACACGGCGCCGGGATGTTCGCATCCGCGTGCTGGTTGGTAGTGTCGCTCGTGCAACAGGTGCAAAAGTTCCAGCAGGTCGACGCCCGCGGAGTTTGTGATCCAACGGCGTTTCGTTTTTGTGGTGCCAATCCACATGTCGGAGCGACGTGTCACCGCATCTGAGGCGGGCCGTCGAAGTGACGGCTCATCGCACCGATATAGGAGTACAGCGCAATGGCTCAAGGCACCGTGAAGTGGTTCAACGCCGAGAAGGGTTTCGGCTTCATCGCGCAGGAGGACGGCGGCGACGACGTCTTCGTGCACTACTCGGCGATCCAGACCCAGGGCTACAAGTCCCTGGACGAGAACCAGAAGGTCGAGTTCGACGTCACCCAGGGCCCGAAGGGTCCCCAGGCGGAGAACGTTCGCCCGCTCTGATCAGCGGACGCTGACGATCAGCGCAGGCTGATCTCGAAGCCGGACGGACAGCACCTGTCCGCACCATGCTTCATCCGGGGCCTCGACGATGTCGGGGCCCCGGATTCCATTCGGGTGGTTTGAGGGGCTCGGATGGGTCAGATTTCGATCGAAAAAGTTTAGGTCCCCCTCCGAACGGGCAAAGTGTGCAGTGGAGGGAACCGCCCCCACCCATACCTGCGAGGAGCGCGCGTTGCACGATCAGTTCGACGTCACGCTGGAGGATTCGGACCTCCTTGGCGAGGTTGAGCTCACCACCAACCTCATCATTGCCGCGACCGAGTCCGACCAGCCGCTCTCGACGGCCGAGATCGACCGGATCCTCGGCCTTGCTCCGGGTCTCGAGAACTAGCCAGTCGCTGGTCTGGCGCGCCTCGGTCTGCTGCTCGCCCCGTCGCGGTACGACGCCCACCGCTGGGCAGGTCGTCGAGGTCCGCCCGGGTGAACCTCAGGAACTCCGCTGTCTCGACGAGCCACCGCCCTCCCCGGCGTCCGAGGGCCCGCTCGCGGGTGAGCCGCCCGGTGTCCGCCAGGTTGTGGACCGTAATCTCGGAGGATGACGGTCATCCAGATTGCCGGGCTGGAGAAGGCCTTCGGCTCCGTACGTGCGCTCGACGGCCTCGACCTCGAGGTCGAGCCGGGTGAGGTGCACGGCTTCCTCGGGCCCAACGGTGCCGGCAAGTCAACCACCATCCGGGTGCTCCTCGGCCTGCTCCGCTCCGACGCGGGCTCGGTCTCGATGCTGGGGGGAGACCCGTGGCGCGACGCGGCGACCCTCCACCGCCGGATCGCCTATGTGCCCGGCGACGTCAACCTGTGGCCGAACCTCACCGGAGGCGAGGTCATCGACATGCTCGGCCGGATGCGCGGCGGCCTCGACGAGACGAGACGCGCCGAGATGCTCGAGCTCTTCGAGCTGGACCCGAGCAAGAAGTCACGCACCTACTCCAAGGGGAACCGCCAGAAGGTCGCGCTCGTCGCGGCCCTGTCCGCCGGAGCCGAGCTGTTGCTGCTGGACGAGCCGACGTCCGGGCTCGACCCCATCATGGAGTCGGCCTTCCGCAGGTGCGTGGTCGAGGCCAAGGGGCGCGGCGCCACCGTTCTCCTCTCGAGTCACATCCTGGCCGAGGTCGAGGCGCTCTGCGACCGCGTCAGCATCATCCGTGCCGGCCGCACGGTGCAGAGCGGGACGCTGGCCCAGCTGCGCCACCTGACCCGCACCACCGTGATCGCCGAGACCAGCCGCAGGGCCGACGAGCTGTCCGCGCTGCGCGGTGTCCACAATCCCGACTTCGTCGACGGCCGGGTCACCTTCGACGTCGACTCCGACGACCTCGACGAGGCCATGAAGGTGCTCACCGAGGTCGGCCTGCGCTCGCTCACCGCCCACCCGCCGACCCTCGAGGAGCTCTTCCTGAGGCAGTACGGCGACCAGGTGGCACCGTGAGCGACCCACGCCTGACCTCGCTCGCCGGAACCCGGCACCTCATCCGGCTCATCCTGCGTCGGGATCGACTGCGACTCCCGATCTGGATCGTCGGGCTCACCGCCATGACGGGCCTCTCGGCGAGTGCCGTGATCGACGTCTACGGGACCCCGGAGCAGATCGCCTCGTACGGCGCCACGGTCGGCGACTCGGCCAGCAGCAAGCTGATGAACGGGCGCCCGGACGCGCTGGACACCATCGGCGGGATCGTGGCCTACGAGACCACGATGACGGCCCTGGTCGTCGTCGCCCTGATGGTGACGTTCCTGGTGGTGCGCCACACGCGGGCCGAGGAGGAGTCCGGCCGCTTCGAGCTGCTCCGTGGAACGGTCACCGGGAGGCACGCGGCCACGGCCGCCGCCGTACTCGTCGCCGCGGCCGCCTCGCTGCTGGTGGGCGTCCTCGACATGGCGGTCCTGATGGCCAACGACCTGGCGGCCGGGGCCTCGGTGCTCCACGGCGCGGAGCTGGTCGGCATGGGCCTGGTCTTCACCGCCACGGCCGCCGCGGCCGCCCAGGTGACCGCCTCCGCGCGAGCCGCCCTCGGCAT
>NZ_DASSXS010000235.1:0-3954 GCF_035703625.1 Nocardioides sp. | reverse complement strand
CACAGCACCTGGACCCGGTGGCAGGTGGAGCGCAACGGCACCGACACCACGGCCGAGGTCCTCGACACCCGCCGGCTGGGGGACGCCGCCGACCCCGACTACTGGCTGGTGTTTCGGTTCCCGGAGTCGGTCGACCCGGATCAGGCGCCGTGGAGCGCCCAGGTCGACCAGGAGACCTTCGAGAACGCCGAAGCCCAGGAAACGGTCGCGGTCCGTGTGCTCGAGGACCGTCCCGCCGCGCACATCGTCGACGGCGAGGTCCGCAACCCGCTCGGTCTCATCATCACGCTGATCGCCGACGCCATCATCCTCGCCATCCTGCTGCTCGTGTGGCGGAGCCGACCGGGGCGGCCGGTGCCGATCCGGATCGCGGCGATCGGCGATGTCGAGCGCTGCCCGCCGGGCGGGGTCCTCGAGCAGATCGACGGGGACCTCTATCTCGTGCGGGGAGAGGTCACGGGCATCGACGGGGACGAGATCGTCCTGGACGCCGGCGAACGAGACGTGCTGGTGATCCTGGACGGTCACCGCAACCCGGTGGGTTACCAGCAGCCGGCGGAAGTGCGCGGCCGGATCGTTCCCTGACCCCGCGGCGACGGGACGGGTGGGGAGGGCTGCGTTCGGCCCCGGAGCCTTCGGGGGCTCAACTCCGGGGCCGACGCGCGGTCGGTGAGTCCGAGCGCACGACGACCTTCGCGGCCTCGCGGCGCTGCGGCGCACCGATGATCATCAGAGCCATCGCAAGCGGGATCACGACGACGAAGGCGGTAACCAGGGCCATCAGGCTCTCGATGATCAGCATGAGTGAAGTCTGCTCAGCCGACTCGGGTTCTAAACCTCTGTCCAGACCAATCCGTCGCGAAGCCCCCGCCGAACCCCTCCCATGACCCGACTTGCCGACTTCTCGGCCCGTGCTCCCGACGGCAGCGACATCGACCTGACGGCGTACGACGGCCAGGTTGTCCTCGTCGTCAACACCGCCTCGCAGTGCGGCTACGCGGCACAGCTCCCCGGGCTCCAGCGGTTGCACGAGCGGTACGTCGACCGCGGCTTCACCGTCCTCGGCTTCCCGTCCGACCAGTTCCGGCAGGAGCCCCTGGGGGACGAGGAGATGCAGGCCGTCTGCGAGCGCAACTTCGGAGTCAGCTTCCCGATGTTCTCGAAGGTGGCGGTGAACGGCCGCGAGACGCACCCGCTCTTCCGCTGGCTGCGGTCCGAGAGGAAGGGGCTGCTCGGCGCCCGGATCAACTGGAACTACACCAAGTTCCTCGTCGGCCGCGACGGTGCGGTGATCGCGAGGTTCGCCCCGACCACGGAGCCCGACGCGATGGTCGAGGACATCGAGCGCGCCCTCGGCCCGGCGGGCTAGAGGCGGAACCTCGCCCGCCGGTCGGACGGGACCAGGTCGAGGTACTCGTCGGGGTGGTTGCGGATGTAGCCCGCCATGAACGGGCAGTAGGGCAGGACGGCCAGCCCGTCGTCGCGGGCGGCGGCCAGCACGCCCCGGGCCAGGGCGGAGCCGATGCCCCTGCCCTCGAACCGGTCGTCCACCTCGGTGTGCTTCAGCTCGAGCGAGGTCTCCGATCGCGTGTACTCCGAGAAACCGGCCAGCTCGCCGTCCTCGAACACCTCGTAGCGGTTCAGTTCCGGGTTGTCCTGCACCAGGGTGGCCATGGTCGGAGACCGTAGTCACTTGCCCCCGGGGTCGCCATGAGGACAGGCTGAAGGCATGGCCGCCACCACCTCGTCGTACTCCATCACCATGCGGCTCTACACCGCGCCCGACCACGGGATCGTCGGCGCGGTCGCCACCGCCATCGCCCACGCGGGCGGGGTGGTCACCGCGATCGACGTCGCCGAGTCCAGCCACGAGCGCCTGGTCCTCGACGTCACCTGCTCGGCCAGCGACTCCGCCCATGCCGAGCAGGTCGTCACCGCCGCCGACGACGTCCCGCACGTCGAGGTCCACAAGGTCAGCGACCGGACCTTCCTCCTCCACATCGGCGGCAAGATCGAGGTCACGTCGAAGGTCCCGCTGCGCAACCGGGACGACCTGTCGATGGCCTACACGCCCGGGGTCGGCCGGGTCAGCCTCGCACTGGCCCACAACCCCGACGACGTGCCCAAGCTGACGATCAAGGGCAACTCGGTCGCGGTGGTGACCGACGGCTCCGCGGTCCTGGGTCTCGGCAACATCGGACCGGGGGCGGCGCTGCCGGTGATGGAGGGCAAGGCCGCCCTCTTCAAGCGGTTCGCCGGCATCGACGCGTGGCCGATTTGCCTGGCCAGCCAGGACACCGACGAGATCGTGCGGGCTGTGGAGATGATCGCGCCCGGCTTCGGAGGCATCAACCTCGAGGACATCGCGGCGCCGCGGTGCTTCGAGATCGAGCGCCGGCTCCGGGAGAGCCTGGACATCCCGGTCTTCCACGACGACCAGCACGGTACGGCGATCGTCGTCACCGCGGCCCTCACCAACGCGCTGCGCGTGGTGAAGAAGAGCCTGCCCGACACCCGGATCGTCGTCGCGGGTGCCGGCGCCGCCGGGTCCGCGATCGTCACCCTGCTCCTGGCGGGCGGGGCGACCGACGTCGTGGTGTGGGACCGCGAGGGCTGCCTCTCCTCCGACGACGAGTCCTTGCCGCCGGCCAAGGCGGAGCTGGCGGCGCGCACCAATCCGCGGAAGGTCCGCGGCGACCTGCAGACCGGCCTGGTCGGCGCCGACGTGTTCATCGGCGTCAGCGGTCCCGGGCTGCTCGACCCGGCGTGGATCACCGACATGGCCGACGATCCGGTGGTGTTCGCCCTGGCCAACCCGGATCCGGAGGTGGATCCGGCGGAGGCGGAGAAGTACGCCGCGGTGGTGGCCAGCGGCCGGTCCGACTATCCCAACCAGATCAACAACGTGCTCGCGTTCCCCGGTGTGTTCCGCGGCCTGCTCGACGCCCGCGCCTCGGAGATCACCGTCGAGATGCTGCTGCGCGCCGCCGAGGCGATCGCGCTGGTCGTCAAGGACGACGAGCTCAACCCGAACTTCATCATCCCCACCGTCTTCAACACCGACGTCCCCAAGGCCGTCGCGGCCGCCATCAGCGGCAAGGTGGTCGAGTAGCCGAGGGTGGCCCGCTCGCCCGGCGCCTCCCGGGACAGGTACGTTGTCGGACGCCCAATTTCAGCACCAGGGAGGCACCACGATGTTCGGACGCAGGACCACCGACGAGCGAGTCGAGGCAGAGCGCGACGAGACGACGGCTGAGGAGATCAGGGCGGAGCACCGCACCGCCGCCCACGAACGGTTCGGGGGCATCAACTGGGGCGCGGCCTTCTTCGGCTGGCTGGTCGCGATCGCGATGACCGTGCTGCTGGCCGCGATCGCGAGCGCCGTCGCCGCCGCTGTCGGCCAGGAGGTCAACCTGACCGAGTCGGACGTCGAGGCGGACCGCGCCACCGCAGGCCTGGTCGCGGCCATCGCCGTCATCGCGATCTTCGCGATCGCCTACTACGCCGGCGGCTACGTCGCCGGGCGGATGTCGCGCTTCGATGGCGGACGCCAGGGCCTGGGCGTGTGGATCATCGGCCTGCTCGTGACCATCCTGGCCGTCGTGCTGGGCCTGGTCTTCGGCGAGCAGTACAACGTCCTGGACCGGGTGAACCCGCCCGACATCAACGCACCGGCGGACGCCGGCATCGGCGCCATCATCGCCGGCGCCATCCTGCTCGTGGCCACGGCCCTCACGGCGATGGCCGGCGGCAAGGCCGGCCGTCACTACCACACCAAGGTCGACGCGGCCCGCTACCCGGCCTGACGCACCACCCGCGCTGACCCGCCCGAAAGTTTCGGGCGGGTCAGCGGCATTTCCGGGGACCCTTGCCAGATCGGTTTACAAACCATATGGTTTTGTAAACCGATCACGCGCGAGCCGCGAGGGGCAGGACATGACCGACCAGATCGCA
>NZ_DASSXS010000336.1:0-6391 GCF_035703625.1 Nocardioides sp. | reverse complement strand
CTGCTCAACCTGGCCGCGTCCTTGAGCCTGGTGCTGTTCAACGCCCTGGTCGGTGTCTGGCCGATGGTCGGGATGAACCTCGCCACCTCGTCGATCAACCTGTGGTTCATCGCCAGGATGCTGCGGGAGCGCCACGACGAGGCCGCCTTCGTGGTGCTGCAGGTCGGACCGACCGACGCCTACCTCCACCACTTCCTGGAGGTCCATCAGGCCGACATCCTCCGCCACCAGCCGGGCTTCGTCTCCGAGGACCTGCACGACGGGGACCTCGCCTTCCAGGTGGAAAAGGGCGACGAGACCGTCGGCGTCGTACTCATCCGGCGGGACGGCGACATCGCCCGGGTGCTGCTCGACTACGTGACGCCGCGGTTCCGGGACTTCTCCCCCGGCGAGTTCGTCTGGAGGCGTGCCTCCCGGCTGCGCGACCGCGGGTTCCGCAAGGTGCTCACCCCGCCCGGAATGGTCGGGCCCTACTACGACCGGCTCGGCCACGGCTTCCGCCGCGAGGGCGAGTCGTTCGTCCTGAACCTCTAGGAGGCCGAGGCCGCGACCCAGCGATCCAGCGTGGCCCGCGCGGCCCCGGAGTCGATGGCCTCGCGTGCCTTGTCGAGCCCGGCCGCGAGCGCCTCGTCGACGGGGGCACCCGGGGTGTCGTTGACCGCCAGCGCCGCCGCCGCGTTCAGCAGTACGGCGTCGCGCACCGCACCCTGCTCGCCGTCGAGGGTGCGCCGCACCACCTCGGCGTTGTGGGCGGTGTCGCCGCCGCGCAGCGCCTCCGCGGACGCCACCGGCAGCCCGTGGGCCAGCGGGTCGACGGTCACCTCGGTCACGCTCCCGTCGTGGACCGTCCACACCGACGACGTGGTGGTGGTGGTGAGCTCGTCGAGGCCGTCGTCGCCCCGGAACACCCACGCGTCGACCCCTCGTGCGGCGAAGACGCCCGCCATCACCGGTGCCATCCGGCGATCGGCACAGCCCACGGCCTGGGCCCCGGGCCGGACCGGGTTGGCGAGGGGGCCGAGGAAGTTGAAGATCGTGCCGATCCCGAGCTCGCGGCGAGGGACCGCGGTGTGCCTCATCGCCGGGTTGAAGGCCGCGGCGAAGCAGAAGGTGATGCCGGCCTGCTCGGCCAGGTCGGCCACCCGGTCCACGGGCAGGTCGAGGCGGATGCCGAGGGCCTCCAGAACGTCGGCACTGCCCGACAGGGACGACGCCGACCGGTTGCCGTGCTTGACCACCTTGGCGCCGGCGCCGGCGGCCACGATCGCCGCCATCGTGGAGATGTTGACCGACATCGAACCGTCCATGCCGGTCCCGACCACGTCGAGGAGCCGGCCCGGGATCGAGATCCGGGTCCGGGCGGCATACAGCGCCTCGGCGAGCCCGGTGACCTCCTCGACCGACTCGCCCTTGGCGCGCAGCCCGACCGCGAAGCCGGCGATCTGGGCGGGCGTCGCCTCACCGGCGAGGACCTCGCCCATCGCCCAGTTGGCCTGGGTCGCGGTGAGGTCCTGGCGGGCCACCAGGGCAGAGAGGACCTCGGGCCAGGTGGGGGTCACGGAGATCAGGCGGGGACGCGTGAGCGGAGCAGCGAGATCACGGACTCGGCCAGCTGGACCGGGTCGAGGGGGTGGGGGCACGCGGCCTCCGCGCGGGACCAGGTGGCGAGCCAGGCGTCCTGCGGCCGTCCGGTCAGCACCAGCACCGGCGGGCAGTCGTAGATCTCGTCCTTGAGCTGCTTGGCGATCCCCAGGCCCCCGGCGGGGACGGCCTCACCGTCGAGGATGGCCAGGTCGATGTGTCCGGCGTCCATGTTGGCCAGCACGACCGGCTCGGTCGCCACCTCGACGTACTCCAGCTCCGGCAGGTCGGGGTGCGGGCGGCTGCCGAGCGCCAGCATGACCTGTTGACGCGTGTTGACGTCGTCGCTGTAGACGAGCACCCGCAACGGCGCCGTCCTGGTGGTGGAGTCCGAGTGGTTCACGCTTGTGATGTTACCGGCCGGCAACCCGATCGACGCGTTGCGGTGCGAAATCACACACCCGCGTCACCGTTGGGCCGTTGCCTCGTTTCGAGCAGGTCCAGCCGCCGGTCCTCACGCGCCGCCTCCCGCATCGAGGAGCGCACCCACTGCACGAACAGGACCACGAAGAACACGAGTCCCACGAGGTCACCGGCGCCCCAGAGGATGCCGCCGGCGACGTGCTGGTCCTCGAGGGGGTCGGGCAACCAGACCCCCATCGGCCCCTGGTGCAGCGAGGGGTACCAGTCTCCGCCGAGCAGCGCGGTCTGGCCCATGATGGTGACGCCGAGGAAGGCGTGGAACGGCAGGGTCAGGACGACCAGCAGGACCCGGAACGGGTACCCCACCCGCCCGGGAACCGGGTCGATGCCCACGAGTGGCCAGAAGAAGAGGGACCCCACCAGGACGAGGTGGAGATGCATCATCTCGTGGACGTAGGCGGAGCTCAGCGAGGCGTCGTACCAGCCGGTGAAGTAGAGGGCCCACGGTGAGAGGACGTACAGCGCGAACGTCAGCGGCGGGAACGACAGCACCCGTGCCACCCGCGAGTGCAGGCCGACCAGCAGCCAGCGCCGCGGTCGGGCAGGAAGGGTGCGCAGGGCCAGCGTGATCGGTGCACCCAGCGCCAGCGCGAGCGGCACCAGCATCGAGAGCACCATGTGCTGGACCATGTGGACGCTCAGCAGCGTCGTGTCGTAGGCCGCGAGGCCGGACGACGTGGCGAAGAGGAACAGGCCCATCCCGACGACCACGAATGAGAGCGTGCGGCCGACGGGCCAGTGGTCACCCCGCCGTCGCAGCACGAGTACGCCGACGACGTAGAGCCCCGCGATCCAGACCGTCAGGACGAACGGGACCGGCTCCAGAGAGGTCTCCGTGAACACCCGTCCGAGGGTGAACTCCGGGAGTGTCGGAACTCCCCCGGACGACGTTGCCAGCACCCTTCGAACAATAGGACCCCGGAAGTCAGGGGGTCGCGATGCCCGGGGTCCGAGCTACCGACATAATGGCCCTCGTGGCGACAGCAACTGCGATCCCGGCCTCCCGACTCCACGGGCACCACGACCGGCCCAGCATGGTCAGCGTGGGGACGATCATCTGGCTCTCCAGCGAGCTGATGTTCTTTGCGGCGCTGTTCGCGTCGTACTTCACGATCCGGGCCGTCAGCCCCGAGCTGTGGGCCCAGAACACCGCCCTGCTCAACATCCCGTTCGCGTCGGTGAACACCACCATCCTCGTGCTCTCCTCGCTGACCTGCCAGCTCGGCGTGTTCGCGGCCGAGCGCGGGCAGGTGGGACGCACCGGGTCTGTCCTGAAGGTGTCCGGCTGGGGCCTGCGGGAGTGGTTCATCCTCACCTACGTCATGGGGGCGATCTTCATCGCCGGCCAGGCCACCGAGTACGCCGCGCTGGTCCAGGAGGGCGTGACCATCCAGGACTCCGCCTACGGGACGATGTTCTACCTCACCACCGGCTTCCACGGCCTCCACGTCACCGGCGGCCTGATCGCCTTCCTGTTCGTCCTCGGACGCACCTACATCGCCCGCAAGTTCACCCACGAGCAGGCCGTCAGCGCGATCGTCGTGTCCTACTACTGGCACTTCGTCGACGTCGTCTGGATCGGTCTGTTCGCCACGATCTACCTCATCAAGTGACCCAGCCGACCGGAACCCCCAAGGAATCGATGTGCGTCTCCTGAACCGCCCAGTCAACGGTTGGGTCAACGGCTGGGCCGGTCGGCTCTCGCGGCACCGCCGTGGTCCGGTGGCCGGCGTCGTCCTGCTGCTGCTCGGCCTCGTGCTCTCGGGGAGCCTGTACTCCCTGCTCTCACCCGCACAGGCGCAGGAGCAGAGGTCCGACGAGGAGCTGGTGGCCGAGGGTCGCGAGCTCTTCCTGGTCGGCTGCTCCTTCTGCCACGGGCAGAACGGCGAGGGCGTGTTGGCCAACGACGGCCAGTCCCAGCTCGGTCCCCCGCTGGTCGGGGTCGGGGCCGCGGCCGTCGACTTCCAGGTCGGCACCGGACGCATGCCCATGGCACAGCCCGGCGCCCAGGCGGCTCGCAAGCCGCCCGTCTACACCCAGGACGAGATCGACGCCCTGGCGGCGTACGTCGCCTCGCTCGGCCCGGGCCCCGCGGTCCCCGACGAGTCCGACTACAGCGTCGAGGGACTCTCCGAGGAGGAGCGGGAGGCCGCGATCGTGCGCGGCGGCCAGATCTTCCTCACCAACTGCACGGCGTGCCACAACTTCGCCGGGTCCGGCGGCGCGATGCCGCAGGGCGGCTACGCCCCGAAGATCCGCGGCGTCGAGCCGCACTACGTCTACGAGGCCATGCTCACCGGTCCCCAGAACATGCCCGTCTTCTCCAACGGCAACCTCCCACCCGACGCCAAGCGCGACGTGATCGCCTACCTGGAGTCGCTCGAGGAGACCCCCGAGTACGGCGGCTTCGGCATGGGCGGGATCGGCCCGGTGAGTGAAGGCATGTTCGCGTGGGTGCTGGGCATCGGCTCGTGTGTCGGCGCGGCCATCTGGATCGCCGCCCACACCACCCGCTCGAAGAAGGACAAGGTGGAGGCATGAACGACCAGCAGGACAACCTGCCCGCCGAGCGGTCGACCCACGAGGTCGAGGCGGACCCGATCGCCAACCCCGGCCTGCCGGCGCACACCTGGCGGCCGACCGACGTGGACCCCCGGGCCGAGAAGCGGGCCGAGCGCCAGGTCTCGCTCCTCTTCGGGCTGTCGGCCATCTGCACGCTCGGGTTCATCGTCGCCTACTTCGCCCTCGGCATCGGGGAGGGCGGCGACACCGTCCTGGGGCTCGGCGCCTCGACCGTCGCCCTCGGGCTCTTCATGAGCGGCGCGTTCCTGTTCATCGGCATCGGCGTGATCCAGTGGGCGCGCAAGCTCATGTCCGACCACGAGATCACCGAGCAGCGCCACGGCGCGGCCTCGCCTCCCGAGGACCGCCAGGAGACCCTGGCTGCCCTCTCGGCCGGCCTCGAGGACTCCGGAATCGGCCGTCGTCCCCTCGTCCGCAACTCCCTGCTCGGCGCGGTGGCCCTGCTGGGTCTGCCGGCCGTCGTGCTGCTGCGCGACCTCGGCCCCACCCCCGGCCAGGTCGCCGACAGCGGCGAGCCGGGTGCCGGCCTCGACAACACCATCTGGACCCGAGGGATGCGCGTGGCCCGGGACGTCATCGGCACCCCCGTGCGCCCCAGCGACATGGAGCTCGGCGACCTGATCAATGCCGAGCCCGAGGCCATCTTCGAGACCGACGAGAACGGCGAGCCGCTGATCGAGGGCGCCGAGCTCCAGGTCGTGAAGTCCAAGGCCGCGGTGATCCTGGTCCGCATGGAGCCCGACGAGATCATCCCCGGCCCCGGACGGGAGAACTGGTCGGTCGACGGGATCGTCTGCTACTCCAAGATCTGCACGCACGTGGGCTGCCCGATCTCCCTGTACGAGCGCACCACCCACCACCTGCTCTGCCCCTGCCACCAGTCGACGTTCGACCTCAGCGACGCCGGAAAGGTCATCTTCGGCCCCGCCGCTCGGGCCCTTCCGCAGCTGCCCATCATGGTCGACGACGAGGGGTATCTTGTGGCTAGGAGCGGATTCACCGAACCTGTCGGCCCGAGCTTCTGGGAGCGTGACTCGGAGTGAGCATCGACACCGGCCGTTTCGTGCGGAGCAACCGCACCCAGGCCGCCACCGCCAGCAAGCCGTCGCGGGTCGGCGGGGTCGCGACCTGGGCCGACGAGCGGCTCGGCCTGGGCACCGCGATGAAGAAGAACCTGCGCAAGGTCTTCCCCGACCACTGGTCCTTCATGCTGGGCGAGGTCGCCCTGTGGAGCTTCGTGGTGCTGCTGCTCTCGGGCGTCTTCCTGACGTTCTGGTACGTCCCGAGCATGGGCGAGGTCCACTACGAGGGCTCCTACGACCCGCTGCGCGGTGTCGAGATGTCGGAGGCCTACTCCTCCACCCTGAAGCTGTCCTTCGACGTCCGCGGCGGCCTGCTCATGCGGCAGATGCACCACTGGGCGGCGATGCTCTTCATCGCGGCGATGATGATCCACCTGCTGCGGGTCTTCTTCACCGGCGCGCACCGCAAGCCCCGTGAGCTCAACTGGGTGATCGGATGCCTGCTGCTCCTCCTCGGGACGCTGGAGGGGTTCACCGGCTACTCGCTGCCCGACGACCTGCTCTCGGGCACCGGTGTCCGGGCCGCTGACGGCTTCGTGAAGTCGATGCCGGTGGTCGGCACCTACATGTCGTTCTTCCTCTTCGGGGGCGAGTTCCCGGGTGACTCGATCATCCCGCGCCTGTTCACCATCCACGTGCTCCTGATCCCGGGGCTGCTGCTC
>NZ_DASSXS010000210.1:0-4211 GCF_035703625.1 Nocardioides sp. | reverse complement strand
ACGCCGAGGTTGGCCGAGATGGTCGAGCCGTCGACGACGTGCAGCCCGGGATAGCCGTAGACCCGCTGGTAGGGGTCCACGACGCCGGTCTCGGGCGAGTCGCCGATCGTGCAGCCGCCGATGAAGTGGGCGGTCAGCGGCCGGTTGAACGGTTCCCCGACCGAGCCCCCGGCGGTGCCGCCCATGACGCGCGCCATGCGGCGTACCGCCTCGTTGGCGGCCGGGATCCAGGTGGGGTTCGGCTTGCCGTGGCCCTGGCGCGACGACAGGACCCACCCGAACGGCGTCTTCTTCGGGAACGTGGTGATCGAGTTGTCGAGCGACTGCATCACCAGGGCGATGATGGTGCGCTCGGACCAGTGCTTGAAGTCGTAGAGGGCCTTGACGTTGCGCCGCTGCGCCCACATCTCCTTCAGCCACGTCCGCCAGCGCGGGACCGGGCCGTCGCCGTCGGTGAGCACGGTCTGCATCAGCGACATGAAGTTGGAGCCCTTGCCGTAGCGCACCGGCTCGATGTGGGTGTGCTCGTCGGGGTGGAACGACGAGGTGATCGCGATGCCCTGGCTGTAGTCGGTCGCCAGGTCGGGCGCGATGGCGCCGAGGATCGCCTCGGAGTTGGTGCGGGTGAGGTAGCCGAGCCGGTCACTGAGCCCCGGCAGGTCACCCTCGGCCTTGAGCCGGTGCAGGAGCTTCTGGGTGCCGAGCGCGGCCGCGGAGAACACGACGTGCTCGGCGGTGAAGGTCTTGGTGGCGGTACGACGCGAGAGCTTGGCCTTGGTCCAGCGCGCGTCGACGGTGTAGCCGCCCCCGTCGCGCGGCCGGACCCGGGTGACCGTGGTCAGCGGGTGGACGACGGCACCGGCCTGCTCGGCGAGGTAGAGGTAGTTCTTGAGCAGGGTGTTCTTGGCGTTGTGCCGGCAGCCGGTCATGCACTCGCCGCAGCCGATGCAGGGCGTGCGGTCGGGGCCGGCCCCACCGAAGTAGGGGTCGGCGACGGTCTCGCCGGGCGCCTGGTCGCCGTTGCCGAAGAACACGCCCACCGGCGTCGGGTGGAACGTCTCGCCGACGCCCATCTCCCCCGCCACCTTCTCCATCACCTCGTCGCTGGGCGTACGCAGCGGGTTCTCCACCACGCCCAGCATCCGCTTGGCCTGGTCGTAGTAGGGCGCCAGCTCGGTCTTCCAGTCACAGATGTGCGACCACGACGGGTCGCGGTAGAACGCCTCGAGCGGCTCGTAGAGGGTGTTGGCGTAGACGAGGGAACCGCCGCCCACGCCGGCACCCGCGACGATCATGCAGTCGCGCACCATGTCGATCCGCTGGATGCCGTAGCAGCCGGCGTCGGGCATGAAGAGGAAGTTCTTCACGTCCCACGAGGTCTTGGGGTACGACGCCTCGTCGAACCGGTCGCCTGCCTCCAGCACGCCGACCCGGTAGCCCTTCTCGGTGAGCCGCAGCGCGGTCACCGAGCCCCCGAAGCCGGACCCGATGACCAGGGCGTCGTAGTCGAACGGCTCGGCCGGCTGGGCGGCGTGGGTCATCAGGCCCGTCCCAGCTTGTTGAGGACCCGGAGGCTGACCGTCAGCGCCTTCGCGTACTGCTCCTGCGAGAGCCCGAAGGAGGGGCCGATCCGCACCCCGCGCTGGGTCGCGACCGACTGGGTGTCGGTGTAGCGCAGGATGCCCTCGGAGCCCTGCCGCCGGCCCATCCCGGACTCCCGCATACCGCCCATCGGGGCGGCGAGCGAGCCGAACGTGGACCCGAAGCCTTCGTTGATGTTGACGGTCCCGCACTTGATCTGCCGCGCGAGCTGGCGCGCCCGGCCTCCGTCCTGGCTGTAGATCGAGCCGTTGAGGCCGTACTGGCCCGCGTTCGCCCGGGCGACGGCGTCCGCCTCGTCGTGGAACCGGTAGAGGGCCACCACCGGGCCGAACGTCTCGTGGCCGAAGCAGGTCATGTCGGGGGTGACGCCCTCGAGGATGGTCGGCTCGTAGAAGTAGGGGCCGAGGTCCGGGCGGGCACGGCCCCCGGCGAGCACCCGCGCGCCCTTGGCGACGGCGTCCTCGACATGGGCGGTGACGGTCTCGAGCTGGTCGGCGGAGATGAGGGTGCCCATGTCGACGCTCCAGTCGAGGGTGGCCCCGAGGGTCATCGCCTTGGTCCGGGCCACGAACCGCTCGACGAACCGGTCGTAGATCTGGTCGGCCACGAAGAGCCGCTCGGTCGACACGCAGAGCTGGCCGGCGTTGGAGAACGACGCCCGGGCGGTGCCCTCGGCGGCCTTCTCGACCGCGGCATCACGCAGGATCAGGATCGGGTTCTTGCCGCCGAGCTCGAGCGAGCAGCCGATCAGCCGGTCCGCACACTGGCCGGCGATCAGCTTGCCGGTTGCGGTGGAGCCGGTGAAGCACACGTAGTCGACGCCCTGGATCAGCGGGGGGCCGATGTCGCGGCCGGGTCCGGCCACGACCTGCCAGATCTCGGGCGGGAAGCCGGCCTGCTCGAGGAGCTCGGCGCCGAGCAGTGCGGTCAGCATGGTCTGGGCGTCCGGCTTGATCACCACGGCGTTGCCGGCCAGCAGCGCGGGCAGGCCGTCGCAGAGCGCGAGCGTGAAGGGGTAGTTCCAGGGCGAGATGATGCCGACGACGCCCTTGGGCAGGTGGTGCACCTCGACGTGGGTGAGTGCGGGGAACATGCCGGGCACCCGGCGGCTGTCGAGGTGGGCATGCGCGGTGCGGGCGTAGTAGCGAGCGGTGAGCGCGACGTGTGCGAGCTCCAGGAAGGCGTCCTTGCGGGCCTTGCCCGACTCGACCCCGATCACGTCGCAGATCTCGTCCTGCCGGTCGAGCACCAGGTCGTGGAGCCGCAGCAGGGCCGCGGAGCGCTCGGCCAGCGAGGTCCGCGCCCATGCCTCCTGGGCCCGCCGGGCCCGCGCGACGGCCTCACGGACGTCGGCCTCGCTCGACTGGGGCACGTGGGCGACGGGCTGCCCGTTGAGCGGCGACTCCACCGGCGCGGTCGTGCCGGTGGTGGAGAGGATCCGCCGGGTGAGGTTCTGCGTGTAGCCGGGCTCCAGGGCGTACGACGCCCTCGGGTCGTGCTCGGGGTCGGCGGGACCGTGCAGAAGCGGCCCTCCTGCGGGATTCTGGGCGCTCATGGCACCGAGCCTAGGGCCGCCGGGGGGTCCTTTCTACCCGTCGGTCACCGCGTTCCGGCATTTGACACTACGCCCGTCTGTGTCAAGCGCCGGAAACAGCTCCACCGGACGGGCCAGCACCTCGTCGACGGCCGCTGCGGGGTCGGTGAACCGTCCGCGCATCCGGGGTACGTTGCCGGAATGTCCGACCTCACGATCAAGGCGCTGACGCCGGAGACGTTCGACGACTTCGCCGCCCTCGTCGAGCGCAACAAGGGCATGTTCGCCAGCTGCTGGTGCACCAAGTTCCATCCCGACTGCGCCGAGAGGGGGCAGAGCGCCGAGGGGAACCGGGCGATCAAGCAGCGTCTGGTGGCCGAGGGGGTCGCGCACGCGGCGCTGGTCTACGACGGCGACCGGGCCGTCGCCTGGGCGGAGTACGGATCGCCCGAGGAGCTGCCCGGCATCCACCACCGCAAGGAGTACCTCGCCACGGCCGAGCGGTTGCCCGACTACCGCGTCACCTGCATCCTGGTCGAGCGCGGGCTTCGCGGCCGGGGCCTGGCGGCGGTCGCCCTCCGTGGCGCCGTCGAGCTGATCGCGCGGGCCGGCGGCGGGCTGGTCGAGGGCTACCCGCACGACACCGGCGGGGTCCGGAAGAAGAACTCGTCGTTCCTCTACAACGGCACCCGCACGATGTACGAGCGCGAGGGCTTCACCTACGACCGGCCCAAGGGCCAGGGCAACTGCGTGATGGTGCGCGAGGTGGCCCCGAGCAGGGTCGGCTGACCCGGCCCCTCCCTCCGCGCGGGGACGGCGGAGGGTGTCAGCCGGTGGAGTCGGCGATCCTGACCAGACCGCCGAGCACCCCGACGTACGCCGCCCGGTCCGGCCCGATGCTCACCGGCGCGTATTTGACGTTGAAGCCGAACCCGGTGCCGTACCTGGTCTTGTAGACCAGCCGACCGGTGCGGAAGTCCAGCGCACCGAGGTACCACGGGTCCTCGTTGCCCGCCGGGTCCTTGAGCACGGTGTAGACCAGACCGTTGGCCAGGGACAGCTTGGGCACCGACGA
>NZ_DASSXS010000116.1:0-2423 GCF_035703625.1 Nocardioides sp. | reverse complement strand
GGGGCATGGTCGGAGGCGCCGGTGCCGGCCCGCTCGTCGCGGTCGATGAACGCGCCCGAGACCCGCGCCGCGAGCGACGGCGAGGCCAGCACGAAGTCGATGCGCAGCCCCCTGTTCCTCTCGAACCGCTGCCGGTAGTAGTCCCAGTAGGTGTAGACCTCGGGGCCGGGGGTGTGGGGCCGGACCACCTCGACGAAGCCGTCGTCGAGGAAGGCCTGGAAGGCCGCGCGTTCCGCCGGCGTGACGTGGGTCGACTTCGCGAACTGCGCGATGTCGAAGACGTCCTCGTCCCGGGGTGCGATGTTCCAGTCACCGGCCAGCGCGGTGTCGGTCCCGAGGCCGGTGCTGACGGCCTCGCGCAGCCGAGCCAGCCACTCCAGCTTGTAGGTGTAGTGCGGGTCGTCGGGTTTCCGGCCGTTGGGCACGTACAGCGACCAGACCCGTACGCCGCCGCAGGTCGCGGCGATCGCCCTGGACTCCACGGCGAGGGGGTCGCCCCACCCCGGCTGGCCCGGGAAGCCGACCTCCACGTCCTCGAGTCCGACCCGGCTGATGATGGCCACCCCGTTCCACTGGTTGACGCCGGCGACCGCGACGTCGTACCCGAGCGCCTGCAGGCCCATCAGCGGCAGCTGGTCCTCGCGCGCCTTGGTCTCCTGGATCGCGAGGACGTCCACGTCATGGCGCTGCAGGAACTCCTCGACCCGGCCGATGCGGGAGCGGAGGGAGTTGACGTTCCAGGTGGCCAGGCGCACGCGGTCACCCTAGAGGCAGATGATGGACGGGTGACGAACGGGCACCCCGGTCCCGGGGAGGGGGCTTTCGGCCTCGCTGACGTCGTCGGCGAGGTGGTCATGCTGGCCGGCGCCGGGTCGGCGGTGATGTACCAGCTCGCCCGCCCGGAGGTGGGACTCGGTGTCGTCGAGCACAGCACGACGCTGGACCGCCCGCTCGACCGGCTGCGGACCACTCTGGCCTATGTCTACGTCGCGGTCCTGGGAACCGAGGAGGAGCGGAGGGCGCTCGCGGCCATGGTCGACAGGAGGCACGGGCCGGTTCGTGCGGCCGGGCGCTACTCGGCGTTCGACCCCGAGCTCCAGCTCTGGGTCGCCGCGACCCTGGCCCGCGCGGGCGAGACGATCCTGGAGCGGGTCTTCGGCCCGATGGACGCGGCGACCCGTGAGCGGGTCTACCGCGACTCGTGGATCCTCGGGACCGCCCTGCAGGTGACTCCGGAGATGTGGCCGCGGACCCGTGCGGAGTTCGAGGACTACTGGCAGTCCTCGATCGCGCTGCTGGCACCCGAACCCTCGGTCCAGCGCCTCGCCCGGTCACTGCTCTCGACCCGGGCCGTGCCGCTTCCCCTGCGGCCGGTACAGCCCCTCCAGAGCCTCGTGGCGCGGGGGAACCTCGACCCGCGGACCCGGGAGGTGCTGGACCTGCCGTGGTCGGCGCGGGACCAGGTGCGCTACGACCGGTTCTGGCGGCGGCTCCCGCCTGTCTACCGGCGGGTGCCCCGGGAGGTGCGACAGCTTCCGGCGCGGATGGTGCTCGCGGACGTGCGCCGCCGGCTGCGCGCGGGGCGGAGGGTCATCTGACGGTCTGGACCGGGCGTGGGTTCTTTACCGCCCGCGCCGGGCGTGGCGTCGTGCGCCGCCGATACCATGGCTCGTGGGGGACGCTCACCAGGAGCGACCAATGAAACGAACCCGAGTCGGCCCACTCGCACTCGCCGCCACGGGGGCGCTGGTCCTCGCCCTCACGGCCCCGGCCGTCGACGCGGCGCGGGGCACCGGCATCCCGACGTTCGAGCAGTTCAAGGCGTCGACCGTCCGGGACGCCGACGGGCAGTACATCGTCAACGGCGACGAGCCGGTGGCGGGCGCCGGCGCTCTGAGGTCCTACTACGAGGGCATGGTGGGCACGGCGACGCCCAAGGCCAACCCGGCCGGGCTCGTGGTCAACACCGTGGGTGGCAGCGATGACGTGTGGCCGCAGGCCCGGGTGGGGAACCTGACCTACTGCGTCAGCAACGACTTCGGCGCCCGCAAGAACGCGCTCGTGCGGGCCGCCGCCCGGGGAACGTCCCTCTGGGAGAACGCCTCGACGAGCATCGACTTCGTCCGGGTGAGGTCGGCCGACGCCAACTGCACGACCCGCAACGGGGCGGTGGTGTTCTCGATCGAGCCGACCCGGTCGCAGGCGTTCATCGCCCGGGCGTTCTTCCCCAGCAGTCCCGACGCGCGCCGGAACATCCTGGTCAATCCGGTCTCGCTGCTCACGACGCCGGACTGGTCGCCGGGCAACATCCTCGGCCACGAGCTGGGACACACCCTGGGGTTCCGGCACGAGCACACCCGGCCCGAGGCCGGCATCTGCTTCGAGAACCTCAGCTGGCGACCGCTGACCGACTACGACTCCGC
>NZ_DASSXS010000119.1:0-10082 GCF_035703625.1 Nocardioides sp. | reverse complement strand
GCGCCGATCCGAAAGACTCCAGTTCGCCTGCATCCCTTGATGAAACGTCACTTCCCCAGGCGAGTAGGCCAAGGGGAGTGAGGGTTCGCCTGCATCCCTTGATGAAGCTGCTGCGGCAGGGCAAGCCTTGGCGTGACCGCTGATGGCTCTGATCTGGTCTAAACCTGAGGTTGGCGCCCCTACGGGAAGGGTAGGGAGCCGACATGACCGCCACGACTACTCCCTCGGAGAGTTCCAACCCCGCAGAGTCGTCGCTTCGCGCGAAGATGACCGCCGCGCTGGAGCACCAGGCCCAGGTCCAAGGCGTGGCGATCGATCACGCCACCGGGGTCGTAGACGTCGCTGTCGGCCTCCCGGGCGACCTTGCCGGACCCGAGCTCGACATCCGCTACACCTGGGTCCAGTGGAACCTGGAGAGCTTGATCGCCCACGCCTTTCCAGCCAAGGGTCTGAGGCTGGGTCAAGTCCACATCATCTAGACGGAAGTGCATGTCGACATCACGCCGCTGGTAGAGACGCCTCGCTCGAGTACGGATCACTCGCTGTCACCTGAGGTAGCGAAGCCCGGATCCGCCGCAATGCGTGTGCGGTCGCGTGTGCTGACGGCGCGTTGTGCTGAGCACCGACTGTGGGACGCGACCAGCCCAGGCTCCTGCTCCCATAGGCTGAGACGGTGGACGCCATCGAGGCGAGCGGGCTCAACATCGCCTACGAGCGGGTGGGGCACGGGCCGCCCCTGATCCTCGTCCATGGCGCGGCCGACGACAGCCGCAGCTGGCGACCACAGCTGGACGCACTGGCCGATGAGTTCACAGTCGTCGCCTGGGACGAGCCGGGGGCTGGACGTTCCTCCGACCTGCCCGAGGGTTTCGAGCTCGCGGACTACGCCCACTGCCTGGCAGCACTGATCGAGACTCTTGAACTCGGGCCGGCGCACATCGCCGGCTTGTCCTGGGGCGGCACCGTCGTGCTCGAGCTCTACCGCCGCCATCCCGAGCTCATCGCGACACTGATCATGATCGACACCTACGCCGGCTGGAAGGGCTCCCTGCCCGCGGAGGAGGTACGAGCACGGGTCGCGGGCGCCCGGCAGATGCTCGCCGCGCCGCCCGGTCACTTCGATCCCACACTTCCTGGGCTCTTCGCCAGCGATCCGCCTGCACAGTTCGTCCCGATGCTGGCTGCCATCGCTGGCGACGTCCGACCCGCGACCCTCGGGCACCAGTTGACCCTGATGGCCGAGGCCGACCACCGCGACCTGCTGCCTCGTATCGCCGTACCGACCCTGCTTGTCTGGGGGGAGCTGGACGTGCGGTCGCCGCTCAGCGTCGCACACCAGTTCGACGAGGCGATCCCGGATACGGAGCTCGTCGTGATCGAGGGCGCCGGCCATGTGAGCAATCTCGACCAGCCCGAGCAGGTGAATCAGGCCGTGCGTCAGTTCTGTCGCCTCCACTCGCGCCGGACGAACGAGTCCGGCTGACCGGCGTGGCCAGGCGACGCGCCCCACGCTGCGTCTCCAACCCGCGATCAACGTCCGCATCTGCCGCTGGCAGGGCACGACCTCCCGCCCAGCGGCATGGCGGGACGGCTCGCTCAGGCGGCCAGTGAGCCTCACCAGACCCTCGCGTCGTGCGCAGTGACATGATCGGCCCCATGCGCGCGACCGCCGCTCGTCGTACTGCCACCTGGGCGCTGGCCCATGCACCGGCACGGGTGCTGTTCGGGCGCGAGGCCAGGCGGGGCAACCCGACGGCGCGGCTGATCTCCGACCCGGCTGCCCGGCTTCGGCCGGAGCCGTTGTGGGAGGAGATCCGCAGTCGCGGGGCCCTGGTCCGGGGCAAGGTCTCGTGGGCCACGGTGAGCCTGCCCGTCGTCGGGCAAGTGCTGCGGGGCGAGGAGTTCACGTCGATGTTCCCCGAGCCCGGGAACGCGATCGGGCGGCTCTACCGCTCTGTCCGCGACCCGTGGGCGCTGGGACCGGCCGAGCCGCCGTCCCTCCTCGCGATCGACGCACCCGACCACACGCGTCTGCGCAGGCTGGTGTCGAGGGCGTTCACCGCGCGGCGGGTGGCCGGCCTGGAGGCAGGGGTCGACAAGACCACCCATGAGCTGCTCGACGCCCTGGAGCTGGAGGACCGCGTCGACCTCGTGGAGCGGTTCGCGGCGACCCTGCCGGTGGCCGTGATCGCCGACCTGCTCGGCGTCCTGCCCGAGGAGCGCGGGCCGTTGCTGTCGTGGGGCAACGACGCGGCGCTGCTGCTCGACGCGGGTCTGCCCTACCGTGAGTTCAAGCGGGCCCAGCGCGGCGTGCGCGAGATGCACCAGTGGGTGCACGGCCACATCGAGCGGCTGCGAGCCGAGCCGGGCGACGACGTGATCAGCACGGTGATCCGGCAGGCCGACGACCTGCCCGAGGACGAGCGCCCCTCTCCGGAGGAGCTGCGGCTGCTGGCGCTGCTGGTGCTCGGCGCCGGCTTCGAGACCACGGTCAACCTGATCGGCAATGCGCTGGTGCTGCTCGACCGGCACCCCGACCAGAGGGACCTGCTCCGCCGCGAGCCCGACCGGTGGCCACGGGCGGTCGAGGAGGTGCTGCGCTTCGACTCGCCCGTGCAGCTCACGGGACGGATGGCGCGCCAGGACGTCGACGTGGCCGGTACGCACCTGCCCCGCGGGAGCGGCATCGTCATGCTGCTGGGCGGCGCCCACCGCGACCCGGACGTGTTCGCCGACCCCAACACCTTCGACGTCGCCCGCGAGAACGCCGGCGACCATCTGGCCTTCTCGGCCGGACCCCACTACTGCCTCGGCGCCCAGCTCGCGCGGCTCGAGACGGTGGTCGGCCTGCGCGCCCTCTACGAGCGATTCCCCGCCCTGCGGATCGAGGGCGAACCGGTGCGCCACACGACGCAGGTGCTGCGCGGCTGGTCGTCGGTACCCGTGCGGCTGCGCTGACGGACCCTGACTCCCCCCTGAGATCGCCGTCTCGGGGATGACTTCGGCGGTGACGCGAGGGACGCTGGGGGCATGTCCACAGAGCTCGTGCGTCCCCGTGACCGCTGGATCGCCGGCGTCTGCTCCGGCCTCGCCCGCCGGTTCGGGATGTCACCCAACACCGTCCGCCTGCTCTTCGCGATCAGCTGCCTGCTGCCCGGCCCGCAGTTCGTCGTCTACATCGTGCTGTGGGTGCTGATGCCCAGCGAGGACTGAGGACCCGCGGGTGCCCGTCGTATCCTCGGCTGCATGATCGGCACCCTGCGCAACCGGCTCGGCCAGGCGTTGTTCCTGCGCGTCGCCGGGCCGGACGGGGCCCGGCACCGCGACCGGATCCACGGTGCTCCGGGGCCGCGCTGGTTCGACCCGTCCAGCCCGATCGGCCGGGTGCACGGCGACGCAGCGATGTTCGTGGGCGGGATCCGCGCGATCCTGCTCCAGACCCTTCACCCGGCGGCGATGACGGCCGTGGCCGAGCACAGCGGCTACCGCGGCGACATGTGGGGCCGGCTCGCGCGGACCAGCCGGTTCATCGCGGTCACCACGTTCGGGACGGCCGACGACGCCCAGCGCGCGGTCGACGCCGTCCGCGCGATCCACAGCCGGATCACCGGGACGATGGACGACGGGACGCCGTACGCCGCCTCCGACCCCCACCTGCTGCTGTGGGTGCACGTCGCCGAGGTCGACAGCTTCCTGACCGCCCACCAGGCCTACGGCCAGCATCCGCTCGACGCCGCCGAGCGCGACGAGTACGTCGCCCAGACCGCCGAGGTCGCCCGGCGGCTCGGTGTCCTCGACCCACCCACCACCGAGGCCGACCTGGCCCGCACCCTGGCCGGGTTCCGACCCGAGCTCCGGGTCACCGACCACGCCCGCGACGCGGTCGGATACCTGCTCTGGCGGCCGCCCCTCCCACTCCCGCTCCGCCCGGCCTACGGCGTCCTGATGGCGGCCGCCATCGGGCTGATGCCGCGGTGGACCCGGCGCCCCCTGCGCCTCCCGTCACACCCGGTGTCCGACCGCACCGTCGTCAAGGCGCTCGGCACCCTCGCCACCGGCACGATCCGCTGGGCCATGGCTCCCGGTCGCGCGGAGGTTCGGGCCATGCGGTCCGGGGAGCCGGCCGCGAGCTGAGCCCGACCGCATCGGGCGGAGGGAAAGCAGGGTGCGGCGCGAGCGACCGCCCTGCTAGCGTCGCCCCTTCCCCACCTGCACCAGGAGGCTCTGCCATGCCCGCGTCCGACGACCTCGACGCGGAGCAGGCACACCTCGACGAGTCGCGCCGCCAGCTGCACCGCATGCGCGAGCGCACCGCGGCCCTGGACTCGTCGGCCGCGGGCGACTGGGTGAGCCGCGAGTACCTCGAGTCGACCTTCGCGCTCCGGATGCGTCAGCTCGCCGACGATCCCGCCATCCCCCTCTTCTTCGGCCGCCTGGACTACGGGGACGAGGAGGACTTCCACATCGGCCGGCGCCACATCTCCAACGAGAACGGCACGCCGATGGTGGTCGACTGGCGGGCCCCGGTTAGCCTGCCCTTCTACCGGGCGACCCGCGCCACCCCGATGGACGTCGCGCGACGGCGAAGGTTCGGCTTCCAGCACGGCCGGCTCACCGCACTGGAGGACGAGAACCTCGCCTCACCCGACGCCGACGCCCGCTCCGCGATCCTCGAGGCGGAGATCGAACGGCCGCGCACCGGCCCGATGCGCGACATCGTCGCCACCATCCAGCCCGACCAGGACGTGATCGTCAGGTCCGAGCTCGCCCGGTCGGTGTGCGTCCAGGGAGCACCCGGGACCGGCAAGACGGCCGTCGGACTGCACCGGGCGGCGTACCTGCTCTACGCCCATCGCGACCAGCTGCACCGCCAGGGGATCCTCGTCGTCGGACCCAACGCCAGCTTCCTGCGCTACATCGCCGACGTCCTGCCCGCCCTCGGCGAGATCGAGGCGCGGCAGACCACGATCGAGGGCCTGGCCGAGGAGACGCTGCGCCGGCTCGATCCGAAGGCAGCGGTCACCGGCACCGACTCCGACTCCGCGGCCACGCTCAAGGGCGACGCCCGGATGGCCGAGGTGCTGCGGCGCGCCGTCTGGGGACGCATCAACGACCACGACGAAGGGCTCCTGGTCGCGAGGGGCTCACGGCGCTGGCGGGTCGGCGCCGAGGAGGTGCAGGAGGCGGTCGAGGCGCTGCGGCGTCGCGGCGTCCGGTACGGCGCCGGTCGGGCCATGCTGCCGCAGTCGCTGGCCCACCGCGTCCTGGTCAAGATGGAGCAGGCCGGGGAGTCGCCGGACGATCGGGTGCAGGACGCGGTGGCACGGAGCAAGCCGGTCAAGGACCACGTCGACGCCACCTGGCCGGCGCTGGAGCCGACCCGCCTCCTGTGGCAGCTCTTCTCCGACCCGCAGCTCCTGTCCGCTGCGGCCGATGGCGTCCTCGACCGCGAGGAGCAGCAGACCCTGCTCTGGGACCGGCCCCCCAGGAGCCCGGGCGCCACCCGCTGGTCGGTGGCCGACAGCGTGCTGCTCGACGAGGCGGCCGACCTGGTGGAGCGCACCCCGTCGCTGGCCCACATCGTCGTCGACGAGGCCCAGGACCTGTCCCCGATGATGCTGCGTGCCCTCGCCCGCCGGTCCTCGACCGGCTCGCTCACCGTGCTCGGCGACCTGGCCCAGGCGACCACGCCCTGGGCCAGCCGGACCTGGCCGGAGGCGCTGACCCATCTCGGCAAGCCGGACGCCCACGTCGAGGAGCTGACCCAGGGCTTCCGGGTGCCGCTCGACGTCATCGAGTACGCCGCCCGGTTGCTCCCTCACATCGCCCCCACCCTGGCGCCACCGACGTCCATCCGGCGCGGACGAGGCGGCCTCGCGGTCGTCGGGGGCGGTCCCTGGTCAGAACACCTCCGCGACCTCCTCGACCGGGAGGGTTCGGTAGGGCTGATCGCCCCCGACGCGCGGATCGAGGCGACTGCCGAAGCCCTGGACGCCGCGGGCGCGGAGTTCGCGACCGTGGGCGAGGAGAACGAGACCGACGAGTTCGGCCAGCACCTCGACCTCGTCCCGGCGAGCCTCGCCAAGGGCCTGGAGTTCGACCACGTCCTGCTGATCGAGCCGGCGGCCATCGTCGCCGGGGAGCCCGACCGGGAGACCGGCCTGCGCCGGCTCTACGTGTGCCTCACGCGCGCGGTCACCACGCTGGTCGTCCACCACGACGAGGCGCTGCCCGCGGAGCTGGCCGGATGAGCACTCCCCCGGATCTCGCGGCTCGCTGGCCCCTGGCCGGCGACGACGCCGTGCGCGACGAGCTGCTGGCCGCCTACGCCGACCCTGGTCGCGGCTACCACGACCTGCGGCACCTGGCCGAGGTGCTGGACCGGCTCGACGAGCTGGCCGCGGCCGGTACGCCGTTCGACCGGGTCCCGGTCTCGCTGGCCGCCTGGTTCCACGACGGGGTCTACGACGGCCGGCCCGGCGCCGAGGAGCGTTCCGCCGCCTGGGTGGAGACCGCACTGGCCGGCCACGGGCCCGAGCTCGTCGCCGAGGTCGCCCGGCTGGTCCGGATGACCGAGGACCATCGACCGGACGACGAGGACCAGAACGGCTGCGCGCTCTCCGACGCCGACCTGGCGATCCTGGCCGCACCGCCGACGCGCTACGCGGAGTACCTCGTCGACGTCCGCCGCGAGTACGCCCACGTCTCCGACGACGACTTCCGGACCGGACGCGCCGCCATCCTGTCCGACCTGCTGGCCAAGCCGGACCTGTTCCACACCGCCCACGCCCGCGAGCACTGGGAGCCTGCCGCGCGGTCCAACGTCGAGGCCGAGCTGTCCCGCCTGGCCTGACCGGGTGCGCCCGGGTCCAGGCTCACCACCGGGGTGCGGACAAGGATCGAGCCGCTGGCGTCTCGGGTCACCAGCGGCTCGATATGCCACCCATCATAGACAGCTCGTGCTGCCGTGCGACCTTGCTTGAGGAGACCTTAAGCAATACGTCTAGGCCACGGTCCAGCGGCGGTGCCGGGCCTCGTCGCGAAGACGACGAAGCCCGGCACGAAACCACTCGGGTGAACGCGAGCCGTCAGCCGAGCAGGATGCGGCAGAACTCCGGGACGGTGACGATCCGCTCGCCGCCGGTCATGCGACCCGAGTTGTAGTCACCGATGCTGCTGCCGTCCACGACGGTTCCGTTCACCGTCTTCTTGGGGCCAGGTGACTGGCTGGGCACGATGTTGCCCTCGCCGTCCCGGTTCGGCTGGTTTCCGTAGAAGCCGTCGCTGATGCAGTACCCGACGTTGTCGCGCGGCTCGTCGGGGGCGGCCTGCGCGGGTGCCGCGAGACCGATGGCGCTGAGAGCGATGACCGAGGCCGCGATTGCAATGTTTCGCACTGTGAGTTCCCCTTGGGTGTTGTGGGCCCCGCGCGACCATCGGTCCCGCGAGGGTGTCAAGAGCGCCGGCACTCCCGGCTCCCGGCGGAGAGACGACCCAGACGCACACCCATGACGCGACTTTCGATCGTCTCCGTCACGCCGGCATGCCTCTCGACAGGAGCGCCTGGCTACCGGCGCTTGCGGCGGCGCAGCCCTGCGGACACGAGCCGCTCGATCAGCTCCCGCGAGCTGATCGGGACCGCGCCCGCGGCGACCGCGGCGTCGTACCACTCCGAGGGGACGTCGTAGTGGTCGCGGTCGAAGCCGCGCTCCGGGATCCCGAGCTCCCGGGCGAAGGCGTGCAGCTCCTCGAACGACGTGTCGCTGGCCAGGTGTGACCACAGCCGGCCGTGGCCGGCCGCGTTGGGCGGGTCGATCACGATCATCGGGGCGAGATCGTCAGGCGCCGACGGAGCGCCGGGCCGCGTTGTCGAGCAGGAGCCGCCACGACCGGACGTGTCCGGCGTCGACGTAGGACTTGTACGACGCCCCCGGCCTCGCCTGCCGGCCGAGGTGGAACTGCCGGACCCCGGCCCGGACGAACCACGGGACGTGCTCGGCGAGCAGACCGCCCCCGGGCATGGCCAGCGCGGCGATCGCCGGGTCCGACTCGCAGCAGGCGAGCAGGTCCTCGTAGCCCGACTCCAGCCCGCGCGGCGAACCGGCCGAGCACACGGCCGCCAGGTCGGGCACGGGGATCAGCCGCCGCCAGGACCGGCGCGCCTCGAGGGTCGAGTCGAAGGCGCGGTGGAAGGTCCACGGCACTCCGGGCAGGGAGTTGGCCAGGTGGCCGCACACCTCGGTGTCGATCTCGAGGTCGGCGTCGAGGAAGCCGAAGGAGACGCCGGCGGCACCGCAGCCCAGGTAGTCCTCCGCGAGACCGACCAGGCGGACCAGCTCGCCACCGGTGGTCGTCCAGGAGTCGTTGAGCCGCAGCAGCACGAAGACGGGCAGGTCGGTCTCGCGGCAGACCGCGGAGACGACGCCCGGCTCGGGCGAGGACGCGCCGGCACCCGGCTCGCCG
Source organism: Nocardioides sp. (assembly GCF_035703625.1). Taxonomy (GTDB): domain Bacteria; phylum Actinomycetota; class Actinomycetes; order Propionibacteriales; family Nocardioidaceae; genus Nocardioides. Next base: position 1,619 of record NZ_DASSXS010000119.1, on the reverse strand, counting down.
GACGCGTCCGGCGCGACGAGGTGCAGCCGGTCGGCCCCGCCCTCGTCGGCCCCTCCGACGTCACGCGGTCCGGTGACGGTGACCTCGAGGAGCGGCGTGTCACTGCCCATGGCCACGACAGTAGGCCCCGCCGTACGACGGGAGGGGCAAGCGCGCCGGTCGGCCTCCGTCAGGGGAGGTTGCCGAGCTCCACCCGGCGGGCGTACCGGTCGGCGCGGTAGACCGACCGCGACACCTCGATGATCTTGTCGCCCACGAACGCGCGCCGCGACTGCCGCAGCACCGGCGAGTGGGGCGGGACCTCGAGCAGGTCGGCCTCGGTCTTGGTGGCGAGGTCGGCAGTGATGGAGTCCTCCGCCGCCGTCGGGCGCAGGCCGCGGTCGCCGAGGGCGCCGTACAGGCTGGTCGGCATGCCCGACTGGAGGAAACCGGGGATCAGCACCTCGTTGAGGTAGGCGTCCTCGATGCACATCGGGACAGCGTCGGCCCGGCGCAGCCGCTTCCAGTGGATGACGGCGTCGCCCTCGGTGATGACCAGGGCGCGGGCCAGACTGGGGCTGGCCTGCTCGCGGCGGGCCAGCAGGGTCTGCGACTCGGCGAGCAGCGCCCGCCGGGTCATCTCCTCGGTGAACCCGATGAGCCGCGGGTCGGTCCGTGGGCGGGCCACGAACGTGCCACGACCGGGGATCCTCTCCAGGAGGCCCTCGGCGACGAGGGCGTCCATGGCCTGGCGCACGGTCATCCGCGCCACGCCGAAGCGGTGCACGAGCTCGCGCTCGGAGGGCATGGGCGATCCGGGAGGAGCGTCATCGACCAGGCTGCGCAGGTATTCGCGCACCTGGACGTGCTTCAGCTCTCGGCCGGCCGACAGGACGTTGTTCACATTGGCAACTGTAGGACTGGTCTGGTCACGTCGTCCCCTGCTTGGGAAAGACTTTAAGAAAGTCGCACTTGGCAACCGATATCGTTGCGTTGTCCTGCAGGCGCATGCATTCCGTTGCTCGTTCAACCAAAGTGCTTCGTATTCCGCAGGTCCGCACCCACGGCCCGAGTATCGAACCTTTGTTCGATTCTGGGGTATCCTGGGCTCGTGGACTTCCAGGGAACCCTCTTCGACCCCGGCGTCTCCCACCGGCCCTCCCTGGCCGGCGTCGAGCGGACCGACCTGACCCGTGGTGCCTGGGTCGACTGCCGGCGCAACTGGCTGCCCGGCGCCGACGACGTCTTCGCCACGATGGTCGCCGACGTCCCGTGGCGCGCCGAGCGACGGCAGATGTACGACCGCGTGGTCGACGTCCCGCGACTCGTCCACACCTACGCCGTCGGCGAGCCGCTCCCCCACCCGACGCTCGTGGAGGCCCGGTCGGCGCTGTCCGACCACTACCTCCCGGTCCTCGGGGAGGCGTTCGTCACCGCGGGCTGCTGCTACTACCGCGACGGCCGCGACAGCGTCGCCTGGCACGGCGACACCATCGGCAGGGGCCGGACCCACGACACCCTCGTGGCGATCGTGTCCCTCGGCGACCCGCGACGGCTGGCCCTGCGTCCGCGCGGAGGTGGCGAGTCGATCTCCTTCGAGCTGGGGCACGGCGACCTGCTGGTCATGGGCGGGTCGTGCC
>NZ_DASSXS010000025.1:0-2639 GCF_035703625.1 Nocardioides sp. | reverse complement strand
GATCAGCACGCCCGCCACCAGCAGGGCGATGAGCATGGCGGGCAGGTCCACGACTCCCTCCGCCGCGGAGCCGATCGACGTCGGGATCTCGAACGGGGTGTCGGCCAGGACGTTCTGGAGGTAGCCGGAGAAGCCGGCTGCCAGTGCGGAGGCGCCGACGGTGAACTCCAGCACGAGGTCCCACCCGATGACCCACGCGATCAGCTCGCCGAACGTCGCGTAGCTGAAGGTGTAGGCGCTGCCGGCGACCGGCACCGTCGAGGCGAACTCCGCGTAGCACAGCGCCGCGAGCGCACACGCCACGCCCGCGATCGCGAACGAGATCGCCACGGCCGGCCCGGCGTTGGTGGCCGCGACGGTCCCGGTGAGCACGAAGATGCCGGCACCGATGATGACTCCGACGCCGAACACCGTGAGGTCCAGGGCGCCGAGGCTCTTCTTGAGACGGTGCTCCGGCTCGTCGGTCTCGGCAATCGACTGTTCGACGGACTTGGTGCGGAAGAGGTCCATGACCAGCAACATATTCCGTCGGGGAGGGGTACGACGAGGCGGTCCTGCACCGGCGGTCCGCTGTTCCGGTCATGGGGGCTACCGCAGGAGCCGAGCCGCACCCAGACTTGTCCCATGCCCCGTCTGTTCCTCGCCCGGCTGGTCCCCCTCCTGGTCGCGTGCGCACTGGTGCACGTGCCCGGGCCGTCGGCTGCGGCCGACGCCTGGGCGGTCAAGGCCCAGCGCCGCCTCAACGCCCTGCACTGCCACGCGGGGCCCGCGGACGGCAGCGTCGGCCCGCACACGCGCTCGGCCGTGGTGCGCTTCCAGTCTCGGCACGCAATGGCCCCGACCGGGCGGCTGACCGCGCGGGTGCGCCAACGACTGCACCGCGCGGATGCCCGGCGCTGCGACGTGCGACCGGTGCCGCGGCGCTCCGGAACAGGCCGCCGGATCGTGCTGAGCCAGGCACAGAACTGGGTCTGGCTGGTCGGCCCCAGGGGCACGGTCCTCGCCCAGGGTGGCGTCGTCGACCTTCCGTCGGAGCTGGCGAAGGGCTGGCACCCCACCGGCTCGTACTGCGGCCGGGCCGCCCGGATCAAGCGCAACACCACCACCAGCGGCGGGGTGTGGCTCCACAACTTCGTCCGCTTCGCCCCGTGCGGGATCGGCTTCCACCGGATCCCGACCTACCAGTCCAACGGCCGCCAGATCCATCCCGACTGGTTCCTCGGCACCAACTTCGCGCGCTCCCACGGCTGCATCCGCCTGAGCCGGGCGATGTCGCTGCGGGTGTGGGACTTCACGACCCGGCGGACTCCGGTCAGGGTGCTGTGACGGGTCAGCGCGACCCCGGCCGGTAGGTGTCGAGCATCAGCTCACCCGCGTGCCGGGCCAGCTCGGACTCGTCCAGGGCGACGAGGTCCCGCAGGGCGTCGTCAGGGGGGTCCTGGGCCATGGCCTCCAGGAGGGTCCACAGGATCGATTCGGTGTAGGTCTCGGCGAGGTACTCACAAGCCCACCAGGCCACGCCGTACCCTGCCTCGGCGTCGGGTCCACCGAAGTCCGCGTCGGTCGGAAGCTCGGAGAGCCCGTCCTCGGCGGCGGCCAGGGCGGCCCCGGAGATCGCCCGGTCCTCCGGCGCCAGGGGACGGACGGAGACGTACTCGGCCAGCCCCTCGCTGAGCCAGGTCGGGACGTCGACCGCGCGTGACCCGATGGCGACGTGGGTCAGCTCGTGCCGGATCAGCCGGCCGCGCCCGGGGCTGGGGCCGGCGTCGGCGACCAGGTCCGGGTTGAGCACGACCCGGGTGCTCGCCACCGTCCGCGCAGCCCGACCCGCCAGCACCTCGAAGGACACCGCGTCGAGGCTGAGCGGGTCGGATCCGGGCACGTTGTCGAGACCGGACAGGAAGGTCGGGTCGTCGAGCGCGTAGACGACGGCCCGGGCGTCCCACTCGTAGGGGATCTCGGCGGCGACCGCGGAGAGCCCCTCCTCGACCTCGGAGATGACCGCCTCGGCCGACGCCTCGCTGCCGGCGTCGAAGACACCGAGCACACCGCTGCCCGTGCGCACCGTGACCGGCCCCAGGTCCCAGGGCTGCGGCTCGACCTCGTTGCGCGACTCCCAGTCCCGGTCGCTCACCGAGGCCACGACGAAGCGACCCCTCCCGGCGGGTGTGAAGAGGTAGCGGTCGGGAGCCACGACCGGCCCGGCGTCGTAGCCGTCGAGCTGCATGGTCACCCCGACCGTGGCCCAGTAGCCGCGTCCGGACCTGACGATGCTCCCGGGCTCGAGGGAGTACCCGAACCGCGCCAACGGCAGCTGGTCCAGGTTGTCGAGGTACGACGCCTGGTCGGCCACGAACGCGGCGTCCCCGGCGGCGACGCCGGCGAGGAACGCGGCCCGGTCGGCACTGCGGACGGCCGCCGCCCGCGCCTCGAGGGTGCGGCCCAGCGCCCTGGCCACCTGCGCCCGAGGCTCGCCCGTCCTCCGCTCCTGGCGAGGTTCGCCTGCCGGCGCTGGGTCCTCGTCGCTGGAGCACCCGCCGACCAGCAGCGGGAGCAGCGCGGCGGGCACCAGCGCCCGCCGCCACGAGCTCAGGTCACGAGGTGTGCTCGTCCACAAGGGTGCGGCCCTGGGCGAGTGC
>NZ_DASSXS010000211.1:0-52123 GCF_035703625.1 Nocardioides sp. | reverse complement strand
GGATCTGCTCCTGGCCGATCAGGTCGACGGCTGACGCGCGTCACGGGGCAATCGCTGGACGCGAGCATCCGGTTGCCGTCCACGGCGGGGGCGCGGCGGTGTCGCATGCCCGGCTGGCGGGCCGCGGATCGCGGATCGCGGATCGCGGATCGCTCGTCACGGTCTCCTGGCCCGTGGACGAGCATGAGCCAGCGAGAGCCGGGGGCCGGCCCACAGGTGGGAACGTCCCCGGCCCTTGGTGGAGACGTCGGCAGCCAGCTCCGAGGGGAAGGCCAGGTGCCCCGTGCCGACCGCTGTCCCGGTCACCCGGAGGCCGGGTGTCACTCCGGGGGCTTCCTGTCCCGGGTCCTCGTCCGCCGCTGACCCTGAGCGGTCTGGGAGCGCCCTTGGTTCGTGGTGCTTCCGGGCCGGTCGGACGACGCCCTCGGGACCAAGTGCCCTGCAACCCGCGAGGGTCGCGCGTCAGGCTGGAGGAGTTCGATCGCGATCGGGAGCGTCCACCGCGACTGTCGGTGAGGTGACCCCATGTGGTGGCTGGTGTGCGGGACCGCAGGCACCGTCGGCCTGCTCGGCGGCCTGGCCACATCGCCGCCCGGGTCGGTGACGGCCCTGGTCATCTCGGTCGGCGCACTCGGAGCCCTCATGGGTGTCGGCGGCCGACTCTCGTCGGAAACCCTGCCCGAGACCGACCTCGGCCGCGCCGTCCTCCGCAGCGCGGGGCTCGGTGCCGTGGCCGTCCTTGGACTCGTCCTGCCCTTCCTCGTGTTCGGGCGGTTCTGGTTCGCAGGGGTGCTCCTGCTGGGCGTGACCTCACCGCCGTGTGTGAGGTGGTGCCGGCTCCGCCGGCGTGGCCCGGCGCTCCCACGTGGGCTCTCGGGGGTGGAGGCGGAGCTGTGGACGGCGTGGGTCGTGTCCGGCCGGGCGCTGGGACATTCGATGTCCGTGGCGGACGCGACGGTCCTCATCGAGGTCCGGCAGCAGATGCTCGACGAGCTGGTGGCCCGGCACGGAGGCATTCCGGAGCAGCTGTGGTCGGCTGGTCAGGCACCTCCCACTCCAGGTGGACGTCGACCCGAGCGCCCCTGACCCTCCGACCGCTGGGCGGTCGCCCGATCGCGTGGCCTGGCCTGTTGACCTGCCCGTGGATCTAACGTTCGCTCGAGGTAGGTGACGGATCGGCGACCCCCGAGATGGAGTGCGCCGGCGTACCGGGTCGCGCCCGCCGACCGTGTGCACTCGTGCCGGAGGGCGCGGCGGCAGGGCCCGCAGCGCAGGTCGAGCAAGGAGAGCCAGTCGTGGAAGACCTCAGCCCCCGTCCGGGAGACCTCGAGCCGATCGAGACGGCATCGATCGACGAGCTGCGGGCGCTCCAGACGGAGCGGATGGTGTGGTCGTTGCGGCACGCCTACGCCCACGTCCCGCACTACCGTGCGTCGTTCGAGGCCGCTGGTGTGCATCCCGGCCACGTCAAGACGCTGGGGGACCTGGCGAAGCTGCCCTTCACCACGAAGGCGGACCTCCGTGCGAACTATCCCTTCGGCATGTTCGCGGTTGCGCGGGAGCAAGTCGCGCGCGTGCACGCATCCTCTGGTACGACGGGCAAGCCGACCGTCGTCGGCTACACGGCCAGGGACCTCGACACCTGGGCCCGGGTCGTCGCCCGCAGCATCAGGGCAGCCGGTGGGCGGCGGGGGCACATCCTGCACAACGCCTACGGCTACGGCCTCTTCACCGGCGGCCTCGGTGCGCACTACGGTGCCGAGCTCCTGGGTTGCACGGTCATTCCCGTCTCCGGCGGCATGACCGAGCGGCAGGTCCAGCTGATCAAGGACTTCGAGCCGGACATCATCATGGTGACGCCGTCGTACATGCTCTCGTTGGTCGACGAGATGGAGCGGCAGGGCGTCGACCCGCGCTCGACCTCGCTGAAGGTGGGGATCTTCGGCGCCGAGCCGTGGACGAACGACATGCGGCACGAGCTCGAGGAGCGGCTCGACATGCACGCGGTCGACATCTACGGGCTGTCGGAGGTGATCGGCCCCGGCGTCGCCAGCGAGTGCGTGGAGACCAAGGACGGCCTGCACCTGTGGGAGGACCACTTCTACCCGGAGGTCATCGACCCCGTCACCGGCGAGGTGCTGCCCGACGGGGAGGAGGGAGAGCTGGTCCTCACGTCGCTGACGAAGGAGGCCATGCCCGTCATCCGGTACCGGACCCGCGACCTGACCAGGCTGCTGCCCGGCACGGCTCGCTCCATGCGGCGTATCGAGAAGATCACCGGCCGGACCGACGACATGGTCATCCTGCGCGGCGTGAACCTGTTCCCGACCCAGATCGAGGAGCTGATCCTCGCCACTCCCGAGCTGTCCCCGCACTTCCAGTGCGTCCTGCAGCGAGAAGGCCACCTCGACTCGATGACCGTGATGGTCGAACGGCGCGGAGCGACGCCCGTCGAGGCTGCGTCGGACGCCGGGCGACATCTCGAGGGTCTGGTCAAGCGGTCGATCGGCGTCTCGGTGGCGGTGCGGGTCGTCGAACCGGCCTCGATCGAACGATCCGTGGGAAAGATGCGACGCATCGTCGACGAACGCCCTGCTCGCTGACCGGGACTCCCTCAGTCGATCGGGTCGCGCAGGATCGGGCAGCTCATGCAACGACCGCCTCCCCGGCCGCGGCCGAGCTCGCTGGCGTCGATGGTGATGACCTCGACGCCGGCCTTGCGCAGCAGGGTGTTCGTGTAGGTGTTGCGGTCGTAGCCCATGACGACGCCGGGCTCGATCGCCAGCACGTTGTTCCCGTCGTCCCACTGCTCGCGCCGGGCACCCCACCTGTCTCCGCCGGTGGGGACGACGCGCAGCCGCACACCGAGGGCCTCGGCGACGACATCGACGAAGGGCCGGTCCTCCTGGCGGATGGCCATCCCGGTCGGACTGGCGTCGTCCCGGTGGAGAACCAGGGTGTTGATCCGGTCCACGACCGGCGCGAAGGCGGTGACGACGTCGCGGTCGCAGAAGGTGAACACGGTGTCGAGATGCATCGCCGCTCGCGAGCGCGGCAGGCAGGCCATGATGACGCGCTCGACGGCGTCTGCCTTGAACAGTGACCGGGCCAGCTGGGTCACGGCCTGCTGCGAGGTGCGCTCGCCCATGCCGACGACCAACGTTCCGTGACCGATCGGCATCACGTCGCCGCCCTCGATGGTGGCGGCGCCCTGGTCGATCGGTCGCTGCTCGGGGTCACCGAACCAGACGGGGAAGTCCTCGTCCGAGAAGGCCGGGTGGAACCGGTAGATCGCCGCGGTCAGGAGCGTCTCCTGCCGACGTACCGGCCAGTGCATCGGGTTCAGGGTCACCCCCTGGAACACCCACGAGCTGTTGTCACGTGTGAACTGGGTGTTGGGGAGTGGCGGCAGGAGGAACGGATAGTCCTCCTGGGAACGCAGTGCCGTCAGGAACGGCCCGCCGGCGTCGTCGGGAACCTCATCGAAGGAGAGGCCGCCGATCATGTACTCCGCCAGGTTCTCGGCCGGCAGCTCGTCGAGCCAGGCCCGAACCGGCTCGACGAGGCCAGATCCCACCTGCGCCTCCGTGATGCGACGGTCGAGCACCCACGCCCTCCCACGCGGATCACGGACGACATCGGCCAGCAGGTCGAGCATCTCGAGCACCTCGACCCCTCGGTCCCGCATCTTGGCGGAGAAGTCGAAGTGGTCACGCCGGGCCTGGCTGACCCAGAGGACGTCGTCGAAGAGCAACGAGTCGCAGTTGTCCGGGGTCAGCCGCAGGTGGGCGAGCCCCGGAGAGCAGACCATCACGCGTCGGAGCCTGCCCGCTTCGGACCAGACCCCGACGCGTGGGGCTGCGGTCGTCGTGGTCATACCGAAACGAACCCCTGGACGAGGCCGATGACGGCCACGACCGACGTGGCGGCCACGACAGCGACCAGGATCCGCTCCACGGTGGTGAACACCGGCTGGTGGCTCTGGACCCGGGCCCACACGAAGAGTGCGGTGCCGACGAGGTAGAACAGGGCCGCGATCAACAGGTACTGCCACCCACCGGCGTACACCAGCCAGACCGCGTAGCCGAGGGCCACGCCGCCCACCAGCAGGTCGCGGGTGCGACCGTGCCCGTCGGCGTAGGTCTCGCCTGTCACGGCCAGCTTCACCTGGAACGCTGCGGACCACAGGTACGGCAGCAGGATCAGCGACGTGGCCAGGTAGACCAGGTCGGTGTAGGTGTTCTCGTTGACCAGCGTCCAGAGCAGCATGGCCTGCACGCAGAGGTTGGTCAGCCAGAGCGCGTTCACGGGTGCTCCGTGCCGGTTCTCCTTGGCGAACGTCCTGGGCAGGACGTTCTCGCCCGCGGGCAGACGCAGGATCTCGACGGCCAGCAGCACCCAGGCGATCAGGGCACCGAGCAGCGAGACCACGAGCCCGGCGGAGATGAAGCCGGCACCCCAGGACCCGACCTCGTTCTCGAGCAGCCCGGCCATGGACGGGTCGGAGAGACCGGCGATGTCGGACTGCGCCATCAGGCCGTAGGAGAGCAGGTTGACGGCGAGCAGCAGGCCGAGCACGCCGACGAAGCCGAGCACGGTGGCGCGGCCGACGTCCTTGCGCTGCCGCGCCCGCCTGGAGTAGACGCTCGCGCCCTCGATGCCGATGAACACCCAGACGGTGACCAGCATCATGTTCTTGACCTGGTCCATCGTGGTGCCGAGCCCGGCGTCGTGGCCCCAGAAGTCGGCGGTGAAGATGCCGGAGCTGAACCCGACAGCGGCAATCGCGACGAAGGTGAGGATCGGGACGACCTTGGCCACCGTGACGACGACGTTGACCGCCGCGGCGTTCTTGACGCCGCTGATGGTCAGGAAGTGGACGAGCCACAGCAGGGCCGAGGCGCCGACGATGGCGACGGTGGTGGTTCCACCCTCGAACCCGTCGAACCAGAAGCCGAGGGTGGACATCAGCAGCACGAGGTAGGCCACGTTGCCCACCCAGGCGCTGACCCAGTAACCCCATGCAGACGTGAAGCCGACGTACTCACCGAAGCCTGCCCGCGCATACCCGTAGACGCCGCCGTCGACATCGGGCTTGCGCTCCGCGAGCCCCTGGAAGACGAAGGCGAGCATCAGCATGCCGACCCCCGTGATCATCCAGCCGATCAGGAGCGGACCCGGGGCCGCGCTCCCGGCCATCTGGGACGGGAGGGCGAAGATGCCGCTCCCGATCATGGACCCCACCACCAGGGCGGTGAGGGCCGGCAGTGCCAGCCCGCTCACGGTACGACGCCCGGTCGACTCCGGGGTACCGGAACTCGGCCTGGCTACTTGGGTACTCATCTGCGGCCTCCTTCGTCTGCAGACGGCAGGGCCAGTCCTGCTGCACCCTCCATGCTTCTCTCCCCGGCACGGGGTGGGCAGAGCCGAAGGTCTCCGCGGCTTCGGGTCCTTCGACACCCTCGCCAGCGGTCTGCCCCCCAACGACCGGCACTCCGTGCGGGTCGGCGACCGGGATGAGAGGCCCAACGGCGCTCAACACGGGACGTACGCCAGATCCCATCGCCCTCAATAACGGGTGGACTGGGGGGACAAGGAAGCGATCCCCGATGAAGAAGCCGCTCGTGCTCGGGGCAGGCCCAGCCGGAACCACGGCTACCACCAGGCCTTGGGCGACGCCTCGAAGAGCACTTCGGACTTCCAGCAGGGATGCCTGTTGGCGCCGTTCGGCGACCGCAGCCGCGACCTGTGCGTCAGCAGCCGGTGCCGCTCCCTCCCCAACGCCCTGCGACCCGCGACCGGAGAGCTCGGCGCCGGCTACGCGCTGCCCGGTGACCGACGCCCGCAGGCGAAGCGCACCCCACTGACGACCCGCCAACCGACGGGCACAACCCCTGAGGAGGGGACACCATGATGACGAAGACGATGGCGACCCTGGCAGCCCTCGCACTGACGTCCGTGTTCACGGCCACCGGTGCGACCGCCAGCGCCACAAACGCAGGACCTGACCCCGGAACGGATCCGGTGATCGGTGCGTGGACGTGGTCCTCGTTCACCGACTGGCAGACCGACCCGAACCCGCCCGCCGATCCTGACGGACAGGCCGGGGAGGACAACCTGCTCAACGTCACTCAGATCGGGGAGCGCTTCGAGCAGGAGGTCGAGGGTGCCGGTACCACCGAGACCACCGACTGGGTTCTCGAGTCCCCCGGTGAGGGTTGGGTCCAGATCGACCAGCGCACCGTGACCGACGTCGAGGCCCACGATGAGGTGATCGTCGAGGCTCAGCCAGGCCAGCACTACTCGTGGAACGGTGGCAACCGTGGGGTGGACGACCCGCCGACGGTGGTTCCTCCGCACGCGGACTGGCAGGCCAACACTGAGCAAGAGCCGCCAGGTCACCTGGTGTCGGCGACGTGGCTCAACGAGAGCCTGCACGTGACCGGCAACTCGCCGTCGAACGCTTCGTGGTTCTACTACGTGCACCCGGTCGAGGAGGTCGTCGAGCACCACGACGCGGTGACCCACGAGGAGTTCCGCTACGAGCTGACGACCTACGGCACCGTCACCGAGTACCGGTGGTCGGTCTACACGCGGGTCAACACGCCGGGCACCCCGCCTGGGGAAACCCCGCCTGGGGAAACCCCGCCTGGGGAAACCCCGCCCGGGGAAACCCCGCCTGGGGTCAACCCGGCCGCCGACGTGCCGCCCTCGGTGAGCACGCCGCCCAAGGCGAGCACTCCGGCCGCTCCGGCGGTCCCCGTCTCGATCGATGCGGGGTTGTGAGGTGAAGCGGCTCCTGATCAGCCTCTTCGCAACGGTCACACTGATCGCCTGCGGAGCGGCTGAGACGGAGCCGCTGCTGCCCTCGGCCACCCCCGCGCACAGATGGGTCGAAGCCACCATCCTCTCCCCGGTCCCCGCCACCCCCCTGCACCTGCGGATGGCGGGGATCGACGCGCCCGTGGTGCCGCTGACCCTGACCGGCACCGAGCTGCTTCCCCCGCCCGACCCGAGGGTCCTCGGCTGGTGGGGGCGACCTGTTGGTGCGCGCCATGGCGTCACGCTGCTGGTCGGGCACACCGTCCACACCGGCGGCGGGGAGCTGGACGACCTCGAATCCGTGCCAGTCGGCGCGACGGCCCGCGTCTCGGGGTTCGCCTACGAGGTGACCTCCGTGCGGGTGGTCAGCAAGCCCGCGCTGGCCGCCCGCGCCGCGAACCTGTTCTCCCAGCATGGGAAACACCGGCTGGTCGTCGTCACCTGCGAGGACTACGACGCCGCCACCGGGGAGTATGCCTCGAACGTCGTCCTGACCGCGGAGCCCCGATGAGGCTGGCGCCTGCGCGGATGCGCGGCTGCGGATCAAGGGCATCCGACCGGCATCAGGGGCCGTTGGTCCCTAGGCCCGGAGACGGGGTGCCGAGGACGGTGGAACTGGAAGCACCCACCGATCCGGGAGGCCGTCATGACTGAGCAGAACCCGCACCCCGTTGTCGTCGCCGTCGGGCACGGTCCGATCGAGGCGGCCCTGGCGTTTGCTGCTGGTGAGGCCGTGCGTGACGGGTGCGGCCTGCACCTGGTCCACGCCGTTCACCTCCTCGCCACCGGCCCGGAGATGCCCCTGGTGGCAGAGACCGACCTCGAACGCGTCGGCCGGGCCGCTCTGAACGCGGCCATGGAGCGTGCGCACGACCTCGTCGAGGGTGTGCCGGTGACCGCCGAGCTGCGCGTAGGAGCCGTCGTTCCCACGCTGGTCGACCTGGCCAGGGACGCGCGGATGATCGTCCTCGAGCGCCGGGACCTCTCGAGCATGATGCGCGTCGTCACCCGCTCGGTCTCCAGCAGCGTGGCCGCCCATGCCCGCGTGCCCGTCGTCTCCGTCCCGACCCACTGGTCACGCGCCCGCACGCACGGTGACTTCCCGGCCGTCACCGTGGGCGTCGACGTCCCGGAGCGGGCAGCGCCGGTCCTGGGTGCCGCGGCCGATGCGGCGAAGAGCCGTGGCGCCGTCCTGCACGTCCTCCACACCTGGACCTTCCCCAGTGCCTACGACGACATCATCCTCACGCGTACCGAGAACCAGGAGTGGGTTGCCCGCGCCACCGCCGAGATCGAGGCCGTGCTCGGCACGCTCGGCGATCGCCTCGCAGGGGTGCCGGTGCAGATCGCGGCCCGTCACGCCTACCCGGCCGACGCGCTCATCGGGGCCAGCCGGGAAACGGACCTGCTGGTGATCGGCCGGCATGACTCGCTCGTGCCGATCGGATCCCATCTGGGGCCGATCGCCCGAGCAGTTCTGCGCGAGGCCGAGTGCCCGGTGATGCTGGTGGACCCTCGGCCCGTGCGGGGCTGGAGGCGGCACTCCCACCAGGACTCCGCCGCACAGCCGGTGTGACGCGCCGGCTCCTCTCCTGGGAGGACCCACTCGAGCGTCCCAAGGTGATCCGATGACCGACCCCACTCTGACCTTCCTGGGCGCCGCGGGCACCGTCACCGGCAGCCGGTTCCTGGTGGAGGGCGACCGCGCTCGGGTCCTCGTCGACGCCGGCCTCTACCAGGGCCTGCCTGCGCTGCGCAGGCGAAACTGGGCCCCGTTCCCCGTCGACCCCGCCTCGATCGACGAGATCGTCCTCACCCACGCGCATCTGGACCACACGGGCTACCTGCCGAGGCTGGTCCACGACGGGTTCCACCACGTGGTGACGTGTACCGCAGAGACAGCCGAGCTCGCGGCCATCGTGCTCCGCGACAGCGCTCACCTCCAGGAGGAGGACGCCGCCTATGCCAACCGGCTGGGCTTCTCCAAGCACCACCCCGCTCTGCCCCTGTATGACCATGGTGATGTCGAACGGACGCTCCCGCTGATCCGCACAGTCACCCTCCACACGCCGCATCCAGTCGGCCGGACCAGCACGGTGACACTCAGGCCGGCCGGACACATTCTCGGCTCGGCAACCGCGACGCTCGAGGTCGACGGGCATCGGGTGCTCTTCAGCGGCGACCTCGGCCGACGGCACCATCCACTTCTGCGTCCACCTGCGGACCCTCCCCGGGTCGACACCATCGTGGTCGAGTCCACCTACGGAGACCGTCTCCACCCGACACCCGACCCGTCAGTCCTGGCCGACGCCGTACGCCGCACGATCGAGCGCGGGGGCAGCGTGCTCATCCCGGCGTTTGCCGTGGACCGCACCGAGCTGGTGCTGATCGAGCTTCGACGACTGATGCGGTCCGGCGAGGTCCCTCACGTCCCCGTGTTCGTGGACAGCCCCATGGCCCTCGCCGCGCTCGACGTGTACCAGCGGGCACTCGACTCACGCAGCGAGCAGCTCCGGCCCGAGCTCAACCGCGGTCGTGACATCTTCGAGGCCGGAGACCTCCACGCCACCCGGACCGCCGACGACTCCAGGCGCCTCAACCGGCCGGCGTCCCCCAGCATCATCATCTCCGCATCGGGCATGGCGGCCGGTGGACGCGTGGTCCATCATCTGGCGCACCAGCTCCCCGACCGCCGCAACACCGTCGTCCTCACCGGATTCCAGGCCGAGGGAACCCGTGGACGACGCCTTCTGGACGGTGCGCGCGAGGTGAAGATCCATGGTCGCTACGTCCCGGTGCGGGCCGAGGTCGTGTCCGTGCCCGACTTCTCGGTCCACTCCGACGCCGACGAGACCATCGGCTGGCTCAGGCGCGCACCGGGCGCACCGGGCACCGTCTACGTCGTGCACGGCGAACAACCCGCTGCCGCCCAGCTCGCGGACCGCATCCGTTCCGAGCTCGGGTGGTGCGCCATCGTCCCTGTCTACGGCGAGCGCGTCCTGCTGGACTGAACCGCTCAGGCGACCGCCAGGCATCCACCGACCACGACAACCGCCGGGAGGAAGCAGAGCGTCAGAGCTCCGGCGAAGCGCAGACCGCCCGCGGCGGCAGCCACGACGACCTTCGAGAAGGTGTTGGTGAGGAGGCCGGCGCCGATGGCCACGATGGCGGTCCCGACGGAGACCGTTCCGGCTGACACGAGGCTCGCCATCGCCACGCTCGCGCCGTGCACGTCGGCCAGTGCCCCGGCCGCGGTCGCCGCCATCGAACCCACGGCGCCGTAGCGCTGCTCGAGCCAGATCGCCAGCGGCAGCACCAGGGAGATGATTCCGGCCAGGACCAGGGCAGGAACGAGGGCGAAGGGTCGCCCCGCTGGTTCGATCGGCTCGTCCGACATCGAGGGTGTGCGGCCCAGCCACCACGCCTCCACGACCATCACCAGGGAGCCGAGGACCACCGCCGGCAGCAGTCGGACCGTGACGCGCGGCTCGACGAACGAGATGACCAGTGCCAGCTGCAGCAGCGTCCCGACGCTCGCCAGGACGGCGCCCGCCAGAGCTCCCCGCAGAGGCGCCTCCGAGCGCCGGAACTTGGCCGCCATCACCCCCGTGGTGGCCGTGCCCGACACGAACCCGCCGGCCATGCCGGCGACCATGAGCCCCCGACGGGTCCCCAGCATCCGCGTCGCCACGTACCCGACCCAGCCGATGCCGATGATCAGCACGACCAGGAGCCAGATCCGCTGCGGTACCCACACGCCGTACGGTCCGACATGCCCCGTCGGAAGCAGTGGCAGCACGACGAACGCCGCCACGAAGAACTTCAGCGCGTCGACCCGCTCGCGGTCGGTCACCGTCTCCCGGACGAACCGATGAAGAGACTCCCGGGAAACGAGCAGCACGGTGATCGCCACCGCCAGTCCGACCGCGAGAGCCGGTTCCGTCACGGTGAGAGCCCCGAGACCGAGGGTTGCGATCGCGGCCGCCTCGCTGGTCATCCCGGGGTCCCTGGACCACGAGTAGCCGACCACGACGAGCAGCACGGCGCCTCCGGCCAGCGCAACCGCGACGACCGCGGGGAGCTGGGCGGCCAACGCCCCCAGTACGGCGATGAGGGCAAACGTCCTGACCCCTGGGCTACCACCGCCCGGCTTGGCCCGCTCGCGCTCCGCGCCGATGAGGAGGCCGATCGCCAGGGCGACGCCCATCGACTGCCACAGCTCAAGCTCGCTCACGATGCGCCACCGTCGCGTCGATACCGGCCCGGGTGGGGATCCCGGTCACGTGCCCGTCAACCTGGCGGAGGGCGACCTCGACGCCTGCCCGCCACCCCGGCGCTCGGCCGTGGCAGGGGGGCACGAGGGCGTCGCCGGCCAGTCCGACCCGCGTCAGCAGCCACGCAACCACGGAGTTCGAGTTCCACATGTCACCGGCGCCGAGACCGTCCCGGCCCCACACCGGGGTCGGGCACTCGGGGACGAGTTCCAACAGCGCACGCGCTTGCGACTCAGTGGCCCGGAGATCAACCGGACTTTCGACGGCCTGGTCCACGTCAGGGATGAGGCCGTTGGGCCAGCGACGGATCTCGTAGCGGAAGAGTCGAGACCGACCGAGCCAGGCGAACCCGACCGGGCCCTCACGGACGACGCCGCGATCGGACTCACCTGGGCTCCACGCGGGCGCCATCTCCACCACCCAGGCCGCTCCACGCAGCCGCACCCGCAGCGCGGAGTGGAAGAGCCTCAGGCGTTCGCGATGGTCTCGCCGAGCCACGAGTGCTTCGTACGCGCGGCCGCACCACCGGACTGCCGGATTTCCATCGGCGCCCAGAGGAAGCCAGAACAGGCACAGCTCGGGGGCCGGCGAGGCGGTCAGGTCCGACGTCATGGTGGGTTCGCCGATCGCGCGGAGATGGTGCCTCAAGTCTCACCCCGCGCCGTCCGCGAACCATGTGCCGAGAGGCCCGTCGGCAGGGGACGAGTGGCACTCGTCGACGAAGTGGGTGATCTCCACGCTGGATGGCACCGACATCCCCCGGAGCGACACGCCAGTCCACTTCGCCGACGACCACCCGGACAGTCCTCGCCAGCCCGCATCGGGCAGCGAGCGGGAGTGGTGGCGGGTGACCCGACCGCCGAGTCGGGCTCACCGGCCGCGCGGACCACGCCCGGGAACCCGGTAGCCGCACGAATGAGCCGTAGGTCCTGTGGTGCCGGGCACCACGCCCCTGAACTTCTGGCTGCGGTCACCCCATGCTGGAGGCATGGCACCGCTGCGAACCGGGTCGAACGCGCCGCCCGCCGTCCCGGAGAACGGGCCCGCTCCTCGCTCGTCCGCGTTGGCCGCACGCGCCACGCATGCCTCCAGGACCTACGGCGCGGGTGACACGGCGGTGACTGCTCTCGACAACCTGGACCTCGATCTGCCCGCCGGGCGCTTCACGGCCATCATGGGGCCCTCGGGTTCCGGCAAGTCGACCCTCATGCACTGCCTGGCCGGTCTCGACACCCTCACCAGTGGCCGGGTGTTCGTCGGCACCACCGACCTTGCCTCGCTCTCAGACCGGGACCGGACGATCCTGCGCCGCGACCGGCTCGGTTTCGTCTTCCAGTCCTTCAACCTGCTGCCGACGCTCACTGCCGAGGAGAACATCACGCTGCCGGCCGACCTCGCCGGACGAGCGGTCGATCCCGCCTGGTTCGACACCGTGGTTGCCAAGCTCAATCTCGGAGACCGGCTGAGGCACCGGCCCGCCGAGCTCTCGGGCGGACAGCAGCAGCGTGTGGCCGTCGGGCGAGCCCTGATCTCGAAGCCCGAGGTCGTCTTCGCCGACGAGCCGACCGGTGCGCTCGACTCGAAGGCCAGCGCTGAGCTGCTGACGTTCCTGCGCTCGGTGGTCGACGACCTCGGCCAGACCGTGCTGATGGTCACCCATGACCCGGGCGCGGCGGCGTACGCCGACCGGGTGGTCTTCCTCGTCGACGGGAGGATCGTCCGGGAGCTTGCCGACCCGACCAAGGATCGCGTTCTGGACATCATGGGGCGGTTGGGCGGCTGACGATGCTCCGGGTGTCGCTCCGCAACCTGCTGCTCAACAAGCTGCGCCTCCTGCTGACCATCGCGGCGGTCACGGTCGGTGTCACCTTCGTGTCCGGCACGTTCGTGCTCTCCGACACCATGGTGAAGGCCTTCGACGAGCTGTATGCCGGGCTGACCTCCGGGACTGACGTGGTCGTGAAGTCCGAACCCGCCTACGACGCCGACATCACCACCACTGGCGGACAGCTCCGCCCGCTCGACGAGGCCATCGTCGCGACCGTGCGGGATGTCCCGGGTGTGGCGGTCGCGGAGGGGTCGGTGTTCGGTTTTGCGCTGGTCCTGGACAAGCACGGCGACCCGATCCAGCCCGGCGGCGCACCGACGCTCGGCACCAGCCTCACCGAGGACCCGGCGTTGGCGGGTGCCGCCGGGTTCCGCAAGGGGCGCACGCCATCCGGCGCTCACGAGATGGCGCTCGACGCGCGTACCGCCGAGAAGGCCGGCTACGGGCTCGGCGACTCCGTCGACGTGGTGCTGCAGGACGGCAGGCGCACCTACACCCTGGTGGGCATCATCGGCTTCGGAGAGACCGACAGCCTGCTGGGCGCGACCATGGCCGGGTTCGACCTCTCGACCGCTCAGCGGGCGCTGGGCAAGGTCGGTGTCGTCGACGAGGTCGACGTCCGGGCCGCGGACGGTGTCAGCGCGCAGGAGCTGCGCGAAAGAATCGCCGGCGTCCTTCCCGGCGGCGTCGAGGCGCTGACGGGGGAGCAGGTGGCCTCCGAAGGCACCGACGCGGTGCGCAGCTCACTCGGCATCTTCACCACCGTGCTCCTCGTCTTCGCCGGCGTCTCGGTCGTGGTGGGGTCCTTCGTCATCTGGAACACCTTCAACGTGCTCGTCGCACAGCGTCGCCGGGAGGTGGCCTTGCTGCGGGCCGTGGGGGCCACCCGCCGGCAGGTGCTCTCGGGTGTCCTCGTCGAGGCCGCGCTGGTCGGGCTGGTCTCCGGTGTCGTCGGGATTCTGTTCGGGGTCGGCCTCGCCAGGGCCATTCGGCTCCTGCTCGAGATGATCGGCGTCGAGCTCCCCAGCACGTCTCCGGCGCTGGAGGCCAGGACCATCGTCGTCGCGCTGACCGTCGGAATGTTGGTGACGATGGTCGCCGCGATCGCTCCGGCCTGGGCGGCCACGCGCGTGGCTCCGATGGAGGCCCTGCGCGACCTCGAGCCGACAAGAGGCGCGGACCGCAGGATGCGGCGTACTGCCGGATGGGTCATCACCTCAGTGGGCCTGGCGATGCTCGTGGCGTGCGCCGTCGTCGGAAACCAGCGCTGGCCGACGGTGTTCGCCACCGTCACGACCTTCGCCGGCCTGGTCGTGGTGGGGCCGACCCTGGCCCGGGGCATGGCACGGCTCGCCGATCACGGACGCCGCGGCGGCGGGTGGCGGATGGCCGCGCGGAACATCGCCCGGAACTCGCGGCGCTCGGCAGCGACCGCCCTGGCGCTCACGATCGGCCTGACGGTCGTCGCTGCGGTCGCGGTGACCGCGACCTCGCTGAAGGAGTCGGTCTCTGCCGCGGTCTCCGCCGGTAACCGGTCGGACCTGATCCTCGAGCCCGCCGGTGCAGGTCTTGGCATCAGTCCGTCGGTGGCTGACCTCCTGCGGACCCGCCACGACGTCGCCGACGTCGTCGAGCTGCGGGAGACAGCAGCCCAGGTGAACGGCGAGAGCTCACTGGTCACGGCGATGGACACGGACGGGCTGGGCCAGGTCATCGATCTGGGCGTCGAGAGCGGCAGCGTGGACGCGCTCGCTCCTGGCAGCCTGCTGGTCGGCACCAGCGCAGCCGACGAGCTCGGCCTCCACACCGGCGACACGGTGACGGTCACCTTCGCCGAGACCGGAGACGTCCCGATGCGCGTGGCCGGTACGTTCAGCAAGGGCAGCCTGATCAACGCGTCCTACGTGATGACGATGCCAGACTTCGTCGCCAACGTGACCTCGAGGCTCGACGGCGCCATCTTGCTGACCGCCGCACCAGGGGCAGACCCCCTCGAGGTCAAGACAGCGGTCCGGGCCGCGCTCGCGGACTACCCGAACGTCACCGTCAACGACTCCGCGGACATCACGCAGAAGGCCCAGGACTCCGTCAACCGGCTGCTCGGCATCGTCACGGCCCTGCTGCTGCTCGCGGTCGTGGTGGCGATTCTCGGCATCGTCAACACTCTCGTGCTCTCCGTCGTCGAGCGCACCCGCGAGCTCGCCCTCCTGCGGGCCGTCGGCGGAACGCGGCGCCAGGTCAGGACCGTCGTACGACGGGAATCGGTGCTGATGGCGTTGCTCGGTGCCCTGACGGGGATTGCCCTCGGCACCATCTCCGGCATCGCGCTCAGCCGGGCCCTCACCGACGAGGGCATCACGGAGCTTCGGGTGCCGGTCGGGACGCTGGCGATCTATGTCGTGGTTGCGGCGGTCGTGGGTGTCCTGGCTGCGGTGGGACCCGCCCGACGGGCCAGCAAGGTCGATGTCCTGGGAGCCATCACGGCCGAATGAGGTGGCCGTCATGCTCGAGCTCTCTCCCGGAACGCACGACGCGGCGCCGTCCTGTGTGCTGGTGACGGCGACGGTCTGGTGCGTTTCCTGACGCTGAGCCAGCGCGTCCCAGCGCACACGGTGTGCGTGACCTGCTCGTCACAGCCGGGAACTACCGGTTCGTCGTGGTCGACCGCAGTGCAGTCGGACATTGGCTGCCAGCGCGTTGACTCACCCGACCGCCAGGTCCTGAGCGGGCCCGGTCAGGGTCCTCCAGTGCGGGTCCGCGCAGCCGGGCGGGGCGCCAGGCTCGGGCTTCTAGCGCTCGTCCTCGAAAACGACGTGTGCGGCGCTCACTGATGAACCGTCGTACTGAGGAACCGGGATGGATTCCAGCACGCTTCGGAGGTGTTCGCGCTCAGCCTCGGGGCACTCGACACGAATGCACTCGGCATTGCCGAACCGTTCCGTCACATGCGTGAAGCCAGCCCTGTCGACGGCGACCGCGAAGACGACCGGGTCCACGCCGTTGGGGATCGCATAAGCGATCGTGTGAGTCCGCGGGTCATGAAGTCGTGTCTCTGTCTCTTTCTCCCTCAGGACCCAGGAGCGCATGAACAGCGCGAACGCCACGCTGAGCGCCACTGCTGCCGTGATCAGAACGGCTGCCGCTACGAACATCACTGCCTCCTCGATCCGACGCCCTGCCGTCAGCCCGGATGACGGTCACGGCGACTGTCCTGGTCCCAGCGTGGGCATCAGTCGCCCCCAGGGCCAGAGCCATGGGTCCCCGGTCTGCAGGCTTTGGTCCTGACCACGGCGACCAGGTGCTGGTCACCCGTCAGCCGCGACGCGACCTTCTCGCGCCATCTTGGAGCGGACTATCGACAAGGTGGTGGACGAGGAGATCAAAGGGGCGGCCAGGGAAGAGGGCGACCAGGAAAGACCGCGAGGGACGTCTCTGGCACGGAGTTGCAGATGGCCCGTGGACTCCGGGGCGAGCTCCAGGAAGCGTGCCATGGATGGCGAGCCGGCATCACGCCTACGCCTCCATGCCGAGGACATCGGTGCCGACCTCGTCCAGGACGGTCCGCTAGCTAGATCACCGATCGCCTCGCCATCGGCTCGGATCGGTCTGAGGGGTGGCACCACAAGTCCGTGCCGCGGGCCTACGCGTCGACCGCATCCGACGCTCACGAGCCAGAGCCATCCACGTCGGTGGTTAACATGCGGAGTCAGCCGACGTATGGAGGCCCATGACTGCCGATGGACGACAGCCGCGCAGGAGGCTGCGCAGCCAGGACTGGTTCGACAACCCTGACAACCCCGGAATGACCGCGCTCTACCTCGAGAGGTACATGAACTGGGGCCTCACCCGGGAGGAGCTGCAGGCGGGCGGGCCGATCATCGGCATCGCGCAGACCGGGTCGGATCTGTCGCCCTGCAACCGGCACCATCTCGAGTTGGCGCACAGGGTGCGTGAGGGCATCCGGGAGATGGGCGGGGTCGCGTTCGAGTTCCCAGTGCATCCGATCCAGGAAACAGGGAAGCGCCCCACGGCCGCCCTGGACCGCAATCTCGCGTACGTCGGTCTCGTGGAGGTCCTGTACGGGTATCCACTCGACGGCGTGGTCCTGACCACCGGCTGCGACAAGACCACCCCTGCCAGCATCATGGCGGCCGCGACGGTGAACGTTCCCGCCATCGTCCTGTCCGGGGGACCGATGTTGAACGGTTGGTACAAGGGGCAGCGCACCGGCTCGGGGACGATCGTCTGGCGGGCCAGGGAGATGCTGGCTGCGGGAGAGATCGACGAGGCCGAGTTCGTCGAGCTCGTAGCATCGTCCGCTCCGTCGCCCGGCCACTGCAACACGATGGGCACGGCGTCGACTATGAACAGCCTTGCCGAGGCGCTTGGCATGAGCCTTCCCGGATCGGCGACGATCCCGGCGCCACATCGCGACCGCGGCCGGGTGGCCTACCTGACCGGCAAGCGCATTGTCGAGATGGTGAAGGAGGACCTCAAGCCCTCCGACATCCTGACCTGGGAGGCCTTCGAGAACGCGATCGTGGTCAACTCGGCAATCGGCGGTTCGACCAATGCACCGATCCACATCAACGCGATCGCGCGCCACATCGGCGTTTCGCTCGGCGTCGAGGACTGGGAGAGGGTCGGCCATCGTGTACCGCTCCTCGTCGACCTGCAGCCGGCGGGGAGGTTCCTGGGCGAGGAGTATCACCGGGCCGGCGGGGTGCCGGCGGTCGTCAGTGAACTGATGCGGCACGGGCTGATCCATGCGGACGCGCACACGGTCAACGGGAAGTCCATTGGTGAGAACTGCCGCGACGTCGTCACCCAGGACGCCGAGGTGATTCGCACCTTTGAGGACCCCCTGGTGCAGGATGCGGGTTTCCTCGTCCTGACGGGGAACCTCTTCGATAGCGCGATCATGAAGACGAGCGTGATCGACGAGGACTTCCGCAACCGCTACCTGTCCGACGCCGAGCACCCGAACGTGTTCGAGGGACGAGCGATCGTCTTCGAGGGGCCCGAGGACTACCACGACCGCATCGACGACCCGTCACTCGAGATCGACGAGGGCTGCATCCTGGTCATCCGGGGCAACGGTCCGATCGGCTACCCGGGCGGCGCTGAGGTCGTCAACATGCAGCCTCCCGCCGCACTCATCAAGTGCGGCGTGCACTCCCTGCCATGCATGGGCGACGGCCGCCAGTCCGGAACCTCCGGCTCCCCCTCGATCCTGAACGCCTCCCCGGAGGCCGCCGCCGGGGGCGGTCTGGCGCTCCTGCAGACCGGCGACCGCGTTCGGGTCGACCTCAACGCCGGAACGGCGGACATTCTCCTGCCGGACGAACAGCTCGCCGCGCGGCGCGCGATCCTGCGGGACACCCCGTTCCCCGTGCCCGAGTCACAAACGCCCTGGCAGGAGATCCAGCGTTCAATGGTGGGCCAGATGGCGGACGGGATGGTCCTCGAACCGGCGGTGGCCTACCAGCGGGTGGCGCAGACCAAGGGCATCCCCCGGCACAACCACTGAGAGATGGGTACCGACACTGGCGGGTACCCCAAGGGTGCCCGAGTCCGGGTCCCGAGCGAGAGAGACGGAGCAGCCGATGCACCTTGTCCGTTACGACGGTGGGGATGGCCCCGTGGTCGGGGTCCGCCGGGAGGACTGGATCACGCCGGTGAGCGGTGTCGGCTCCATGGCGGAGATTCTCGCGATGCGGCGCGACGCGCTGCGCTCGACCGTCGAGTCCGCCTCCGGCGAGCCGATCCAGGTCGCGTCCGTACGCCTGCTCGCCCCACTGGACGGCCGCGCCGAGCTGTGGTGCGCCGGCGTGACCTATGCCCGTTCGCGAGGGGCGCGGATGGAGGAGAGCGCGGAGCAGTCGGTCTACGACAAGGTGTACTCCGCGGAGCGGCCGGAGCTCTTCCCGAAGGCGCCGGCCTGGCGGCTCGTGACGGACAGTGAGCCCGTGGGGATCCGGACCGACTCCGGGCACGACGTGCCCGAGCCGGAGCTTGCCGTGGTGGTGAGCGCGTACGGCGAGATCGTCGGCTACACGGTGTGCAACGACATGAGCTCACGGTCCATCGAGGGCGAGAACCCGCTCTATCTTCCCCAGGCCAAGGTGTTCGCCGGCGCGGCCGCGCTCGCGACGGGCATCAGGCCCGCCTGGGAGGTGCCTGATGCCGCCAACCTCGCCATCTCCCTGGTGGTCCGCCGCGACCGGGCCGAGGTATTCGCCGGTGAGACATCGACCGCTCAGCTCGCCCGTCCTCTGGTTCAGCTGGTGGACTTCCTGTGCCGAGCCAACTACTTCCCTGACGGCGCCGCGCTGGCAACCGGGACGGGGATCGTCCCCGGGCTGGAGTTCAGTCTGCAGCCCGGCGACGTCGTCGAGATCGAGATCGAGGAGGTCGGCAGGCTCGTGAATCGAGTGGAGTGTGGCAAGGAGCCTTTCCAGTGGCTCAACGACCGCGTGGCCGAGGCCATGCCCGAGGAGACCCGATGACCAAGCTTCCCAATACCACCGCAGACCAGCTGGAGCAGGTCCTCACTGCCGCGGCGGCCGCGGCGCCCGCGGTTGCCGCGGCGCTGCCCGCGGAGCGCGCGGCGTGGATCTTCGCCGCAGCGGACTCGCTCGACGCCGCCGCAGACCGCCTCGTCCCGCTCGCCGTGGAGGAGTCCGCGCTCCCCGAGCAGCGGTTGCGGGGAGAGATCGCCCGCAGCTCCGGGCAGCTCCGGCTCTTCGCCGAGGCCCTCGCGGAAGGAGCCCTGCACGAGCCGATCATCGACACCGCCGACCCGGACGCGGAGCCGATTCCCCGTCCGGACCTTCGGCGGATGCTCGTCCCACTGGGCCCGGTCCTGGTCTTCGCCGCCAGCAACTTCCCCTTCGCCTTCAGCGTCTGCGGTGGGGACACCGCCTCCGCGCTCGCGGCCGGCTGTCCCGTGTTGGTCAAGAGCCATCCCGGCCATCCACGGTTGTCCGAGGCGGTCGCCGAGGTGATGGTCACGGCGCTCCGGGAGGCCGGGGCCCCCGAGGGAACGCTCGCCGTCGTCCACGGTGACCGGGTCGGCGTCGAGGCCCTGGGTGATCCACGAATCAAGGCGAGTGGCTTCACAGGTTCGGTGGCCGGGGGGCTGGCCCTGCATGAGGTCGCCGCCAACCGGCCGGATCCGATCCCGTTCTACGGCGAGCTCGGAAGTCTGAATCCCGCGTTCGTCCTGACCGGCGCCCTCGAGGAGCGGCGCTCCGAGATCGCCGCCGGCTTCGTCGCCTCCTACACCTTGGGCGTGGGACAGTTCTGCACCAAGCCCGGGCTGCTCCTGCTGCCGACCGGGCACGGCCTGGAGAAGGAGATCGTGGCAGCCGCCGAGGACGTGGCTGCCGCCCCGATGCTCAACGAGCGGATCCACCAGGGCTACACAGCGGGTCTTGCCAGGCTTCGCGCACGAGACGGGCTGGAGGCGCTGGTGACCGGAGACGAGTCGGAGGGAGGGGTTTCCGCGTCACTGTTCAAGACCACCGTGCCGCGGCTGATCGAGGATGCCGCGGAGCTGCTGGAAGAGTGCTTCGGGCCGACGTCGATCGTGGTCGAGTACGCGGACGACGACGAGCTCTACGCCGCGGCGTCGCTCTTCCGAGGCAATCTCACGGCCACAGTGCACGGCTCCGACGACGATGCAGACGTCGCGGCCAGGCTGCTTCCATTGCTGGAAGGCCGGGCCGGCCGCGTGGTGTGGAACGGCTGGCCCACCGGCGTCGCCGTGTCGTGGGCGATGCAGCACGGTGGGCCGTTCCCCGCGACCGTCGGCTCGATCCATACCAGTGTCGGCACCACGGCGGCACGACGATTCCAGCGCCCGGTGTGCTTCCAGAACATCCCCGGTGGCCTCCTTCCCGAGCTGCTGCGCGACCGGAACTCGCTGAACGTGAGCCGTCGGGTCAACGGTGAGATCACTCGGCGTGACATCACGTCCTGAGGCCGGTGGATCGTGGGCGGTCCTGGACCGTGCCGCGTGGGCGGCGCTCGGAAACGGAAAGGGGGCCTGCGGTGAAGGTGGCCAGGTTGCACGGGGTCGGGGACCTGCGGGTGCGCGACGAGCAGCCGCCGCATCAGGCCGCCGGCCGCTCGCTTGTGCGGGTGCAGGCGATCGGCCTGTGCGGCTCGGACCTGCACTGGTTCTCCGAGGGCAGCATCGGCGACGCCAGCATGCAGCGGCCCCTCGTCCTCGGACACGAGTTCTCCGGCAGGGTCGAGGGCGGAGAGCTCGACGGCCGGCTCGTCGCCGTCGACCCGTCCATTCCGTGCCGACGCTGCCCCACCTGTGCCGCCGGGTTGAGGCATCTCTGCCCGGACGTCGTGTTCGCCGGGCACGGCGAGCAGGACGGCGGCCTGCAGGAGCTGGTCTCCTGGCCGACGTCCCTCCTGCATCCACTGCCGGAGTCGATGAACGCCGAGGAGGGGGCGTTGCTCGAGCCGCTGGGCGTAGCACTCCATGCCCTCGACCTCGGCCACGTTCGGGCAGGTGACCGCGCCGCGGTCGTCGGATGTGGTCCCATCGGCCTCCTGCTCCTCCAGCTCCTCCTGGCCTCCGGCAGCGCTTCCGTCCTGGCCGTGGACCCGCTGCCGCATCGCCGAGCCCTGGCGCGCGACCTGGGGGCGCAGGTGGTCCTCGCGCCAGAGGAGCTCCTGGAAGCTGGAGCGCCCTGGTCAGGACAAGACGCAGCCGTGGATGTGTCGTTCGAGGTGGCCGGCACCGATCAGGCGGTCCACGTCGCCCTCCAGGCAGTCCGCCCCGGAGGCCGTGTCGTGCTCGTGGGTATCCCGGAGGGAGACCAGACGTCGTTCCAGGCCTCCCTGGCGCGTCGAAAGGGGTTGTCCATCCTCATGTCGCGTCGGATGGGGGAGGTGTACCCACGGGCCATCCGGCTCGCCCAGGGCGGAGCGGTCGACCTGGGGCAGATCGTCAGTCACCGCTTTGGCCTTGCCGAGGCAGCTGCGGCACTCGAAACGGCCGTGTCCAGACGCGGGCACAAGGTCCTTGTCATCGCCTGAGGTCACGGGCGCGTTCTCGTCGCGGCCCGCAGGGCAGCCCCACGGCGAGGCGCGGCGCCGTCGGAAGGTGTTCGCAGCGCCCGGTCTCCGGCGTCCGCCTACTGCGCGGCCGCGCTGCCGACGCTCGGCGGCGCGTCCGCGCCCGCCCCCCATGAACTGGGGTCGTCGAAGAGGCTCTGGAGCACCGACAGCGCCGCTCCGGTCATCGCCGTTTGCTGCCCGCTCGCGACCGGACGTACCCGGGGTCGGGACCAGGCGGCGGACAAGACCCGCGTCTGCAGCTGCTCGGCGACCGCTGGTGTCAGCCGTTCCGCCAGTGGGGCGTAGAAACCTCCGAGCACCACCTCGTCGATGTCGACGAGATTGACGGCGTTGGCCAGGGCCACCCCGAGGGCCCAGCCGGCGCGATCCACGGCCCGACCAGCGTCGGCGCTGCCCGCCTCGAGGAGGGCGAGCAGGTCCTCCACGGGCGTCAACGGGTCGAGACCCGCACCCGTCATCACAGCATCGCGGCCGGCGTACCCCTCCAGGCAGCCGCGAGATCCACAGGCGCACGGCGGGCCGTCCGGCTGAACCGTCGTGTGTCCCAGCTCGCCGCTCCAGCCCCGTCGTCCCTGGAACACCTGCCCGTCGTAGACGAGACCGCAGCCGATGCCCACCTCACCTGAGACGTAGAGGAAGCTCGGCCGGGCCTCAGGGTGAGCACAAGCCTCGGCCCAGGCGGCAAGGTTCGCCTCGTTGGCCAGTTCGACAACCTCCAGTGAGGAGAAGGGCGAGCGAGTCAGTACGTCGGCGAGCTGCAGGTCGCGCCAGCCAAGGTTGGGGGCGAGCCGAAGGGTGCCCAGCTCGCGGTCGACGATGCCGGGCAGTGCGATGCCCGCGCCGACGATCCGGACACCGCTCGCCCTGATCTCCTTGATCATGTCGCGTGCCATCGAGGCCAGGAGGTCGAGGGCCTTGCTGGGGCTGCTCTGGTGGAAGTCGCGCACCTCCAGGCGCTCGGCCAGCGTCCGGCCCGACAGGTCCACAGCCCGGCCGCCCAGGTAGGAGACGTTGATCTCCAGGCCGATGGCCGCGAACGTGCCGCCAGCGGCGACGAGGGGGACGGCGGGTCGTCCTGCGCCTCGCCCCGTCACGGGTGGCAGCTCGGTCAACATTCCAGCCGCCACCAGCCGGTCGACGAGCGCCGAAACGGTCGCGCGGGTGAGGCCCGTGCGCGCGGCGACGTCAGCACGTGAAGGGGGAACGGATGCCTCGAGCACCTCCCGCAGCACGAGCCGGAGGTTGTGCCTGCGCAGCGTGGCCTGACGTGCCCCGGGGGTGGTTGTCATCCGCTGCATGGGTCTTGACGCTACCGCAGGCACCGCATAAGTTCATTCGCACAACTAATTTGTCCGCCAATACGGAGGGGCGATGCGTCGGCCGACCCGTGACGACAGGTGCTCGTGTGGGACGAGGACCGTGTGCTGGACCAGCCAGGGCCAGCGTGGTTCGGGTTCGTGTGCACAAGGATCGGCCGCTGCGGCCCACGACCCCGCCGGCCGGGCCGCCGGGGGGCGGGTGCTGGTCACGTGACGAGCACGGACAGGTCCCCTGCGGCGACCGTGGAGTCGCGGCCCGGTTCGGACTCGGCGGAGAGGCAAGCGTCGAGCTCTGCCGACCTGACCCGCGGGAAATCCGGCCGTCGCCCGCGCCGGATGAAGAACCTGCTGTACTCCCAGCGCCTGGCGCCGTACCTGTTCATCGCACCGTTCGTGATCACCCTGTTGGCCTTCTGGATGGTGCCGCTCGCACGAACGTTCATGATGAGTACGCAGGAAGTGCTGTTCGGGCAGGCAACCTTCGTCGGCGCCGAGAACTACGAGCGGCTCTGGAACGACCGGATCTTCTGGCAGGCGCTCTACAACAGCGCCCGCTACATGGTGCTCACCATCGCGCTCCTGATCCCGATCCCCCTGGTGCTGGCCGCGCTGATCAACTCCAAGATCGGCAGTTCGCGCGTCAAAGCGGTCTTCAAGGCATCGATGTTCATACCCGCGCTCACCTCGGTCGTGGTCGCCGGCATCATCTTCCGCTTGATGTTCGCCGAGACCGACTCCGGCCTGATGAACCAGGTCATCGGGTTCTTCGGCGCGGGACCGGTCAGGTGGTTGCGCGAGGACCTCGGAGGGCTGACCGCACTCCTGATGCTGGCCCTGTGGCGATACGCGGGGGTCAACATCCTCTACTTCCTCGCGGGAATGCAGTCGATCCCCGAGGAGTACTACGAGGCTGCGTCCATCGACGGGGCGAGCCGGGTGCAGCAGTTCTTCCACATCACCATCCCGAACCTCAAGCCGATCATGATCTACGTGACGACGATCAGCATCTACGGCGGCCTGGCGATGTTCCTCGAGAGCTTCATGCTCTACGCCGGCAACAACTCGCCCAACAACCAGGGGCTCACCGTCGTGGGCTACCTCTACCGACGAGGGATCGAGGAGAACGACCTGGGATTCGCCTCCGCCGTCGGCGTCGTCCTCCTCGTCCTGATCATGGCCATCAACCTCACCTTCCTCACCCTCACCGGGACCTTCAAGAAGGAGGCTTCGTGATGGGTGCCGAGCGAGGCGGGCGCGGCAAGTACCCACTCCCGAGGGGCCTGCACTCTGCCATCCAGACCGGGTTCCTGGTCGTCCTGACCCTGATCGTGCTCGTGCCGCTCCTGGCGATCTTCGTCGGCACATTCCAGGACGGCAACGAGATCATTCGCAAGGGTCTCTCCCTGGACATCGACCCCGCCACCCTGTCCCTGGACAACTACGTGATGCTCTTCACCGACTCCGGCCCCTACTTCAGGTGGTTCGCGAACTCGATCCTGCTCACAGCGGCGCAGGTGGCCGGCACCCTCCTGGTGAGCTCGTTCGTCGCCTACGGCTTCGCGGTGTACGACTTCCGGGGCAAGAACATCCTGTTCATCTCCGTGCTGCTGCTCATGACCGTGCCTTTCGAGATCATGATGCTCCCGCTGTTCGTGATGGTGAACGACGTCGGCCTCGCCGACTCGTACTCCGTGATCGTGTTCCCGTTCCTCGCCGCCTCGGTCACGATCTTCTACTTCCGGCAGTACTTCCTGGGCATCCCCAAGGACCTGCTCGAGGCCGGCCGGGTCGACGGCGTCACGGAGTTCGGCATCTTCTTCAGAGTGGTCGTCCCTATCGCGAAGCCGGCCTTCGCGGCGATGGCCATCCTCAACGGCATGGTGATCTGGAACAACTTCCTGTGGCCGCTGCTGGTGCTGCGGTCGAGGGAGAAGTTCACGCTGCCGATCGGGCTCAACACGCTGCTCACCCCACATGCGAACAACTACGAGCTGCTCATCATCGGTTCCTTCTTCTCGCTCCTCCCCGTCCTGGTGCTCTTCCTGCTGTTCCAGCGGTTCTTCGTCGCCGGGATGACGGCCGGGGCGCTCAAGGGCTGACCGACACCACCACAGAGATGGAGACACATCATGGCTAGATCCCGCAGATTCACCTCGCTCCTCGCCACGGGACTCGCGGCAGCCCTCCTGCTGGCGGCCTGCGGTGGCGACGGCTCCAGTGACGAGGGCGGGCCGGACGCGGAGGGTCGGTACAACCTCGAGATGTGGGTGTTCGCCGAGCTGCACGCCACCTACTACGAGCAGATGGCCGAGCGGTGGAACGAAGAAAACCCGGACCGGCCCATCGATCTCGAGGTCACGGTGTATCCCTACGAGGACATGCACAACAAGCTGCAGCTCGCCGTGAACTCCGGGTCCGGGCTGCCGGACCTCGTCGACATCGAGGTCAACCAGTTCTCGAACTATGTCAAGGGCGGCGAGTCGCCGCTGTCCGACCTGACCGAGGCAGCAGAGCCGTACGAGGACGACGTCGTCCAGGCCCGTCTCGACCTCTACACCCGAGATGGCGTACTCCGCGGGTTCCCGACCCACGTGGGCGCCTTCGTCGCCTTCTACAACACCGCGCTGCTGGAGAAGGCCGGGATCGACTACAAGACCATCAAGACGTGGGAGGACTTCCAGGAGGCAGGCACCACCTACAACAAGGAGACCGGCCGCGAGTTCGGGGTCGCCAGCACCGGAGTCAACATGGTCGAGCCCCTCATGATCGCGCAGAAGGGCGGCAACCTGTTCGCCGAGGACGGCACCGTCGCGGTGGACAGCCCCGAGGTCGTGGAGACCCTCGAGTTCGAGCAGGAGATGCAGGAGGCGGGAGCGATCTCCACGATTCCCGGAGGTAGCCCCGATGCCGAGGAGGCCTACGGCGCCATCAATGACGGGGACTACGCGGCGATCGTCTACCCCGCCTGGTACACCTCACGCTTCGTCGACTACATGCCGGACCTGAAGGGTGACATTGCGATCGCACCCGCGCCTGTGTTCGAGGACGCCGAGGTTGCGACCATCGGCGGCGGCGGCACCGGGACCGCAGTGCCTGAGAGTTCTCCTGACAAGGAGATCGCCACGGAGTGGCTCGCGTTCGCGAAGCTGTCGCCGGAGGCGAACGTGGCCGTCTGGGAGGTGCTCGGATTCGACCCGGTGAACACGTCGGTGTGGACGAACAAGAAGGTCACCCATGACCCGAACAACAAGTTCAACCAGTACTTCCAGACGAATCTCTTCGACGTGCTCAATCAGTACAGGGGGGACATCGGCCACTTCGATTCCTTCACCAGCGAGAACCTTCCCGCGGTCGACGACATGTTCACGACGGTCACCTACAGCCAGATCTTCGAGGAAGGTGTCCCGGCTGACGAGGCACTCGACCAGGCGCAGACCGACCTCGAGAACCAGCTCAGCGAGTAGGTCGAGGTCGATCCCGGGCGCCGGCTGGACCGCTGACGCCCGGGACGCCGCGAGCCCGGCGGGGTGGGGTCGAGGAAGTCACTCGCCGGTCCACCAGTGATCACCCGAGCACAGGAGAAGCAATGCAGGACGGCAAGCTGTCGATCGATCCGGCGTTCACGGTGGCGCCGGTCAACCGCCGCACCTTCGGCTCGTTCGTGGAGCACATGGGCCGGTGCGTCTACGGCGGCATCTACGAGCCCGGCCACCCCACGTCGGACGACGACGGCCTCCGCGGCGACGTCCTCGAGCTCGTGCGTGAGCTCGGCGTCACCGCAGTCCGCTACCCGGGCGGCAACTTCGTGTCCGGCTACAAGTGGGAGGACGGTGTCGGCCCGGTCGAGCGACGTCCGAGCCGACTCGACCCCGCCTGGAAGACCATCGAGACCAACGCGTTCGGCCTCAACGAGTTCATGTTGTGGGCGGGCAAGGCCGATATCGAGCCCATCATGGCGGTCAACCTCGGTACCCGAGGATTGACCGCGGCCCTCGAGCTCCTGGAGTACGCCAACCATCCGCACGGGACGGACCTCTCGGACCGTCGCATCGAGCACGGAGCCAAGGAGCCGCACAACATCCGCATGTGGTGCCTGGGCAACGAGCTGGACGGGCCCTGGCAGCTGGGCCACAAGTCGGCGGACGAGTACGGGCGGCTGGCGGCGGAGACGGCGCGTGGCATGCGTCAGCTCGACGGCGGCCTGGAGCTCGTCGCCTGCGGCAGCTCGGGCCGCGCCATGCCGACGTTCGGTGCGTGGGAGGCCACCGTCCTGGAGCACACCTACGACGTCGTGGACTTCGTCTCGGCCCACGCCTACTACCAGCTCGAGGGTGACGACGTCGCCAGCTTCCTCGCCTCGTCCGTCAACATGGACCTGTTCATCCGCGAGGTCATCGCCACCGCGGACCACGTGGGCGCAAAGCTCTCCTCTTCGAAGAAGATCAACATCTCCTTCGACGAGTGGAACGTCTGGTACCTGCGGGAGCTCCAGCAGAAGGGCATGCCGGAGGAGTGGTCGACGGTGGCGCCTCGGCTGAGCGAGGACCCCTACACCGTCCTCGACGCCGTGGTGGTCGGCTCTCTGCTCATCACGCTGCTCAGGAACAGCGACCGAGTGACGGCCGCATGCCAGGCCCAGCTGGTCAACACGATCGGCTCGATCCGGGCCGAGGAGAATGGACCGGCGTGGCGGCAGTCGATCTTCCATCCGTTCGCCTTGACCGCGAGGCACGCGCAAGGGCAGGTGCTCCAGCCCCGGGTCGCCGCCCCCACCCTGGTGACCAGCCAGCACGGCGAGGTGTGCGTCCTGGACTCCGTGGCCACGTACGACGCCGCCGAGGAACGCCTGGTGGTGTTCGTCGTCAACCGGCACCCCTCGGAGCCGGTGTCCTTCTCCAGCGAGCTGCGCGCCTTCGGCAGGGTGGAGCTCGTGGAGGCCAGGATGCTGTGGGACGAGGACCTCTTCGCGGTGAACACGATGGACGCACCCGACCGGGTGTCGCCGAAGCCACACAGCTCCGCGCAGGTCGTCGGAACCGCGTTGCAGGCTGCGCTTCCGCCCGCATCGTGGAGCATGATCGTGATGAAGGTGTCCTGACACCGCGCGCGGCCGCTGCGGGCAGGCCTTCGTGACACGGTCACCCTGTGGTCGCCCACCGGGCCGAGGCCCGGGCTCCCCTGCTCCCCGGGTTATCCCTCACCATCCTCCGGCCACTGCTCGACGTTGCTGTCGTAGCAGTACCGATCGACCACCCGTAGAAGGAAAGGCACCAGCGCGATGACCGTGTTCCACGTTGCCACGACCGGATCCGACAGCGCCGCAGGCTCCGCGAGCGCGCCTCTTCGGACCATCAATGCGGCCGCCGCCCTCGCCCAGCCCGGCGACACCGTGCGGGTCCACGAGGGCGAGTATCGCGAGTGGGTGACGCCCGCCCGTGGCGGGCGCAGCGATCGACGCCGCATCACCTATGAGGCGGCCGCGGGGGAGCGGGTGGTCATCAAGGGGTCGGAGCGCATCGCGGAGTGGGCCCGGGAGGACGGCACCGTCTGGCGGGCGGAGGTTCCCAATGCCCTGTTCGGCCGCTTCAACCCCTTCGCCGAGGAAGTCGGCGGAGACTGGCTGGTGCACCCCCCACACGGTCGGCGCAAGCATCTCGGCGATGTCTATCTCAACGGGCGCAGCTTCTATGAGGTGGATGACCCCGCGGCGGTCTCCACGGCGCCGGCCCGCAGCGAGGCCGTCGACGGTTGGACGGGGCTTGCCGAGCCGGTCCTCGACGTCGAGCAGACCCGCTACGTCTGGTCCGCCGAGGTCGGGGAGGAGTCGACAACCATCTGGGCCAACTTCCAGGGCGCCGACCCCACCGTCGAGCTCGTCGAGATCAACGTGCGCCGCTCGGTCTTCTACCCCATGCAGCACCATCTCGACTACATCACGGTGCGCGGCTTCGAGATGGCCCAGGCCGCCACGCCCTGGGCGCCGCCGACCGCGGACCAGCCGGGTCTGATCGGGCCCAACTGGGCCAAGGGCTGGATCATCGAGGACAACCTCATCCACGACTCGAAGTGTTCAGCGATCTCGCTGGGCAAGGAGGCGTCGACCGGGCACAACTACGCGACGCTCCGCGGCGACAAGCCCGGCTACCAGTACCAGCTCGAGTCCGTGTTCTCTGCCCGGCAGGCCGGGTGGGACCGCGAACACATCGGCTCGCACACAGTACGTCGCAACACGATCTTCGACTGCGGCCAGAACGGCATCGTCGGGCATCTGGGGGCGGTGTTCTCGATCATTGAGGACAACCACATCCACCACATCGCGACCAAGCGCGAGTTCTACGGGTACGAGATCGCCGGGATCAAGCTCCATGCAGCCATCGACGTACAGATCCGCCACAACCGGATCGACCACTGCACGCTCGGAGCCTGGCTCGACTGGCAGACCCAGGGAACCCGAGTCGCACGCAACCTGTTCTACGCCAACACGAGGGACCTGTTCGTCGAGGTCAGCCACGGCCCGTACATGGTCGACCACAACGTGCTCGCGTCCCGCGTCGCGCTGGAGGTCTGGAGCCAGGGAGGGGCCTACGTCAACAACCTCGTGGCTGGAGCCGTGCGACTGGATCCCGTGATTGACCGGGCGACCCCCTATCACCGCCCGCACAGCACCCAGGTCAGCGGATACGCGGTGATCTGCGGGGGAGACGACCGCTACATCGGCAACATGTTCCTCGGGGGTGACGCAGCCCTCGCGTATCGACCCGGCAGCGAGGCACACGAGCGCGCGACCTACGGCACCCAGGGCTACGACGGCTATCCCGCCACGTTTGCCGCCTACCTCGAGGAGGTCAACGCGACCTCGGGAGACCACAAGCGGTTCCATGGCGTCAAGCAGCCCGCCTACATCCACCACAATGCGTACGCGAACGGTGCGGCGCCGTACGAGGGGGAGTGCGACGCGGTCGTCACGCACGAGACGGTCTCGCTCTCGGTCGTCGAGGAGGGTGGGCATGTGCACCTGGAGGTCGAGCTGCCCGACGCCCTCGCCGCTCCGCTGACCGGCCCCGTCGCCGGTCGCGACCTGCCACGGGTGCGCCTCGCCGACGGCGATTTCGAGGAACCCGACGGATCTCCGGTGGCCCTCGACACCGACCTGCTCGGTCACGGCAAGGAGCAGGGCACCGCATACCCGGCCGGCCCACTCGCCACGCTGTCCGGCGGCAGCACCCGCATCCGCGTCTGGTGAGGGTCCTGAACCAGGTCTCGTCCGCCCACGGACACCCTCCGGGCTCGGTCTTGACGGCCGCGGCGGCCACCACATAAGTTCATTGACACAACAAATGTCCGCAATCCAGGAGGGGCGATGCGTCGGCCAACCCAGGACGACAAGTTCTCGTTCGGGCTGTGGACAGTCGGCTGGACCGCGCAGGACCAGTTCGGCTCGGCGTCCCGAGAGCCGTTGGACCCGATCGACGCGGTCCA
The DNA here is from genome assembly GCF_035703625.1 of Nocardioides sp. Classification (GTDB taxonomy): domain Bacteria; phylum Actinomycetota; class Actinomycetes; order Propionibacteriales; family Nocardioidaceae; genus Nocardioides. Next base: position 21,299 of record NZ_DASSXS010000211.1, on the reverse strand, counting down.
CAAGCTGGCTGACCTCGGCGCCTGGGGCGTCACCTTCCATGACGACGACCTGGTTCCGTTCGGGTCGGACAAGGCCACTCGTGAACACCTGCTCGCCGAGTTCGGCGCGGCGCTGCGAGCGACCGGCCTCGTGGTGCCCATGATCACCACCGACACCTTCTCGCACCCGGTCTTCAAGGACGGCGCCCTCACGTCCAACGATCGGGAGGTGCGGCGGTACGCCCTGCGCAAGCTGCTGCGCAACACCGATCTCGCTGCGGAGCTGGGCGCGTCCACCTTTGTCATGTGGGGCGGCCGTGAAGGGTCGGAGTACGACGGGTCGAAGGACGTACGTGCGGCCCTGGACCGCTACCGGGAGGGAATCGACTCGGTGGCGGGCTATGTCAAGGAGCAGGGGTACGGGCTGCGGATCGCGCTGGAGCCCAAGCCGAACGAGCCGCGTGGCGACATCTTCCTGCCCACCGTGGGCCACGCCCTCGGCTTCATCGCCGAGCTCGACCACGGCGACGTGGTCGGCGTGAACCCCGAGACGGGCCACGAGCAGATGGCCGGCCTCAACTTCACGCACGGAATCGCGCAGGCCCTGTGGGCGGGTAAGCTCTTCCATCTCGACCTCAACGGTCAGCGAAGCATCAAGTACGACCAGGACCTCGTGTTCGGGCACGGCGACCTGGTCTCAGCTTTCTTCACCGTTGACCTGCTGGAGAACGGCTTCCCGTCGGGCGGACCCCGCTACGACGGCCCCCGTCACTTCGACTACAAGCCGTCCCGGACCGAGGGGTACGACGACGTGTGGGCGTCCGCCGAGGCCAACATGCGGATGTACCTCCTCCTCAAGGAACGAGCACTGGCCTTCCGGAGCGACCCCGACGTCGCCGAGGCGATGGAGGCAGCCGGCATCGGCGAACTCTCCCAGCCGACCCTCGGAGAGGGAGAGTCGACGGCGGACCTGCTCGCCGACCACCCGTCCTTCGACGACTTCGACGTGGAGGTTGCCGCCGAGCGGTCCTACGGATTCGTACGGCTGAACCAGCTCGCGACCGAGCACCTGCTCGGAGCCCGCTGAGCCCATGGCGCGCGTGGCGGGCGTGGACTCATCCACGCAGGCATGCAAGGTCGTGGTGCTTGACGCGGACTCCGGAGCGCTCGTCCGGTCAGGCAGGGCCGCTCACCCGGACGGCACCGAGGTCGCCCCGGACTGCTGGTGGGAGGCCCTCCAGGCAGCGGTCGAGGACGCGGGCGGGCTGCACGACGTCTCCGCGGTGTCGGTTGCCGGCCAGCAGCACGGGATGGTGACCCTCGACGACGAGGGCCGTCCCGTTCGTGACGCCTTGCTCTGGAACGACACCAGGTCAGCTCCCGACGCGCGCGAGCTGGTTCTGGAGATGGGCGACGGTGACGAGCAGGCGGGTGCTCGCTGGTGGGCCGAGGAGATGGGCTCGGTGCCGGTCGCCTCGCTGACCGTGTCGAAGCTGCGTTGGCTGGCTCGTAGCGAACCAGACTGCGCCGAGCGGGTCGCGGCCGTGGCCTTGCCGCACGACTGGCTCACCTGGAGGCTTGCAGGCTCCGACGGACTGGCGTCGCTCACGACGGACAGGTCGGACGCCTCCGGCACCGGCTACTGGTCACCGCTGACCGGTCGCTACGACTTCGACATGCTCGAGCGCGCGCTGCGTCATGGCGCCGTGGTGCCGCAGGTCCTGGGGCCGACCGACGCCGCCGGTCACGCAGCCCCGGGCGCGGTGACGGGCCTCGGCCCGGAGGTCCTGCTCGGTGCCGGTGCGGGGGACAACGCTGCCGCGGCGCTCGCCCTGGGCCTGGGGCCCGGAGACGTGGTCCTCTCGATCGGGACCTCGGGAGTCGTGTCGGCTCTCACCGAGAGGCCGGTGAGCGACCCCTCCGGAATGGTCACCGGGTTCGCCGACGCGACGGGCCGGTTCCTGCCGCTGTGCGCCACACTCAACGCCTCCCGCGTCCTCGACGCGGCGTGCCGGATCCTTTCTGTGGACCACGAGGAGCTGTCCAGCCTGGCGCTGTCCGCGCGTCCCGGTGCGGAGGGGCTGGTCCTGATTCCGTACCTCGAAGGCGAACGCACTCCCAACCGTCCTGACGCCACGGGAGCGCTCCACGGCCTGCGGTCGGGGAACACGACCCCGGCCAACATCGCGCGGGCCGCGGTCGAGGGCATGCTGTGTGGGCTCGCCGACAGTGTCGATGAGCTCCGGCGCCAGGGAGTCGTCGTACACCGCCTGGTCTTGGTCGGCGGCGGTGCTCGATCCAGGGCCGTCCGGGAGATTGCGCCGATGGTCTTCGGACTCGACGTGGCGGTGCCACAAGTTGGCGAGTACGTCGCGAGCGGGGCTGCCATGCAGGCCGCGTGGGTGCTGTCCGGATGCGGGACTCCACCTCCCTGGTCCGCGCTGCGGCGTGACGACCTGCCCACGATTCCGGCACTCGGCGGTGGGGAGCCCGTGCGCGAGCGCTACCGCGAGGTGCGGGACGCGGCGGAGGGTTAGCGCTCACATGAACGGACTTCTTGCAGGTACCCGGTGCGGAAAGGAAGCGAACGATGAGGGGTAGCCCCGGACGCTCGTCTGCCGCGACCGTCGGCGTGGACTTCGGCACCCTGTCCGGTCGTGTGGTCGTGGTGCGTGTCAGCGATGGGCAGGAGCTGGGCAGCGCCGTACATCCGTACCGCCACGCCGTCGTCGACCGGGTGCTGCCCGGCGGCAGGACGAAGCTGCCCCCCGATTGGGCCTTGCAGGTCCCTGGGGACTACCTCGAGGTGCTGCGGGTGGCCGTCCCTGAGGCCGTCCGCGCAGCGGGGATCGATCCGACGGACGTCGTGGGCATCGCCACCGACTTCACGGCGTGCACGATCCTGCCCACCCTGGCGGACGGCACCCCGCTGTGCGAGCTGCCCGAGTACGCGGGCGACCCGCACGCCTACGTCAAGCTCTGGAAGCACCACGCCGCGCAGGCGCACGCAGACCGCATCAACGAGACCGCCAGGGACAGGAGCGAGCCGTGGCTGGCGCGCTACGGCGGGCTCATCTCATCGGAGTGGGAGTTCGCCAAGGGCCTGCAGCTTCTCGAGGAGGCCCCGGACATCTACGAGGCGATGGCCCACTTCGTGGAGGCGGCGGACTGGATCGTCTGGCAGTTGTGCGGTACCTACGTGCGCAACGCCTGCGCGGCCGGCTACAAGGGGATCTATCAGGACGAGACCTACCCGTCCACGGACTTCCTTGCTGCACTCAACCCGGCCTTCGCCGGCTTCGTCACTGACAAGATCGGTCACCGCGTCGCTCAGCTCGGAGACCGCGCCGGTGGCCTGTCAGCTCGGGCCGCCAAGTGGACCGGACTCCCCGAAGGGATCGCAGTTGCGGTCGGCAACGTCGACGCTCACGTGACCGCGCCGGCAGCGGGAGCAGTGGAGGCTGGCCAGATGGTCGCCATCATGGGCACCTCGACCTGTCACGTGATGAGCAGCCAGACGCTGCGCGAGGTCCCGGGGATGGCCGGCGCCGTGCACGGCGGCATCGTGCCCGGGATGTGGGGCTATGAGGCCGGCCAGAGCGGCGTGGGTGACATCTTCCACTGGTTCGTCAGCAATTGCGTACCGGAGTCGTACCAGAAGGCTGCTCGGCAGAACGGTCAGGACGTGCACGACTACCTCACCGGGCTCGCGTCCCGGCAGCGCGTCGGGGAGCACGGGCTGATCGGGCTCGACTGGCACAGCGGAAACCGTTCGGTCCTGGTGGACCACGAGCTGTCTGGTGTCATGGTGGGTCAGACACTCGCCACTCGTCCTGAGGAGATGTACCGGGCGCTCCTGGAGGCCACAGCCTTCGGGACCCGGGCGATCATCGAGACGTTCGACGCAGCTGGCGTGCCCGTCAACGAGCTGATCATCGCGGGAGGGCTCCTCAAGAATCCGTTCCTGATGCAGATCTACGCCGACGTCACGAAGATGCCACTGTCGACGATCAGGTCCAGCGAAGGACCCGCTGTCGGATCGGCCATTCACGCTGCCGTGGCTGCCGGTGTCCATCCAGACGTGCATGCCGCGGCCGGTGCCATGGGACGGGTGCACGAGAACACGTACCGACCCATCCCCGAGAACTCGCGAGCCTACGACGAGCTGTTCGCGGAGTACCGCCTCCTGCACGACTACTTCGGCCGGGGTGCCAACGACGTGATGCACCGCCTCAAGGAGCGCAGACGCGCCGCACACGGCGGCAGTGCCGAGGCAAGCACCGAGCTCGACGAGATCGTGGCGGGGGTACGGCGGTGACCGTCACCGAAGACATCCGCGGAACCATCCAGGACCTGAGGGCGACGGTCGCGGAGCTGCACTCCGAGCTGACCCGGTACCAGCTGGTGATCTGGACGGCCGGCAACGTGTCGGCGCGCGTCCCGGGCCATGACCTGATGGTGATCAAGCCGTCCGGCGTTCCCTACGACGCGTTGAGCGCCGACACCATGGTGGTCACCGACCTCCACGGCGAGCTCGTGGAGGGCGACTACTCACCATCCTCCGACACCTCGGCGCATGCCTACGTCTACCGGTCCATGCCCGAGGTCGGGGGAGTGGTGCACACACACTCCTCGTACGCGACCGCGTGGGCAGCCCGGGGGGAGCCGATCCCGTGTGTGCTGACGATGATCGCCGACGAGTTCGGCGGGGAGGTGCCGATCGGTCCATTTGCCCTGATCGGCGACGAGTCGATCGGGGAGGGCATCGTGGCGACGCTGCGGAAGAGCCGTTCCAAGGCGGTGCTGATGCAGAACCACGGCCCCTTCACCGTCGGTGACACCGCGAGGGCCGCCGTCAAGGCTGCGGTCATGGTGGAGGACGTGGCCCGGACGGTCCACCTTGCCCGGCAGCTCGGCGAGCCGCTGCCGCTGGAGCAGTCCGACATCGACCGCCTCTACGCGCGCTACCAGAACGTGTACGGGCAGCACTGACTGAACTGTGAGCAAGAGGAGGTCGGCACGGTGAACGTGAGCGGCTCGAACGAGATCTGGTTCCTGACCGGGAGCCAGGGACTCTACGGCGACGACGTCCTGAGGCAGGTGGCCGGTCAGTCCCTGCAGATCGCCGAGGCCCTGGGCCAGGCCGACGAAATCCCACCCCGGATCGTGCCCAAGCCCGTCCTCACCGACGCAGGTGCGATCCGCAGGTTGGCGCTCGAGGCGAACGCCTACGACTCGTGCGTGGGCGTGATCGCGTGGATGCACACCTTCAGTCCAGCGAAGATGTGGATCACAGGGCTCGACCTTCTCCGCAAGCCGCTGCTGCACCTGCACACCCAGGCCAACGTCGAGCTGCCATGGTCCGACATCGACATGGACTTCATGAACCTCAATCAGGCCGCGCACGGCGACCGCGAGTTCGGCTATGCACAGACTCGCATCGGGGTGCGTCGCAAGACGGTCGCTGGACACGTGTCGGACCCCGCGGTCGCGAGACGCATCGGAGAGTGGTCCCACGCCGCCGTCGGGCATGCCGCGCTCCGTGCCATGCGGGTGGCCAGGTTCGGCGACAACATGCGCAACGTCGCTGTCACCGAGGGCGACAAGGTTGAAGCCGAACTGCGCTTCGGGGTCTCGGTCAACACCTACGGGGTCAACGATCTCGTCGACGTCGTGGAAGACGTCACGGACGCAGACATCGACGCTCTGACGTCGGAGTACGAGGGGTGCTACTCGGTCGCGGCCGAGCTCCGGCGTGGGGGAGAGCGCCACGAGTCACTGCGCTACGGCGCCCGCATCGAGCTCGGACTTCGGAACTTCCTGACCGAGGGAGGATTCAGCGCCTTCACCACGAACTTCGAGGATCTCGGCGGTCTCCGGCAGCTGCCCGGCCTGGCCGTCCAGCGTCTGATGGCCGACGGCTACGGCTTCGGGGCCGAGGGTGACTGGAAGTCCTCGGTGTTGGTACGAGCCCTCAAGGCCACGGCCGAGGGCCTTCCGGGCGGGACCTCCTTCATGGAGGACTACACCTATCACCTGGTGCCGGGGGAGGAGAAGATCCTGGGCGCGCACATGCTCGAGGTGTGCCCCACTATCGCGGATCAGCAGCCCACACTCGAGATCCATGCCCTGTCCATCGGCGCGCGCGAGGATCCGGTACGTCTGGTCTTCGACGCCGCCCCGGGGGCCGCCGTCGTACTCGGCATGGCGGACTTGGGCGACCGGTTCCGGCTGGTCGCGAACGAGATCGAGGTCGTCCCACCCGACGAACCCCTGCCCAGACTTCCCGTGGCGCGTGCGGTGTGGCGGCCAGCACCAGACTTGCGGACCTCCACCGAGGCATGGCTGACGGCGGGAGGTCCGCACCACACGGTGCTGTCGACCGCGCTGACCACAGAACACCTCTGGGACCTTGCGGAGATGGTGGGCACCGAACTCGTGCTGATCGATGAGCACACCGACGCGCGGCGCTTCACCCAGGAGCTCCGCTGGAACCAGACCTACTACCGGCTGGCGCAAGGGTTCTGACGGCGGAGGACCTCCTTCCGTGGACGGCTCCGCGACGAGCAGCACGCCGAGATCGTCCAGATGAGGCGCTGGCTCGCGCGGTGGTCGGGCACCGACCCGCACGGCGGCATGGGGTTGCGGCACCAGGTTCGGACACGGCCCGGGCATGGTGGGGCGGACTCGGGCGCTGAGCGAAGCGACCCGCTTCCCGGGCTAGATGAAGAGCAGCTGCGCGCCGGTGGTGATCTCGATGAAGTCCGAGGCGCTGATGATGCCCTCGACCTCGTCGTACAGGTCGTCCTGCTCGAGGTGCTGCATGTCGGCTGACATCCGGCACGCCCAGAGATGACCGCCGGAGTCGACGATCTGCTGCAGGAACTCCGGTACCTCCGGGACTCCGATCTCCGCGATGGACTTCTTCATCTGGTGCGTGGCCATCGCGGTCATGCCCGGCAGCCCGCCGAGGCCCTGGGGCATGTGTGTCGCCGTGTTGCCGAGCAGCGTGAACTTCAGGTCCCCCATCGTCTCCTTGTTGATCATGTCGAAGCCCCAGAAGGTGAAGAAGAGATGCGTCTCGATGCCCTCGCCGAGGGCGGCGTTCGCAAGGACCAGGCCGGGGTAGGCCATGTCGAGGTTTCCCTTGGAGCAGATGATGGCGAGCTTGCGGTCGGAGTCGACGGTGCCGAACGTGGGCACGATCGGAGCGGTCTGTGTGGTTGTCATGTCTCTCGTCTCCTTGCCACTGTGCTGGTGATCAGACGCAGCCGTGCGGTTTGGGCAGGCCCGCGACGTAGGCCAGCTTCTTGGCCGGCTTCTGTGGGAACAGCTGGAACAGGGACTTGGTGGGAATGCCCCCCACGACGCTGATCCTGCGCAGGGTCGCGGTCTCCCCGCGACTGGCGAAGTCCTCCCGCAGGAAGCGGATGGCCTTCCAGTGCGCGTCGGACAGCTCGATCCCGATCTGGGCGGCAAGCGACGTGGCCAGGGGCTCGGACCACTCGCTCGGGTCGGTCATGAATCCCTCGTCGTTGACCTCGATGGTGTGGCCGTCGATCGTCGTCGTGGGCATGGTCTACGCCTCCTTCTTCGGGGTGTTCTTCCCGGCCATGGACATGTGTGCGGGCAGCGGGACCGGGCGGCCGGGCAGCAGCACGTTCCAGTAGATGTGTCGGAAGGCCAGCTTCCCGAGATGGTTGGCGCGGGTCTCCTTGAGCAGGCTCATCGGACCGACGTACGGCAGCGGGTACTTGCCGGTGAGAGGCTCTGTGTCGTAGTTGAAGTCGATCAGCAGGGCCTTGTCGTCACCGGACTCGACGAAGCAGTTGGCATGTCCGTCGAAGGAACCGGTCATCGGCTTGCCGGAGACGCGCTCGAGGAAGTTGTCGACGAAGATCTCGACGGAGAAGTGCGCCACCGAGCCGGCCTTGGATGCCGGGATGTTGTTGGCGTCGCCGACCGCGAAGATCGTGTCGTGCTCCACGGACAGCAGGGTGTGCTTGTCGACCGGCACGTAGTTCAGCTCGTCGCCGAGGCCTGACCGGGCGACGAAGTCCGCGCCCATGTTCAACGGGACCGTGACCAGCAGGTCGAACGGCACCTCGCGCCCGTCGTAGGACACCAGCATCTTGTGCTCGTCGTCGATCCGCTCGACCATGAAGTCGGTCTCCAGGTGGATCTTTCGCTCGTCGAGCATGGAACCGAGCTGGGCGGAGGCGATCGGCTTGGTGAACGCACCGTCCAGGGGAGTCACGAAGACCAGCTCCACCGCGTCCCGCACGCCCTTCTCGCGTAGCCACGACTCCGCGAGGAACGCGAACTCCAGGGGCGCCACCGGGCACTTGATCGGCATCTCGGTGATGTGCACGACCAGCCGCCCGTGGTCGAACCCGGCGAGGGCCTCGGCGAGTGCCTCTGCCCCCTCCAGGGTGTAGAAGTCGAAGATGCTCCTGCGCCACTCGCGCCCGAGCATCCCGGGGGTCTGGTCGGGGCGCGGCGTCGTACCGCTGGCGATCACGAGGTAGTCGTAGCCGAGCTCGCGGCCGTCCTGGAGGAGCACGCGGTCCTCGCGTACGTCGACCCGGTCCACCTCGCCCACCACCAGCTCGACGCCGGCCACGAGGCAGTCGTGCCGGGTCCGGACCACGTCCGCCCTGAGGTAACCGCCGAACGGGATGAACAGGTACCCCGGCTGGTAGTGGTGCTGGTCGTCCTGGTCGACCACCCTGATCTGCCACTCGTGGTCGTCGAGCCGCCGACGGAGCTTGTTGGCGATCATCGTTCCTGCCGTCCCGGCTCCGAGCACCAGCAGTGTCTTCATGGCTCCTCCATCGGCTGGCCGTCACTCCCACGCTAGGGGCCGTTCCCGGGCGCCCACAGGGGACGAAGGCACGCTGCCGGGGGACTTATTTCCCGATCTCGGCCGCGGTTCCGAAGGGGGGCCCGAAGGGGTGCAGTCGCCCTCCGCACCCGGTGCTGCTGCCATCTCTCATCGGCGCCCGTGGTCTCCACGGGCCACCGCGCCGGCAGCGGTCCGATGCGTGTCCACCCTGAACGCTGGCACGGCACGCCCGAACACGGGACCATGAAAGGCATGGAGGAGGTCAGCGTCCGGCCCGTCGATCTCGGACAGCTCGCGGCGCTTCTCCCGGCCGACCGGGCGGAGCGGCTGGCCACCGCTGCTGACCGGGCCCGCTCGGCGTTCGGTGACCGGGTGGTGTGGCACGTGAACGCCACCTCCCACGGGGGTGGGGTCGCCGAGATGTTGCAGACCCTGCTCGCCTACGCGAAGGGGGCCGGGATCGAGAACCGCTGGCTGGTGCTGGACGGCGATCCGCGGTTCTTCGCGATCACCAAGCGCCTGCACAACGTGCTGCACGGCGAGCCCGGGGACGGTGGACCGCTGGGCCCGGCCGAGCACGCGCACTACGAAGAGGTGCTCCGGGCCAACCTGGCGGAGCTGGTCCGTCGCGTCTCGCCCGGAGACATCGTCCTCCTCCACGATCCGCAGACCGCAGGTCTGGCCGAGGGCCTGCGCGAGATCGGAGCGCGGGTGGTGTGGCGGTGCCATGTGGGTCGTGACCGACCGAACGACGTCACCGATGCCGGATGGGAGTTCCTGCGACCGTACGTCAGGCACGCCCAGGGGCTGGTGTTCTCTCGTCGCGCGTACGCGCCGCAGTGGGTCGACGGCGAGCTGCTGGCCGTCATCCCACCCTCCATCGACCCGCTCGCGCTCAAGAACATGGCGTTGGCGCCCGAGCAGGTCACCGCAATCCTGGCGAGGGCCGGACTGGTCGCGGACGGCCGTCGGGAGGGACGGGTCGACTTCCTCCGCCGGGACGGAACGCCCGGGACCGTTCGGTCCCATCGCAGCTCGGGCGGACTTCTGCTGGGCACCGATCCACCCCCGCCGACCGTGCCGCTCGTGGTGCAGGTGAGCAGGTGGGACCGGCTCAAGGACATGGCGGGCGTGATGGAGGGCTTCGTCCGCGCCGTCGACGAGGACGACCTGAACGGCGCGCACCTGATGCTCGCCGGGCCCGAGGTCTCCGGAGTGGCCGACGACCCCGAGGGCGCCGAGGTGCTCGGTGACTGCCGTGAGGAGTGGCGCCACCTCCCCGCGGAGGTCCGCGGACGCGTGCACCTGGCCTGCGTTCCCATGGACGACGGCGACGAGAACGCCATCATCGTCAATGCCCTCCAGCGGCACGCCGCCGTCGTCGTGCAGAAGAGTCTCGTGGAGGGGTTCGGTCTGACGGTCACCGAAGCCATGTGGAAGGGCCGACCGGTCGTGGCCAGCAAGCTGGGCGGGATCCAGGACCAGATCGTCGACGGCCGCGACGGCCTCCTGGTGGAGGATCCCTACGACATCGACGAGTTCGCCCGCATCCTGGGCCGCCCCCTCGCGGATGCCGGGCTCGCCAGTCGCCTGGGCGCCGCGGCCCAGGCCCGGGTGGCCCAGGAGTACGTCGGGGATCGCCACCTCGCGCAGTACGTCGAGCTCTTCTCCGATCTGGTGCGTCACTCCGATCCCGCCTAGTGGCCCAGCCCCCTGTTCCTGCTGGGTGTGGCATCTCCGCCGAGCCTCGGGTGGTGCCGGTCTCGCTGGCACCGGCAGGCGCCACCGGGTGGGGTCGCAGGGAGGGCGGCGGAGCTGAGGTCGGCCGATCAGGCACTGCCGCCGCCCGGTGAGCGCGCAACCGGGTGTGCCTGACCCTCGAGCCGGCGCGGCGCTCGGGGCTGCCGCCGACCGGTCCGTCCGGCTCAGGTGGTGACGGCGCCGAGCACCAGGATCGTCGGCACGGCCGCCAGGAGGATGGCCATGGCCGCCAGAACCGCCACCCGCCGGTCCAGGACCGCTCGGTGGGCGACGCCACCGCGGGGTTGACGGCGGATGACCAGGACGGCGAGCGCCACCAGACCGAGGCCCAGGAGGACCAGCAGCAGCGGAGCAACCACGCTGTCGGGGAACCATCGCGAGACGGCCACCGGCAACGCCTGGAACGCACCGAGGACGCCGACGGCCAGGAGGATCGGGTCCCTTGTCACCAACGAGAGGCCGACGAGCAGTCCGGCGGTCAGGATCGCGGCCGCCACCCCGGCGTCATGGTCGATCGTGAACATGGCGCCGACCATCATCGCGATCCCGCCCACCGCCATCACCCCCTGGCGCGGGCGGAGCACTCCTCCCCATCCGAGAAGCGCCCAGGCTGCGCCCACCGCCCAGATCGCCGCTCCGGGGGTGGTCTCCGGCTCGACGACGACCGCGGCCGCGCTGCCGGATGCCGCGATGACGGCGACGCCGGTCGCCACCTGGAGAAGGAACGAGTTGTCGCGACGATGGAGCAGCAGTCCGAGCACTGTGCTTCCCGCCGAGGCGAGGAGGACGATGGACTGACCACCGAGGTCGAGCACGTCGACCGAGAGGACGACGAGGGTGGCGGCCAGTGCCACGAGTGAGGCCGTCCACAGCACGGCGCGCAGCCGGTGTGCGGCCGTTCCGAGCCGCGAGGGTACGGCGGCGCCCGCGACCACGAGCCCGACCGTCAGCGCCCCGAGGATGACCAGTCGGGCCGTGACCCCGATCTCGGCCCAGTAGCGGGCGCCGATGAGCAGACCTCCGACGAGGACCACCATGCCGCCGACGTACCCGAGGGCCTCCGCGACGAGTGGCGAGCCGCCGGACCGCGTCGCCGGGGCCTCGGGGGTGCGGGCCAGGATGCGGCGGCCCTGCTCGTCACTGATGATGCCCTCGCTCACCCAGGAGGCCACCGCCCCTGTCAGGTAGCGGTCGTGCCGTTGCCGATCGACGTCGGGGACGGAGCCCCGGGCAGACGTGGGTGTCATGGCGATCTCCTTGTCCACCGTCTGTTCACGGTCCTTCAGGAGGCTTCGAGGTCCGGCTGCCGGGCCAGCTCGAACAGGCGGGCTCCCCAGTCGTGGGCCCGGTAGAACTCGCCGAAGGTGGTCGGGCCGTGCACATCGGCGACGTAGAAGCTGGTCGGGCGGTCGAGCAGGGCGAAACCGTGGGCCCGCAGGGCCTTGGCCGCCCGCTTGGCTGCGGAGCCGGGAAGCCGTCGGACCTTCTCGACACGGGTGTCGAACACCGCCACCCGCGGACGCTCCGCAGCGAGCGGGAATGCCGCGGCGAAGGTGTCCAGCCACTCACGCACGCCCAGTGCGGCCCGTGACGGGTCCGCCCCCTGTCGAACCGCGTCCTCCCGGGTCGACTGCCGGCTCAGGGAGAACGCGTGCGTCGGTGCCCCGATGACCACGAGATCGGCCTCGGCGAGGTCATCTGGCCCGACCTCGCGGACATCGGCAAGCGTGGTGCGGCTACCCGCCTCGGCGAGCCCGTCCGCGACCTTGCGGGCAATGTGCTCGGTGTTGCCGAACATCGACTCGTACACGATCACGGTCTTCATGGTGATCTCCTCGTCTCGTCAGGGTTGATAGGAATCGGTGGGGATGACCACGGCGCGGCCGTCGACGCTGCCGTGTGCGAGGTCCTGGTAGGCCATGGCGGCGTCGTCGAGGGTGTAGAGCGACGTCGCGGCGGTCAGCAGCCCACGGGAGGCCAGATCGAGCACCTCGACGAGCTCGCGCCGGTTGCCCCAGTAGGTCGTCTGGACGCTGACCTCGTAGGGCACGCCGAAGAAGGAGACCGGGAGGGTGCCGCCGGCGATGCCGACGATCGTGATGTCTCCCAGCTGCCGGGCACAGGCCGCAGCGGCGGCGAGAGTGTCGTCCGAGCCGACGCAGTCGATCACGAGGTCCGCACCGATGCCGCCGGTGAACTCCCGGATCTCCTGCACCAGGTCCGGCCCGGGGGACAGGGAGAGGTCGGCGCCGTAGCGGCCCGCGAGGTCTCGTGCAGTGCCCCGGGGGTCGACCGCCACCACACGTGCGCCGGTCGTGGCGCGCAGGATCTGCACCGCCATGTGCCCCAGGCCCCCGACCCCGATCACGACGGCGGTCGCCGTCGGACCCAGCTTGTGCCCAGATCGCCGGACCGCGTGGTAGGGCGTCAGCCCGGCATCGGTCAACGGGGCGGCGTGGACCACGTCGAGGCCATCGGGCAGCGGCACCAGGTGCCGTGCAGCCGGCACAAGCATGTACTCGGCCATGCCGCCGTCGAGGCCGAGGCCACCCCCGCCCCCGGGCACTGGCGCCAGATCGGGTCGCTCGCAGTAGGTCTCGAGGCCATCCAGGCAGTGCCGGCAGGTGCCGCACCCCCAGGCGCCGACGACGGCGACCGGCTGGCCGAGCTCGACGCCCCGGGTGCCGGTGCCGATGGCGTGCACCCACCCGGCGTTCTCGTGCCCGAGCGTGAACGGGGGACTCCACGGCAGTGCTCCGGCCTCGAAGTCGTGCATCAGGTGCAGGTCCGAGTGGCACGCTCCTGCGGCACCGACCTGAACCACCACCTCGCCCGGACCGGGCTCCGGTCTCGGGACTTCCTCGAGAACCGGCTCGCTCTTCCATGCGTTCAGTCGCAGCGCCTTCATGTCGTCCTCCAGCGAGGGGCAGGGGGTGTCAGCTTCCAGCCTGCCCCGGAGCGGGGAGTCAGATCAGGGGCGTCCGGCCGGGGGCCAGGGGCCGTTGGTCCCTACGTGTACGGGGCGGGACGGGCCATCGTCGAAGCGGGTGCGCTCACCCCGCACACGGAGCCTGTCATGAACGAGCAGAACCCGAACCCCGTCGTGGTCGCCCAGGGCACGACCCGATCGATGAAGCGCTCGCCTTCGCCGCAGGCGAGGCCGCCAGGTCCGGGTGCGGCATCCACCCTGGTCATGCACCTGCTCACCCAGTGGCCCGAGCTGCCTCTCGTGGCCGAGACCGACCTCGGGCTCCCAGCTCGGCTGAGGGCACTCGCTCAGGGCTGGACGCGCAGCTGACGGGGGATGCCCGCGTTGACCGGGCTGGCCTCGGCCAGCCGGATCTTCACGTCGACGAGGACGACGTCGGTGGGAGTGCACATCACGGGGTTGAAGTCGAGCTCGGCGACCTCGGGAACGTCGACGGAGAGCTCCCCGAGCGTCACCAGGACACGTTCCAGCCGGTCGGTGTCCGTCCGCGCGGCCCCGCGGTAGCCCTCCAGCATGGGCCAGGTCCGCAGCGACCGGATCGCGCGTGCGGCGTCCAGCTGGGTGAACGGCGGCAACAGGAAGGCGCGGTCATCCAGGATCCCGGTGGCGATGCCGCCGGCGGCGACCATGACCAGCGGCCCGAACCCGGGATCGCGGACCACGCCCAGCGCGATCTCGACGCCGTCCACGACCGGCTGGACGAGCACGGGCACGTCTGTGCGTCCGAGCTCGTGTTCGAAGGCACGGGTGGCCGCGATCACCTCCGCGCTCGACTCGAGCCCCACCCGGACCAGTCCCCGGTCGGTCTTGTGCACGATGTTCCTGTCGGCGACCTTGACCGCCACCGGGAACCCGAGCGTGCCGGCGAGCTCCGATGCTTCCAGCGGGTTCGCGGCGATGCCTCCCACGGGCATCAGGCCGTAGGGCTCGAGCAGCCTCGTGGCGTCGTCGGCACGCACCCATCCGGCCGGCCCGGAGGTTCTCAGCAGGTCTCGTGCGATGGCGCGCACAGTGGACGCGCGCTCCGGGTCGTGCGCCGCGGGCTCGGCGCGGGGCGTCTGCCTCCACTCGGCGTACGTCGCGGCCTGGGCGATGGCCTCGATGGCGTGGTCGACCGCGTGGTAGACGGTGACGCCCGCGACGTGCTGTCCGAGGCCGCCCAGTCCGACCAGGACGACGGGCTTCTCAGGGTGGGTCTCGCGAGCTCGGGCCGTTGCCTCCACCAGGGGCTCGGCTGGCGCGACGCTCGTCGGCACCAGGACAACGAGCAGGGTGTCGACCTGGGCACTGTCCAGCAGGGGTTCGAGGACACCGGAGAGGTGGTCGGCGGTCGCGCCGGCGCCGAGGTCGATCGGGTTGCTGGTCCCGGTGGTGCCGGACACCAAACCGTCGAGCTGGGCACGGAGCTCGACCGGCAGCTCCGGGACCAGGAGTCCGTGGGCGTCGGCAGCGTCGGCCGCGAGCACGCCGAGTCCTCCGGCGTTGCTGACGATCGCCACCCTCTTCCCGGCCGGGAGCGGCTGCTCGGAGAGAAGTAGCGCGATCCGGCCCATCGCCTCCGCGCTGCGGCAGGCGAGGACTCCGGCCTGTGCGAGCAGGGCGTCGACCCCGACGGCCGGTGAGGCGGCCGCGGCGGTGTGCGACG
The DNA here is from genome assembly GCF_035703625.1 of Nocardioides sp. Taxonomy (GTDB): domain Bacteria; phylum Actinomycetota; class Actinomycetes; order Propionibacteriales; family Nocardioidaceae; genus Nocardioides. The sequence continues at coordinate 6,080 of NZ_DASSXS010000211.1, read as the reverse complement.
CCCCCGCCCGCCGGCCTCCGGCCGATCGTCCGCCGACGACCGCCAGCAGCGGCTTGCGCTCGGCGAAGCGGCGAGCCAGCCTCGCGAACTTCGGGGCGTTCCCGAACGACTCCAGGTAGAGCGCCGCTGCGGTGACCTTGGGGTCGTCGACCCACGCGGCCAGGAGGTCGTTGCCCGACACGTCCGCCTTGTTGCCCAGCGAGATGAACGTGTGGACACCCAGCCCGAGCTCTCGGGCCACGTCGAGCAGGGCGATCCCCACTCCGCCGGACTGGGAGGCGACCGCCAGGCCCCCCGCCGGGGGGTCGCTGAGCGAGAAGGTGGCGTTGAGACTGATGTCGGGATCGTTGGACATGACGCCCAGGCAGTTGGGCCCGACCAGCCTCATGTGGTTCCGGCGCGCGACCCGGACCATCTGATGCTGAACCTCGGCCCCCTCGGGGCCGAGCTCTCCGAGCCCGGAGGAGATGACGACGACCGACGAGACCCCGGCGTCCGCTGCGTCCTCGACCGCCGCGAGCACGCGCTGCGCGGGTACGGCGATGATCGCCAGGTCGATGTGCTCGGGGACGTCCGCCAGACGGGGAAAGGCCGGAACCCCGTCGATGGAGGGAACGTCGGGGTGGACGACGAACACGTGTCCGCGGAAGCCCCGCTGCGTGATCGAGGTCAGCACGGCGTGGCCGAGGCCGGCACCCTCGCGCCGGACACCGACGACCGCGACGCTCCTGGGGTGCAGCAAGGGAGCCAGCGAGCGGGCCTCCGAGACCGACTCACGCAAGTCCGCTGCCGCGACGGCCGTCGCTGAGGCCTGGGTGCTCATCTCCACCGAGACGACCCCCGACTGGCTCCTCCGGGAGACGTCGAAGCCCACGTCGTTGAAGACGCGGATCATCGCCGCATTCTCGGGGAGGACCTCGGCGACGAAACGACGAACCCCCTGGTCACGGCAGGCGGCGGCGAGGTGCTCCAGGAGCAGGCTTCCGAGCCCGTGGCCGTGCTCGACGTCCGACACCAGCAGGGCCACCTCGGCCGAGTCGTGATCGGCGCGCTCAGCGGTCGCCAGAGCGACGATGCGGTTGCGCACCGTCGCCACGAGCGTCGCCACCGTGTTGCCGGTTCCCTGCACCAGGTGGTCGACGTACCGGTGACCGGCCTCGCGGTTCAGCGAGAAGAACCTCAGCCGGAGGTTGTCGTCACCCACTCCGTCATGCAGGGCGATCAGCTCCGCATGGTCCTCGGGGACCATGGGGCGGATGGACGCGATCCTTCCGTCGGCCAGCAGCACATCGGCTGCACGTGCGACGACTCCCTGGGCCATGGGCTCACCTCCAGGCACATCCTGCGGTGTTCCGAACGTACCGCGCAGGGCCGTTGGGCCTGTGCCGAAAGCCCCAATGGCCCTGTGCCCGATCCTCCCGGAGCACGAAGACTGAGGTGACGGTGGAGCCGACCGTCCCGGGCGGCCTTCGGCGGCACGGACAACAGAGCGGGTGTAAGGAGTGGTTCGGATGTTGGTGCGCGAGGTCATGACCAGCCCGGCCGTCACGGTGCCGCAGTCGGCGGCCGTCAAGGACGCCATCCAGCTTCTCGAGCGCCACTCGATCGCCGCCATGCCGGTGGTCGACGAGGTCGGGCGCCTGGTCGGCGTCGTGAGCGAGGCGGATGTCATCAGGGAGATGGTCGTCCCGGACCAGCGAGTCCACGAGCGCCTGGTCCGCCTGAGCACGCCCCCGACACATGCCCGGGTCGCCGACATCATGAGCCGCCATGCGCTGACCGTCTCCAGCGGGACCGAGCTCGCCCAGGCGGCGGAGCTGATGACCAGCACGGTCGTGAAGAGCCTGCCGGTCGTCGACGAGGACGAAGTGGTGGGCGTCATCAGCCGGCGGGACATCATTCGGCTGCTCTCCCGGGAGGACCCCCGGATCGAGGCCGAGGTCGACGAGCTGTTCCGGCAGACCGGGCTGGACTGGCTGGTCGACGTGTCCGACGGTGTCGCCACGGTGGACGGTCCGGCCGACGACGGGGAGCGGGAGCTGGCCCGGGTCCTGGCGTGCACGGTCTCCGGGGTCGTCGGCGTGCACTTCCCGTCCTCGCGCAACGGCTAGCCCGGTTCCATAGGCCTTGCGGTTGCTGCGGTCGTCGTCACCGGGGTCGTGGTCGGGAAAGTCGGCGTACGGAACCTGCTCGACCGGACGACGAGGCGGCGTGTCCCGCTCGTCTGGTACGGCGCGACGCTCGGGGTCGGGCGGGGCCACCCTGCCCTGACCGCAACCACCCACAGGGCGAGACCCTCGAGGTGCAGTCCTCCTGCCATCGCGACAGCGGCCGCCCGGGGCAACACCTGCGCCGAGCTCTGGGCGACGCCCACCATCTGCGAGCCTGTGCGGCCGGCGGCTTGACGAGTCCGACTCACGGTGGACGAATCGGTCCTGCCGGCACGTCAACCACTGTCGAGCAGCGAGCCAGCCCGGACGCGACAGGGACCGGACCCGTCGGCGTCGACGTGAGATCGCGGGATCACGCCGTGTCGCCGAGGCCTCCGACGTACGGCGATGCGATCGCAGTCTCGACGGGCAGCGGCTGCAGGGCCAGCACGGTGACGTCGTCACTCGCTGGCGATCCGAAGCCGAGCAGTGTGGTGAGCACGTGGTCGCACAGCTCATCGGGGCCGGTGGTGGGCATGCGGACCGACTCCAGGCGTGCCAGCCCGTCGCTGATCGAGCTCGACCGTCGCTCCACCAGCCCGTCCGTGTAGAGCAGGAGCGACCCTCCGCGCGGGATCTGGCTGGATCGGTCGACGTACAGCGCGGTGTCGCTCGAACCGACCGGCGGCCCCGGGTCGCCGTGCAGCAGCCTGGCGTCGCCCGCGGCGCCGACGATGAGTGGGTTGAGATGGCCGGCGCTCGACCAGCGGAAGGTGCCGTCGGCGGGATCCACGATGGCGTACAGGCAGGTGGTCAGGTCGGTGACGCCCAGGATGTCCGCCATGGTGTTGACCCGCGACAGCACCGTGGCCGGCGACGTCTCGTGGACGGCGAAGGCGCGCAAGGAGGCCCGGATCTGTCCCATGGCGGAAGCGGCGGGAAGGTCGTGGCCGACCACGTCGCCCACCACCAGCCCGACCTCGCCGGACGGGAGCGCGATGACGTCGTACCAGTCACCACCGACCTGCATGGAGGAGTTCCCGGGCGTGGATCGAGCCGCGAGTCCGACCCCCGGGATGACGGGCAGCTGGTCGGGAAACAGGCCGCGCTGCAGCTCGTCGGCCATGGTTCGCTGTGCCGCCTCGCGGCCGAGCGCGGCGCGGAGCCTGGCCCCCTCCCGCCGGTGCATCCACACCAGCAGCGCCCAGCACGCGAGGGCCGCACCCGAGCCCACGACCAGCAGGCGGGCGGTGACGCGCTCGTGCTGTGCCTGCTCCCGCTCCAGCGCGGCGGAGCTGTCGGCGAGCACGGCGGTGGTGGTTTCCTGTGTGGTGACCAGCGACTCGAACATGGACTGGAACCGGTCGACGGCCACGTCGTCGACCCTCCCCGTCCGGAGCATCGACCGGACGAGGCGCTGCCCCGTGGCGATGTAGGCGTCCTGAACGGGCACCAGGTCCGCGACGGCCCCGGCGACCGCCGGTGGCAGGTCCATCGCGTGCAGCTCGTCGATGTCGCGCCGGAACTGTCGAGCGTGGGCCCGGGTCGTCTCGACGAGGTCCTCGGTCGTGCCGGGCGCGCGGGGCGAGTGCAGGGCCTGCCGAGCGTTCCCCACGTCGGCGCGCAGCGCGTCGTGCATCATGTCCGCGTCCTGGTGGAGCCGCTGGGCCCGTGTGAGCTGACCCATCTCCTGGGCCGTGGTGACGGTGCGGGCCAGCGAGAAGATCGCGGTGGCACCCACCAACAGGGTCAACCCGGCTCCGAGCACCCCCAGCACCACCAGATGGCGGGGCCATGGCAGGTGAAGCACGGCCCACCTCCCACGGGCGCGGCCCGCGAGACCGTCGGGGGCTCCGTCCGGGCGCGCGCGTCCCAGAGCACAACGTACGCCGGTCGCGGGAACGCCGTGGTGGCTCGCGGCCATATGACCCGTTGGTGCCACTCGGTGGTCCCCCGCATGGGTCACGTAGCGGTCTGGTCCCCTGATCGAGGCCGGGCCGACGACCTTCTCGGTCCTCATCGGCCGTCATATCGTGGCCACCATGCGCTTCGCGACGGTCGTGGTCGACGGCACCGAACAGGGCTGCGTGCGGCGGCAGGATGGCCGGTGGGCTCCCCTGCACCGGCTCGATCCGTCGCTGGCGGGTGACCTGCTGACCCTCATCGAGCAGAGCGCAGCCCGCGACCTGCTCGACCCGATCGCGCAGGGGGCCGAGGCACTGGGGGAGCGCGAGCTGGTGGAGGCCGGCGAGGCGACGTACCGGCCGCCCTACCGGCGCCCGCGCAAGATCTGGGGGATCGGGTTGAACTACGCCGACCATGCCGGCGACCTGCACGAGGAGACACCGAGTCAGCCCGCGTCGTTCATCAAGGCCGATCACACGATCGTCGGACCGGGAGACGAGATCGTGATCCCTCACCAGAGCGAGCGCACCACCGGCGAGGGCGAGCTCGGCGTGGTCATGGGCCGCGAAGCCAGCAACGTCCCCCCGGACCAGGCGTTGGACCACGTCTTCGGCGTCTGTGCGGTCCTCGACCAGACGGCGGAGGACATCCTCGCCCTCAACCCCCGCTACCTGACCCGGTCGAAGAACTTCCCGACGTTCTTCTCCTTCGGCCCGGAGGTGGTCACCCTCGACGAGTTCCTGCGTTCACGGGCACTGGAGGACGTCGAGGTGGCGACCTTCCTGGACGGCGCCGAGGTCCGCCGCAACGTCGTGGGCAACATGACCCACGCCCCGCGGGACCTGATCAGCTTCCACAGCCAGATGATGCCGCTCTTCCCGGGCGACATCATCTCCACCGGCACCCCGGGGGCGGGGGTGCTGAAGCCGGGAGTGGTCGCGGAGGCCCGGGTCGAGGGCCTGCTGCCCCTGACCAACCCGGTCCGTGACGACGCAGCTAGGCAGGATCCGGGTCCTCGACCTGCGCGTCGATCAGCGGATTGACCCACGCGGCGCGTGGGTCGGCATCGATGAAGAACGCCCGCAGCAGCAACGTCATCGGCACCGCGAGCAGGGCCCCCAGCGGACCGAGCAGGAACGTCCAGACGACGAGCGAGAGGAACGTCAGCTCGGCGCTCAGGCCGACGCTGTTGCCGACGAAGCGTGGCTGGATGAAGGTCTGGATCGTCACGTTGAGCAGGCTGTAGACCACGAGGACCAGCACCATCTGCTCCCAGCCGCCGTCGAGCAGGGCGAGCAGCGCCGGAGGGATGATGCCGATCACGAACCCGATGTTGGGGATGAAGTTCGTGATGAAGGAGAAGAAGCCCCAGACGAGTGGCAGCGGGACGCCGATGAGCCACAGCGCTCCGGCGTCGAGGACTCCGACGATGGCCCCGAACAGCGCGGTGACGATCAGGTAGCGCTGCGTGCCGTTGACGAACTTCGCGAGCGACGCGTCCAGATGGGGCCGGCTCCGTCGGAGCCAGGCCATCCGCGGCTTGAATCCCGGTGCGGCCACGACGAAGAAGAACATCACGGTGACCAGGAAGAACAGGTTGCCGAGCGCGCCGAGGATCCCCGAGAGCAGGGTGCCGAGGACGTCGGCAACCTGGGTGGGATCGACCTTGGCGAGGGCGTCCTGCACCTGGTCGGAGCCCAGCCCGACACGGGACAGCGCGTCGTTGGTCTGGGCAGAGAGCTGCGTGGCGTCGCCGGCGTACTGGGGGAGCAGGTCGACCAGCCTGACCAGGCAGACGACGGTGCCGATCAGCAGCACCAGCAAGATGGCGTACGCCGCGACCAGCGCCCCGAGGGTGGCCAGCCACCCCGGCCACCGGTGGCGTCGCGCCCAGTTGCCGAGCGGGAGCACGGCGATGGTCAGGACCAGCGCGAGCATCGCGGGCGCGATGATCTCGGCCGCCCCGCGGACGCCGACAGCCAGGGCCACTGCCCCGATGACGCCGAGCATCAGGACGACGATCCG
>NZ_DASSXS010000246.1:0-6510 GCF_035703625.1 Nocardioides sp. | reverse complement strand
GGAGATCGCCGCGCGAACGGTCAACAAGGAGCGGGCCCGGCAAGGGGAGGCCGAGCAGAGCAGCAGGACGTCGACCGACGACATCTCATCCTCCCGCCGCGGCGGCCTGCGGTCCCACTCCGGATCGGGCGGTCGGACCCGCGACCAGCTCTACAACGAGGCGAAGCAGAAGAACATCAAGGGACGCTCGCGGATGACCAAGGCCGAGCTCGAGAAGGCGGTCGGTCGCTAGCCTGCCCGGATGACTCCGCCGGGTCGGCGCCAGGAAGCCTTGTGGTGAGCCCGGTCGGCAGGCAACCGTCGTACCGCAGTCAGAAGACCTCGGGCAGCTGCGACGCCCGGCCGGTGAACCGCGGCTCCCGCTTCTCACGGAACGCGGCCACGCCCTCCTTCCCGTCGCCAATGGAGGTGTAGTACATCGCCAGCGAGTCGGACAGGTGCGCCTCGAGGGGCTCCGGCGCTGCGCTGTTGCGGTAGACGAGCCGCTTGGCCAGGGCCAGCGCGACAGGTGAGCGGCCGACGACGAACGAGCGGGCCAGGTCGTGCGCGGCCGTCAACAGGTCGTCGGGCTCGTGCACCGAGCGCAGAAGCCCGCCGGCCAGGGCCTCGTCAGCGGTGAGGATGTCCGCGGAGTAGATCCACTCCAGGGCCTGCTGCACGCCCACGATCCGGGGGAGGAACCACGTCGAGCAGGCCTCGGGGACGATGCCGAGCCGTCCGAAGACGAAGCCGATCCGGGCCTTCGTCGAGGCGAGGCGCAGGTCCATGGCGAGGGTCATCGTGGCGCCGATGCCGACGGCGGGGCCGTTGATCGCCGCGATCACCGGCTTGGGGCAGGCGTGGATCGCCAGCGCCACGCGGCCACCGGTGTCGCGGACGCCGTCGTGGTACGGCGCCTCCGTGAGGTGGTCGCGCAGCTCGGCGGGTGTGGGTCGCACCGACTCGTCGAGCCCGAAGACGTTGCCCGGGGCCGACAGGTCCATCCCGGCGCAGAAGGCACGTCCGGCGCCGGTGACCACGATGGCCCGCACCTCGTCGTCCCTCGCCGCGGCGAGGAAGACCTGCTCGAGCTCCCGCGCCATCGTGACGTCGAAGGCGTTCAGCGCGTCGGGCCGATCGAGGGTGAGCGTCGCGACCCCGTCACCGTCGACGGACCACGACAGCGTCTCCCAGTCCGTCACCGGGGCAGCCCGGTCGGCGTGCAGAGCGCCTTGCCGATCCCGTCGGTGTCGTCGTCGATGACGTGCTGGAACAGCTGCTCGGACCGCTCGGGGTCCCAGTTCACCGCGAGGTCGGCGATCGGGACGGTGCAGGTCATGCCGTCCGAGCCGTTCACCCGGGTCATGGCGAAGGCGAACCGTGCCGCCGAGAACATGCTGGTGCCCTCGCTGACCCGGATCGCGTCGGCGGCGGACATGTTCAGCCGGTAGTAGCGGACCGGGTTGAGGATCGACCACGGCGAGACCGCTTCGCGACCGATGGCCGAGACGACCTCGCGCTGGGCCCGGGCCCGGTCGATGTCGCCCCGCGCCTCGTAGGTCTTGCGGGAGCGGGAGTAGGCCAGCGCGGTGAGGCCGTCGGCCTCCTGGCACCCGCCCTTGATGTCCAGACGCGCATCCGGGTCCTTCATCGGCCCCTTGGGGCAGATCTCGACGCCGCCGACGGCGTCGACCATGTTGATCACCCCACCGAAACCGATCTCGACGTAGTGGTCGACGCGGATCCCGGTGTTCTGCTCGACGGTGCGCACCAGCAGCTTCGCTCCCCCGAACGCGGTGGCGGCGTTGATCTTGTTGGTGCCCTGTCCGGGGATGTCGACGATCGAGTCCCGGGGGATCGACATCAGCAGGTTCGGCCCGGAGCCGGTGTGCAGCAGCATGATGGTGTCCGTGCGCCCGCCCGAGCGCTGCCCGGCGCGCACGACCCGGCGCTGCTCGGCGGTGAGGTCGTCGGCCTTGTCGCTGCCGACCACGAGGTACGTCGTCCCCGGCTGCTCGTCGGGGCGCTGCCCGGCAGGCTCGGCGTCGACCTTCTCGACGGTCGTCCAGGCCCAGATCGGGACCGCGATCAGGAAGACCAGCCACACCAGCAGCAGGATCCACAGCCACCGGAGCCGGGGCCGGGGGAGCCGGGACCGCCAGGAGGACCCGGAGCCGGTGCGCGGCGGCGGCGCGATGTTGGGCGGGGCCGGACGGCTGGTGCGGGCGTCCCGGGAGGCCCCCGCGGGCATCACGCGGGTCTCGTCGCCGGACGACGGCCGAGCCGACTGCTGGGGCACCATCCGGGTGGCGTCGTCCGGGGTTCCGGAGCGGCGCTTCTCGCCGTAGAGCCAGTTGTACTCGGGGGTGCCCTCGCGGGGACCCCCTTCTCCCCGGGGACGATCTGCCATGCGCCCGACGCTACCGTGCCGGCCGGCGCGACCGGTCGTCTGCCTGAGGGAGCCCGCGTCGACTCCTTCGGACCACAGGACCGGGGGACCGTGCGGCGCGTCGCACGGGGTGTGACGCGTGTGACTGGTGATACTTGGCCGACTGCTTTCCTTCCCCGAGCAGAGAGGCTCGACCATGTCCTCTGGGCCGCCCGCCACTTCCCCCGGGTCGCTCACCGGCACCGACTCCGCCCTCCGCACCGCCGGAGACCGCGCCGCCCGCGTGCGGTTCCGCCGTGCCGTGGCGCTGATGCTCATCACCCTGGTCCTCCCGGGTTCGGCGCAGCTGGTCGCCGGCAACCGCCGGGTGGGGCGCATCGCCCTGCGGATCTGGATCGTGCTCGTCGTCACGACGCTGGGAGCCCTGGCCCTGGGCCTGGTGTGGAGCGGGTTCACCTTCTGGCTCGTCTCCGATCCCCGCGTCCTCGGCCTGCTGCGGGTCCTGTTGATGGTGCTCGCCGTCGGGTGGGCGGCCCTGTTCATGGACGCCTGGCGGATCGGACAGCCCCTCACGCTGTCCGCCCAGCACCGTCGGGCCGTGGTCGGCGTCAACGGGCTGCTCAGCCTCAGCGTGGCGGGCACGCTGCTGTTCAGTGCCCACGTGGTCGGGGTCCAGCGCGACTTCATGATCGCGATGTTCGGCGACGGGGAGGCGACCGGCGCCCACGACGGCCGTTACAACGTGCTCCTGCTCGGTGGCGACTCCGGGGCCGGGCGGTGGGGGCTGCGCCCGGACTCGCTGACCGTCGCCAGCATCGACGCCGACACCGGCCGGACGGTCCTGATCGGACTGCCCCGCAACATGGCGCAGTTCCCGTTCGCCGAGGGCTCGGTCATGGACCGGCAGTTCCCGCACGGCTTCGACTGCGAGGGCTGCTACCTCAACGGCGTCAGCACCTGGGCCGAGGACCACACCGGCCTCTTCGGCAAGTCCGACACCCCGGGCGTCGACGCCACGATCATGGCGGTGGAGGGGATCACCGGGCTGGAGCTCAACTACTGGGCGATGGTGAACCTCGAGGGGTTCAAGAACCTGGTCGACGCCGTGGGCGGCGTGACGCTCAAGGTGCGGGCACCCATCCCGGTCGGTGGTCTCGGCAGCGACGTGACCGGATACATCGAGCCCGGCGTCCGCAAGCTCGACGGCCACGACACCCTGTGGTTCGCCAGGTCGCGCGAGGGGTCCGACGACTACTCCCGGATGGCCCGGCAGAAGTGCGTGATGAGTGCGATGCTCCAGCAGGTCAGCCCGCAGGTCGCCCTGCGGAACTTCCAGGACATCGCGCAGGCGAGCTCGGAGATGCTCTCCACCGACATCCCCTCCAGCGAGGTCGACCGCTTCATCGACCTCGCGCTGAAGGCCAGGTCGCAGCGGGTCGCCTCGCTCTCGCTCGTGCCGCCCATGATCAACACCGGTGACCCGGACATCGACCTGGTCCAGGAGAAGGTCGCGGCCGCGATCGACCGGGCGGCAGGACAGGCGCCGCCGCCGAGCGACCAGAGGAAGAAGCCCAGGGCCGTCACCGGCGGATCGCTGGGGAGCCTCAGCGAGGGGTACGCCGCCAACCAGTCCGATGACGTCGGGTCTGCCTGCTGATCCCGCGAGTCGGCGCATCTGCAACCGTTTCACCCGCCGAGTCGGCGCATCTGCAGGGCTCTGACACGTCGACTCGGCGCGTCTGCAGGGTGTGCGCCGGGCACTAGCGCCGACTCGGCACGTTCAAGAGCTGCACTTGCGCCGACTCAGCATGCTCGAGCGTTGCAGTCGTGCCGACTGGGCACGTGTAAGCGTTGCAGTGGCGCCGACTCGGACCGTCCCAGCCCTGCAGTAGCGCCGACTCGACGAGCCGTAGGGTGTTCGCCGTGACCGACCAGCCCGCGTACGACGCGCCCCGCGTCGTCGCGGTCGTCGTCACCTTCAACCGGCTCGCCCTGCTGCAGCGGCTGGTGAAGACCCTGCAGGAGGTGCCGCAGCTCGACGAGATCCTCGTCGTCGACAACGCGTCGACCGACGGGACCGGCGACTGGCTGGCCTCCGCCGCCGCGGGAGCCGACCAGCCGGCCCTGGTCGCCCGCACCCTGGGCCGCAACGGCGGCGGCGCCGGAGGATTCCACGAGGGCCTGCGGCTGGCGGTCGAGCGTGGCGCGGACCTGGTCTGGCTCATGGACGACGACGGGCTGCCCGATCCCGACTGCCTCGAGACGCTCCTGCTGCACGCGGGTGCCTACGACTTCTGGGGCCCGGTCGTGGTCGACCAGGACGACCGGGAGCGGCTCGTGTTCCCGATCCGGCTGCCCGGCCGCACCGCCGTCGTGCACCAGATGCCGCAGGTGCGCGCGGCTGCCCACGGGGGAGTGATCCAGGACGTGGTCATCCCGTTCAACGGCGTGCTGGTCACCCGCGAGCTCGTGGAGCGGATCGGGCTGGTCCGCGAGGAGTACTTCATCTGGGGGGACGACCACGAGTACCGACTGCGCGCCGAGCGGGCCGGCGCCAGGATCGCCACCGTCACCGACGCCCGGGTGCTGCACCCCGCGGTCGGTGACCTGGGGACGCCGATGATGTTGGGCAGGACGACGTACAACCACACGCCGAGCGACCTCAAGCACTACTGCATGGCCCGCAACAACCTGGTCAACCTGCGCGACTACCGCGGCTGGCCGCATGCGCTGGCCTTCGTGGCCAAGACCCTGTGGTTCTACTCGTTCACGCGTCGCGACCCGGCCCGGCTGCGGCTGAGCCTCGAGGGGATGCGGGCCGGCCTGCGCGGGGACTTCACCGGGCACGAGAGGTTCCTGTGACGACGCACGTGACCGAGTCGGTGGCGGTCGTGATCGTGACCTTCAACCGGGCCGACCTGCTGACCCGCATGCTCGACGGCCTCGCGGCCCAGACCAGGCTGCCCGACGCGGTGTTCGTCATCGACAACGCCAGCACGGACCACACGCGGGAGATCCTGGCCGCGCGCCGGGAGCACCCCGAGCTGCCGCTGCAGGTCACTCACAGCGAGGAGAACCTCGGCGGCGCCGGCGGGTTCCAGCTCGGCGTGCGCCTCGCCTACGACGCCGGCCACGACCGGATCTGGCTCGTCGACGACGACGTGGTGCCCGCCCGGGACTGCCTCGAGGTGCTGGTGGCCGCCGACCAGCCCTGCGTCGCCGCGATTCGCGAGGACGTCCGGGGTCACCTGGTCGAGAAGGCGGCGCTCGACTTCGACCTGAGCAACCCGCTCGCCATCCGTCCCAAGCGGAGCGCGGTCGACGACTCCTACTCCGACCGGTCGGCCATGCCGGAGCGGGTCGAGCTGCAGAACGTCTCGTTCGAGGGCTTCATGTTCCACCGCGAGGTGGTCGACGCGATCGGGCTGCCGGACTCGTCGTACTTCATCTTCTACGACGACGTCGACTTCGCGATGCGCGCGCGTCGGGCCGGCTACCGGATCTGGGGGCTGCGCGACGCCGTGCTCGTGCGCCAGCTCGACTTCGACCAGCAGCACGCCCTCGACACGTGGAAGGGGTTCTACATGTTCCGGAACCTCTTCGTCGTGCACTTCCGCTACGGCGAGAACTCCCTCGTCCGGTTCAAGCCGTGGCTGATCACGCTCGCCGTGCTGCTGCTCAGCCCCGTGCGCGGAGGCCGGGCCGAGGCCCGCAACGTGATCCGCGCCATTCGGGCGGCACGGGGAATGCGGGCAGTTCCGCCGACGACCGTAGACTGACCCACTGCGTCGACCCCCACGAGGAGAATCACCCCCTTGACGAGTCCAGATCTAGTCATCGTCGGCTCCGGCTTCTTCGGCCTCACCATCGCCGAGCGGTGCGCCAACGAGCTCGACCTCCAGGTGCTGGTGCTCGAGCGCCGCCACCATCTCGGCGGCAACGCGTACAGCGAGAAGGAGCCGACCTCCGGCGTCGAGGTGCACAAGTACGGCGCTCACCTCTTCCACACCTCCAACGAGAAGGTGTGGGAGTACGTCAACCGCTTCACGTCGTTCACCGACTACAAGCACCGGGTCTTCGGCAAGTACCAGGGGCAGGTCTACTCGCTGCCGATGAACCTCGGGCTGATCAACCAGTTCTTC
>NZ_DASSXS010000132.1:0-7057 GCF_035703625.1 Nocardioides sp. | reverse complement strand
GAGAAGTTGACCGGGTCGTAGGTCGCGTCCGAGTCCAGTGACGGCTCGACCCCGTCGGGCAGGTTGTGCGCGGCGAACACCGCAGTGGCGATCTCGCCGATGGCCATGCCCTGGTCGGTGCCGCGGACCCCGAACCGCCCGTCGGAGAACTCGAGGTCGTCGGCCGAGGCCTCGAGCAGGTGGGCCGCGATCGGCTTCGCCTTCTCGATCACCTTGTCGGCCGCGCGGACCAGCGCCTCTCCCCCGACCACCAGGGACCGGGAGCCGTAGGTGTCGAGCCCCTTGTGGGCGACCTGGGTGTCGCCGTGCAGGACCTCGACGTCCTCGAAGGCCACGCCGAGCCGGTCGGCGACGATCTGGCTGAACGCCGTCTCGTGGCCCTGGCCGTGCGCACTGGCGCCGGTGATGACCTCGACCTTGCCGGTCGCGAGCATCCGCACGCTGGCGTGCTCCCAGCCGCCGGCGCCGTAGTCGAGCGACCCGAGCACCCGCGAGGGCGCCAGGCCGCACATCTCGGTGAACGTGGAGATGCCGATGCCGAGCTGGACCGGGTCGCCGTCGTCGCGGCGCTTCTTCTGCTCGGCCCGCAGCTCGTCGTACCCGAAGAGCTCCTTGGCCCGGGCCGTCGCGGCCTCGTAGTTGCCGGAGTCGTACTCCAGCCCGGCCACCGTCGTGAAGGGGAACTCCTCGTGCTTGATCCAGTTCTTCTCGCGGATCTCGAGCGGGTCGACGCCCACCTCGGTGGCCAGCTCGTCCATCATCCGCTCGATGCCGTACGTCGCCTCCGGGCGTCCCGCGCCCCGGTAGGCGTCGGTCCACGTCTTGTTGGTGAGGACGGTCTGGCAGTTGAACTGGTAGGCGGGGAACTTGTAGATCGCGTTGAACATGAAGGCGCCGAGCACCGGCACCCCGCCGCCGACCAGCGAGACGTGTGACCCGAGGTCGGCCAGCAGGTCGACCTTGAAGCCGGTCACCGTGCCGTCCTTCTCGGCGGACAGGGTGAGCCGCTGCCACTGGTCGCGCCCATGGTGGGCGGCCACCAGCGACTCGCTGCGGGTCTCGGTGTACTTCACCGGCTTGCCCAGGCGGCGCGCCGCGGCGACCGCGATCCACTCCTCCGGGGTGGTCTGCAGCTTGCCGCCGAAGCCACCACCGACGTCCGGCGCGATCACCCGGATCTTGGACTCGGGGATCCCGGTGGTGGCCGCGAGCGCGAACCGCAGGATGTGCGGGATCTGGGTGGCCGACCACATGGTCAGCTGCTCGCCGGTGGGGTCGACCACGACCGAGCGGGGTTCCATGAAGGCCGGGATCAGCCGCTGCTGGCGGTACTCCCGCTCGATGACGATGCCGTCGCCGCGGGCCTTCTCGATGGCCTCGTCGACGTTGCCGCCGGTGCCAGCCTCGGCGGAGTCGAACTTCCAGAAGGCACTCTTGTTGGTGCCGAGGTCGGGGTGGGCGAGCGCCCCCCCGTTGTCGGCATCAGCGGCAGCGGCCTCCTTGAGGTCGAGGGCAGCCGGCAGCTCGTCGTAGTCCACGTCGACGAGCTCGGCGGCGTCCCGCGCCGCGGCGGCGCTGCGGGCCACCACGACGGCCACGATCTCGCCGGCGAAGGACACGCGGTCGACCGCCACCGGCGTGTGGGTCGGCGCCTTCTGGTCGGGGGTGATCGGCCAGGCGTTGATCAGCACGCCCTGCTCCTCGGCGACGTCCTGGCCGGTGAGCACGGCGACGACGTTCGGTGAGGCCTTCGCCTCCGCCACGTCGATCGAGCTGATGGTCGCGTGGGCGAAGGGGCTGCGCACCATCGCCAGGTGCAGCATCCCGGGAAGGACGAGGTTGTCGGTCCACCGGGTGCGACCGGTGATCAGCCGCTGGTCCTCCTTGCGGCGCCGGTCCCGCCCGATCTCGGCGGTGGGTCGTTCCTGCGTGGCGGTCATGCGGGGTCACCCGCCGCGTGCTGAACGGCCTTCACGATGTTGTGGTAGCCGGTGCACCGGCACAGGTTGCCCTCGAGGCCGAGCCGGATCTCCTCCTCGGTCGGGTTCGGGTTCTCCTTGAGGAGGTCGACGCTCTGCATGATCATCCCGGGCGTGCAGAACCCGCACTGCAGGCCGTGGCACTCGCGGAACGCCTCCTGCACCTTGTGCAGCTGTCCGTTCTGCGCGAGGCCCTCGATGGTGGTGACCTCACCGCCGTCGGCCTGGACGGCGAGCACGTTGCACGACTTGACGCTGGTGCCGTCGAGGTGCACGGTGCACGCGCCGCAGTTGCTCGTGTCGCACCCGATGACGGTGCCGGTCTTGCCGAGCTTCTCGCGCAGGTACTGCACGAGGAGCATGCGGGGTTCGACGTCGTCGGAGACCTGGTCCCCGTCGACGGTGAGGCTGATCTTGGTCATGAGGAGTCCTCCGCGCATGGACGGCCGGGGTGATGCCGGTCACGCTAGGACGAGAAGGTTGGCGAAAGGTTGGGGTCAGGCCGCCCGGAGCGACGGAGTCGCTCCGGGCGAGGCTGTCCCGGTCGAGCAAGCACCGCGGCCGAGGAACGAGGTCGCGACGAGTGGGTCGAGGCCCGGTGACCCGACAGCGAACCCCAGCCCCGGCGTCACCCGCGAACCTGGCGGCGCCGCGCGTGGGCGCGAGCCTTGGACCGGTTGCCACACCACTCCATGCGACACCAGCGGCGACGACCGGCCCGGTCGATGAAGAGCCAGCCGCAGTCCTGCCCCGGACACGCCCGTACCCGACTGGCGTCGGCCGTGCCGAGAAAGAGGAGGCAGCGCCAGGCGACCGCGTCGAGTGGCCGTCGCACGCCCTCGGCGAACTCCAGGGTGACGGGCGGCCCCCACCGCAGGCTGGCGGCAGCGATCGCCTCGCCGGCCAGCTCCTGCACGGTCCCGAGCGCCGTCGCGGCAGCCCTTCCCTCCGGGCTCAGGAGATCGTGAACCGCGGATCTCAGCTGCTTCGCCCGGTCCAGGGTCTTGTCCGCAGCCGCCGGATCGCGGCGCCCAGCGCGACGCAGCGCGTCCACGCCGGCATCAGTGACCAGTCCCGCACTCGCAGACCAGAGCACGAGGTGGTCGTACGACTGGAGATACTCGCGCGCTGATGCTGCTGATGGCCGGTCCCAGCCCGCGAACGTGTTGACCAGGTCCACGGCGGCATCGCCGCCGATCGCCCGAGGCAGGACCAGTCCGTCACGCTCGTACCGAACGCTGAGGGCCATGTGGACCGACTCCCGATTGACCGTGTTTCCCTGCCTGAGGATACTAACCAGATATGGGTGTGTGTGCGGTTAGTTGCCCGGGGTGCGTCCTGAGATGACATTCGGGGTTGCTGACCTCACTCGGTGGCTGCTGGCCCTGCTGGTGTCGGTCGCCGCGCTGAGCGGCTGCCGGCGCGACGAGCCGGCGCCCGGGCCCGAGCCGATGACGGCGGCCCAGGTGCAGGAGGTGCTGGCCCGGGACGGCCCCTCGGGAGACGGGCGGTTCCCGGGCGGCACGTTCACCTTCGGATCGCCGTTCGACAACTCCGACTCGCCGTTCGACGACGCCGACACGGCTGACGGCTCCGGCATCAGCGGGCGGGTGGCATCGGCCTCGTGGGACATCTACTGGCACCGCAACGACGGCGATGTCGGTTCCTGGGGCGTCGGGATCGACGTGCTCCGCACGCCCGGGCGTGCGGCTCGTGCGCTCGACGAGGAGGCAGCGTTCTGGTGTCCCGGCGATCGACGCGAGGTCCAGGACCTCGGCGGGGGCGGCCTGACCGACGTACGCGCGTCCTCGTGCCGTCGGGCCGGAGGTGACGGCTTCTACGCCACGCTCGACGCAACCGACGGGCAGGTCCTGACCAGCCTCACCGTCGGCGGCCCGACGCGGCGGTCGGCGGTGGCCGCCCTCCGCGCCGTGTGGCCCGCGATCCGTGACGCCGTGGTCCGGGTGCACGCGTCGCTCGGCTGAGGGCGGCGTACCCCGGCGGCTAGCGCGACGACGTCTGGTTGGTGAACGGTACGGCCGGCCGGCAGGGCTGGTTGCGCAGGCTGGGGCAGGGGGGCGCCGCCGAACCGATGGTCACGTCGGGCACGACCGGCAGGACGAGCCGCGAGGGGAACTGGCGCGAGGAGGCGATGTAGACGTCCGAGGTGGTCCCGGGCGGCTGGGTCTCGTCGAAGGACCAGATCGGCTGCGTCCCGTTGGGGGCCGAGACCGTGAGCCTGAGCTGTGAGCCGGCGCGGTAGCCGTGGCCCTGGAAGTACAGCGGGATCACCACCTTCGTGTACTCGTCCTGCGGCATCGGCTCCACGTCACTGGCCAGCATGCTCGGGATCGGCTCGAGCAGCGTGCTGGGCTGCTTGAACATGTTGTCCGTGGTGGTCGAGAGCTTGCGTCCGCTGGCCCGCAGCCATCCGTT
Source organism: Nocardioides sp. (assembly GCF_035703625.1). Classification (GTDB taxonomy): domain Bacteria; phylum Actinomycetota; class Actinomycetes; order Propionibacteriales; family Nocardioidaceae; genus Nocardioides. The sequence goes on along the minus strand of NZ_DASSXS010000132.1, from coordinate 2,642 downwards.
CTGGACGAAGGTCTCCTGGCCGTCGCGCACCTCGGAGACCGTCGCCTGCAGGTCGACGTCCGCGGTCGACGAGCGCACCCACAGCTCCACGGCTCCCGCTCCGACCGTGGTCACGTCCTGGGTCAGCGGGGCGGAGAGGTAGGAGACCGCGGTGCCCGGCTTGTTCTGCTGCCAGTCCCAGCTCCACTGCGAGGCGTTGCCCCACAGCCCACCGGTCCCCGTGCCGCCGGTGTAGTCGGTCTTCGGCAGGGCCGTCGCGTCGGAGGTGTACCAGTCGACGTGCTGCTTGCTCGGGGCACTCCCGGCCAGGCCCCCCTTCGCGCGGAGGTACCAGGACCGGGCCTTCACTCCCGGCACCGGGAGGGTGTCGAACGACCGCTCGTACGCCGGGTAGGGGTTGCCCGGGGTGCGGGTGCCGGTGGGCGAGGCGCCCGCGCCGTTGTCGAAGAGCACCCGCACCGGCGGGGCCTTCTCGAACTCCTCGAGCGCCAGGTCGTAGGTCGGCATCGCCTGGACCGGGTCGGGGGGCAGCGTGATCGGGTCGCTCTCCGGGGTGCCCAGGGCCGCCTGGTAGACCAGTGGCGCGGACGCCCGTACGACGGCCTGGTTGACCGCCGGCGCCTGCTTGGCGACGTACAGCGAGAGGAAGTCGTACCAGCGGTTGAACGTCTCGGGGTCGAGCGAGTCGATGTGCGCACCGTTGGTGAAGGTGAACCACTTCTTGTCGGTCCCCGTGAAGTGGGAGACCAGGGCAGGGCAGTGGCCGCCGGTCTGTTCGTCCTGCCACTGGCAGGCCATGAACACGGGGACGTCGATCTTGTCGACGAAGGTGATCGGGTCGAGCGGGTCGGCGACCTCCGGAACGTAGTGGTCGTTCTGACGGATCTTCTCCATCAGGTCGGCGGCCTCGCCGTGGAGCTCCTGGTTCGCCTCGCAGGTCTCATCGCCCTCGGCGATCCGCTGCTCGGCGTAGGGCTGGGTGCCGCTCGCGCCGGTGCCGGCGGGCTGGGCCTGCTGCTGCCGTTCCTTGGCCCACGCGACGGCGAAGCCGGTGTTGAGGACGCCGCCCGGGTAGAGCGTGGTGGCGGTGGCGTCGAGGACCGACAGCGGAGAGATCGCGGCCAGGCTGGGTGGCCGGAGCTGCGCGGTGAAGAGCTGACTGATGCCGCCGTAGGAGATGCCCATCATGCCGACCTTGTGGCCCTTGACCCACGGCTGGCGGGCGATGGTCTCGATGACGTCGTAGCCGTCGAGGTTCTGCAGCGGTTCGAAGAAGTCGAAGGCGCCGCCCGAGCACCCGGTGCCACGCATGCTGACGTCGACGACCGCGAACCCCATCAGGTTGGCGAGTGCGGCGATGCCGCTGTTCGGGCCGGAGGGATCGGCGTACCCGTAGCCGGAGTACTCGATGAGCGTGGGATACGGCGGCATGTAGGCCGGGCCGTTGGGGACGGGGAGGCCCTCGGGGAGTCCGCCGACGCCGGCGGGACGGGTCGGCGGGTGCACGGTGAGCGCGAGCTGGGTGCCGTCGCGGGTGGTCAGGTAGGAGTAGCCCTCACTCGGGATGGACTGGTCGTAGATGCTCGGGTCCCAGGGTTCGGCGGCCTCGGAGTGGACCGTCACGGGTTCCGACGTGATGCCGGTGCCCTCCTCGCGGACCTGGTAGCCCTCGCCCGGTGCCACCTCGCGGAACAGCACCCCGCCGAGCGAGTTGGCCTGCTGGGTGCCCACCGACGCGCCCTGGTCGTCGACGAGCGTGGCACTCGCGCCGGGCGGCAGCCCGACGACGTACACCTGCCGGGCGCTGCCGTGCGCGGTGAACCCGTCGTCCGCCCGGGCACTCGGCGTGGCCACCGTGGACAGGCCGACAAGCACCAACGAGAGTGCGGCCAGCACAGCCAGGAGTCGGGTCCGCTGAGCAACTGTCGCCACAGGGCATCTCCTTGGTCGCCTGACCCGACGAGGAGCCCAGGCAGCGGGGGCGCGTACGTGCGTCCAACGAGGCTTGGGCGCCGGAGGTCACGCGGCTGGTCCCGGGTGGCCTCCTGGGCGAGGCCGTGGAGACGCCGCGAGCAGCGGCGACATTGCTGGCGACGAGGGCCGTACCTCTGGGAGGGCGCGCGGCAGCAGCCTGGTCAGCGGCGGCCGGCCGCGAGCCGTCCCTTGAGCAGCGCCTTGGCGGGGTGGCCCCGCTCCCCGAGTGCGGCCAGGCAGGTCTCGAGCACCTGGTCGTCGTACGGCGCGAGCTCGCTGTAGCGCAGGACCGCGCTCGGGTCGGGCTGGGCGAGCAGCGCCTCACGGACGCTGACCGCGAGGTACTCGGCCAGCTCCATGAGCGCCGGCGCCTCGGTCCCGGGCAACAGGTCACCGGAGTACGCCGCCACGGCCGCCCGCACCTCGCCCCGGCGGAGCAGGGCCAGCACGTCGTCGACGTCGAGCCGGGTGGGCATGGTGAGCCGGTAGGGACGGGAGGCGAGCTGGCCGCCGAGGGCGGAGCGGAGGTGGGACACCTCGGCCTTGAGGGTGGACAGCGTGACCGGCTGGTCGCCGTAGACAAGCGCATGCAGCTGTTCGACCGACAGGCCCTCGGGGTGCATCGCCAGCAGGGCGAGGATCTCGGTCTGGCGACGGTTGAGCAGCAG
>NZ_DASSXS010000167.1:0-9998 GCF_035703625.1 Nocardioides sp. | reverse complement strand
CACCTCCTTGACGACTCCCGCCTTGGCGGCGACCACGACGTCGCCGGCGTCGACCGCGGCGCGGTACTCCATGCCGGTGCCGACCAGCGGCGAGTCGCTCTTGATGAGCGGCACCGCCTGGCGCTGCATGTTGGCGCCCATGAGCGCGCGGTTGGCGTCGTCGTGCTCGAGGAACGGGATCAGCGCGGTCGCGACCGACACCATCTGGCGCGGCGACACGTCCATGTAGTCGACCTCGTCGGCGAGGATCGCGTCGACCTCACCGTGCCGCTGCCGGACCAGGACCCGCTCCTCGGTGAAGCGGCCCTTGTCGTCGAGCGCGGCGTTGGCCTGCGCGATGACGAAGCGGTCCTCGTCGTCGGCGGTGAGGTAGTGGACCTCGTCGGTGACCTTGCCGTTCTTGACCTTGCGGTACGGCGTCTCGACGAACCCGAACGGGTTGATCCGCCCGTAGGACGCGAGCGAGCCGATCAGACCGATGTTGGGACCTTCAGGGGTCTCGATCGGGCACATCCGGCCGTAGTGCGAGTGGTGGACGTCGCGGACCTCCATGCCGGCGCGGTCGCGGGAGAGACCGCCGGGGCCGAGCGCCGACAGGCGACGCTTGTGCGTCAGGCCGGCGATCGGGTTGGTCTGGTCCATGAACTGCGAGAGCTGCGAGGTGCCGAAGAACTCCTTCAGCGCCGCGACGACCGGGCGGATGTTGATCAGCGACTGGGGCGTGATCGCCTCGACGTCCTGGGTCGTCATCCGCTCGCGGACCACCCGCTCCATCCGGGCGAGGCCGGTGCGGAGCTGGTTCTGGATCAGCTCGCCGACGGTGCGCATGCGGCGGTTGCCGAAGTGGTCGATGTCGTCGGAGGCGATGTCGAGCGGGCCCTGGGCCGACTCCACCTCGGTGCGGCCGTCGTGCAGCGAGACGATGTACTTGATCGCGGCGACGATGTCGTCGACGGTCAGCGTCTGCTGGTCGAAGGCCTCGGTCAGCCCCAGCTTCTTGTTGATCTTGTAGCGACCGACCTTGGCCAGGTCGTAGCGCTTGGGGTTGAAGTAGTAGTTGTTGAGCAGCGTCTGGGCCGCCTCCTCCGTGGGCGGCTCGCCCGGACGGAGCTTGCGGTAGATGTCGAGCAGCGCGTCCTTCTGCGTCTCCGTGTGATCCTTCTCGAGGGTCAGCATCATCGACTCGAACTCGCCGAACTCCTCGCGGATCTGCTCGTTGGTCCAGCCGAGGGCCTTGAGCAGCACCGTGACGTTCTGCTTGCGCTTGCGGTCGAGGCGTACGCCGACGAGGTCGCGCTTGTCGATCTCGAACTCGAGCCAGGCGCCGCGCGAGGGGATCAGCTTGGCGGTGTAGATGTCCTTGTCGGACGTCTTGTCCGCCGTGCGCTCGAAGTAGACGCCAGGCGAACGCACCAGCTGGGAGACGACGACCCGCTCGGTGCCGTTGATGATGAAGGTGCCCTTGTCGGTCATCAGCGGGAAGTCGCCCATGAAGACCGTCTGGCCCTTGATCTCACCGGTGTCGTTGTTGGTGAACTCGGCCGACACGTAGAGCGGGGCGGAGTAGGTGAAGTCCTTCTCCTTGCACTCGTCCACGGTGTACTTGGGGTCGTAGAACACGGGGTTCTCGAACGACAGCGACATCGTCTCGGAGAAGTCCTCGATCGGGGAGATCTCCTCGAAGATCTCCTGCAGACCGGACTTCTCGGAGACGTCCTCGCCCTCGCTGCGGCGACGCTCGACGGCGGCGTTCCAGCTGTCGTTGCCGATCAGCCAGTCGAAGCTGCTGGTCTGGAGGGAGAGGAGCTGCGGAACCTCGAGTGGTTCCTTGATCTTCGCGAAAGAGATGCGGTGGCTGTTCACCTTGGAAGGGGCAGTGGCGGTGCGCGCGGCCAAGAGGTGTCCTTCTGAGGGTCGCTCTGGGAGTGGCGCCAGCCCACCACCAACCGGCCACCGGGCAGGCCGAGAAGGCATCTGAGGAGAGGCGCAAAGACCAACCCTAGCCGATGCGTGGGCGCACCACAAACTGGCCGCTGGATCCGGTCGCACTGACCAGCCGTGACGTCGATGATGAACGTTGCGGGCGCCCCGCGTCAAGCAACTCGCGGGGACTCGGCCCGGCGTCGCGGCCCTGCCTGCGGCGCGGCGGCGAGGTGCCTAGGGGGCGACGGGCGACGTCTCGAGATCGTCGACCAGCCAGTCGCCGCCCACCCGCTGCATGGTGACGGTGACCTGGTCCCGGAAGACGACGGGTTCGGGCCGCGCCTTGTTGGTGGTCGCCCGGTCGACGAAGAGCAGGATCTGCACCCGGTCCTCGCCCGAGCGCACGATCCCCGATGCCAGGGGCGGTTCCGCCTGGACCACGGTCCCGGTCCGCGGGGCGTTGTCCTTGATCGCCTCGAAGAGCTTGTCGTACTCCTCGCGGTAGTCCGAGGTCATCTGGCGCTGGGCCTCCGCCTGGTCCTCCTCGAGCGTCTCGGCGTCGTAGGAGAGCACGGGGACGACGGCCCGCTCCGCGGCGCTCTGCGCCGCTCGCGTTGCCTCCTCCACCTCGGTGTCGGAGGGCTGGTTGGCGAAGTAGACGACCCCGGCGATCAGCGCGGCCACCACCACGGCCAGGCCGATCAGGAGCCAGAGGGGAACCTGTCGGCCCGGCGATGACGACGTGGTCCGGGGCTCGCCGGCCCTCGGCCCGGTCAGTCTCCGCCTCAGCTCGGCGAACCGAGCGCCCGCCCCGGGACGGCTGGGGCCGTGCGTCGGCTCCGTCGCCGTCTCCGCCGGGGTGGGCCCGGAAGGCTGAGCCGCCGGTCCTGGCTCAGGGCCATCGTCCTCGGGAGCGGCGAGCTGGGCGTCGTAGGCCGCTCGCTTGTCCGGGTCGAGCAGCACCTCCGCCGCCTGGTTGTAGGCCCGGAACCGGCGATCGGTCGGGTCGAGGTCGGCGATCGAGGCCTTCCACGCTGCCCGGATCTCGGCGTCGGAGGCGTCCTGCTCCACGTCGAGCAGGTCGTAGAGGCTCGGGGTCAGGCCGGGGTTCACTGGCCCTCCTCCCCCGTGACCGGGGTGAAGTCGTCGACGAGCCACTCTCCCTCGGTCTTGACCAGGTCCACCTCCATGCGGAACGGAACCGGCTCGGCGGCCACGGTCTCGCCACTCTTGCCCTGCGGGAAGGAGTCGGTGAACGAGCCCGCCACCAGCGCGGTCGCGGAGTCCTCGTCCATCACCGCGACACCGGTGGCGAAGACCTCCGCCTCGCGCGACACGCCACCCTGGGCGACGAGCTGCTCGGCCGCGACCGCCTGCTTGTCGAAGGAGGTGGCGAACTTGGGCGTGATGACCGCCTTGACCTGTTCGCGGTACTCGGGCATGCCGTTCTGCTCGTCGAGCATGTCCGGCCCGAAGGTGCCGGTCCGCAGCATGAACTGCTCACTCTGGGCCATCACGGTCTCCCGCTGCGACTGGAGCTCCTCCGCCTCGCCGCGCCGGTCCGCAAGAAGCCAGATCAGGACGCCCGCGGACACGAGCAGGGCGACCACGAGCACGCCGAGCAGGGCCAGCCGGAGGGCTGGGGCAGAGGAGCGTTCGTGGGGGTCGCTGTTCGTCAGTCCTGGCTCATCAGGGGCTGAAGGAACAGCCACTTCCACGACTCCTCTCCAAGTGTCCGCGGGGCCAACGTACCCGGGGAGCTCAACCCGCCCGGAACCTTGCTGCCCCAGTGAAGGCGGTGACTGTCCGGATCGTAGGACGCCACCACAGGGGCGCGGTACGCCGACCCGGCCCGCTGGGGCGCGTGCTGGGCACCACGGGCGTTGCTCTGGGCCGCGGGCTCAGCGCAGTGCGCCTCCATGTTCATCGGGGCGTTGCGGCCGTTGTGCGGCGATCGCACGTTGCTGCCCTCGTAGCCCTCGTTGCAGACGTGCGGCTCGTTGGTCAGGACCATTCCGAAGTGTGCGTCGTAGAAGCCGTTCGGCGACTTCGAGACGACGGTGAAGCCGCCCTCGACCACGTACGGGTAGATCACGAGGATCTGCTCGATGCCATCGAGATGCTGGACGACGACCTCGCCGGTGGTCACCAGACGGTTGACCAGCTCGCCCAGCTGGACCTCGTTGTCCTCGATGAACGTCCGCAGCTCGTTGGCGGTCACCGATCCGCTGTCGATCACCGTGCGCAGGTCGCCATCGGCACCGGCCAGCGTCGAGCTGAACAGCTGCAGGTTCCGCGCGAAGGTCCGGATCGCGCTCGCCTTGGCGAGCTGTCCGGTGAGCACGGTGTTGCTGTCGCGGATCAGGGCGGTGGTGACGTCGAAGTTGGCGTTGGCATCCTCGATGAAGGAGTTGCCGGAGTCGATGATCCGGCCCAGGTCCTGGCCGGTGCCCTCGAACGCCTTCCCCATCTCGGTGACCGTCGTCTTGAGGGCCTGCTTGTCGACCGACTCCACGGTGTTGGAGAGGTTGGTCAGCAGGGTCTCGACCTTGATCGGCGTCCGGGTGTTCTCGGTGTCGATCTCGGAGTCGTCGGTCAGGTAGGGCTCGCTGTCGGCCTGCGGCTGGAGCTCGACGTACTGCTCGCCGACCGCCGACCGGTTGCCGACGACGGCCAGGGTGTCGGCCGGGATCGTGTCGAAGTCCTTCTCGATGTCGAGAATGAGGTCGACGCCACTGTCGGTCAGCTCGAGCGAGCTGACCTCGCCGACGCGGACGCCTCGGTAGGTCACCTCGCCGCCGGCGAAGATGCCGCCGGAGTCCGGGAAGTGCGCCACGACACTGTAGGAGTCGTCCACGATCAGTCGGTCCAGGCGCGCGTAGCGGGCACCGACGTACGTCACACCGATGACGGTGATCAGGACGAAGACCAGCAGCTGGATCTTGGTGCGTCTCGTGATCATCGGGTCACCATCCCCGGGACGAGGAGGGCCACGAGGTCGGGATCGTAGGCCTCCATCAGGTCACCCATGGTGGGTCCTCGGACTGTGGCGCCGTCGGTCGGCCCGTAGCCGACACGAGGCAGGCCGGGGATCGGCGGGAGACCGCCGCCCTGGTTGGACCCGTCCCCGCCCGGCACCGGCACGGGAAGGTCCGGCACGTTCTCGCAGAACGGGTCGGCCTGCTGCTCCTGACAGACCCGCTGCACGAGTACGTCCGGGATGCCCCGACAGTTCTTGACCGACGGGTTGTTGACGCACCGGCGGAGCCTGTCGGCCGCACGATCGCACAGCTCCTGCAGCTCCTGCTGTGTGGGGTTGTCCGGCAGCTCGGCCAGGGTCGTGCACACGATGGCCGGGTCGGTCTCGATCGGCCCACCGCCGCCTCCGCCGGGAGCGGGCAGCGCGACGTCGAGCTGGACCGAGAGGTTGGTGTAGTCGCCCATGTGCAGGTTGCGGGCAACCTGCGGGTCACGGCCGACGACCTCGTCGACGAACGGATAGGTGAGGAAGACGTGGAACGACTTCGCGAAGTTGTCGCCTGTGTTGGAGAGCTCGGTCAGGATGGGCACCAGCTGGCGGAACGACTCGATCGTGGAGTCCTTCGACGCCTTGATCACGCGGATCCCGACATCTCCGAGCTCGTTGAGCGCCTTGAGCATCTTGACCAGGTCGCCGCGCTGGGCGTCGATGGTCCGCAGAGCGCTCGGCAGCTCCTCGAGGGTCGCGTCGATGGTGGGGAGCTGGGCCTTGGTCGCGATCGCCAGCCGGTTGAGCGACTCGATGGCGTCGACGATGTCGCCCTTGTGCCGGTCGAACTGTCCCATCAGCTGTTCGATCTGGCGGAACACGGACCGGGCGGAGTCCTCACGGCCTTCGAGCGCGTTGTTGAGCTCGCGGTTGATGGTCTGCAGCTGGCCCACTCCACCGCCGTTGAGGAGCAGGCTGAGCGCGCCGAGGACTTCCTCGACCTCGGGGTTGCGGCCGCTGTCCTCCAGCCCGATCACGTCGCCGCTCTCCAGCGGCTCGCTGCTGCCGCCGTCGGAGGGCGGGCTCAGCGACACGAACTTCTCGCCGAGGAGGCTGGTCTGCCGGATCTGCGCCACCGCGTCGTCGGGGAGATCCACGTCGTCCTGCAGCTCGAGGGTGACCTTGGCGACGTACCCGTCGAGCTGGACGTCGCTCACCTGCCCGACGCTGACGTCGTTGACCTTGACCGTGGACTTGGGCACCAGGTCGAGGACGTCGTCGAACATCACGGTGACCGTCATCGGGTTGTCGCCGACGTCCGTGCCACCCGGCAGGGGCAGCTCGTAGACGTCGAAGTCACATCCGCTGAGCACGACCGACGCCGCGATCATCAGGAAGAGGGCCTTGAACCGGCGCTTGAGCGTGTTCATCGCTGCACCTCCACGAGGCCGCCCAGGGTCGGGTCGAACTGGTCCTGCCAGGTACCGCCCGCCTGGCCGCCGAAGGCGGCCGCGCGCGGGAATCCGGCCTGCCGGATCTCGTTGCAGAACTCGCCCGAGTCGTCGACCTGCCCGGCGATACCGCACAGGAAGGCCGCGGGGTCGGCGGCGATCTGGCCCGGGGTCTCGCCCTGATTGGAGCGGGTGTCGAGGGTGCCGGCCTGCGGGTTGTAGGTCATGTAGAGGTTGTTGAGGGCCAGCGGCGCGGCACTGAGGATCTCGTCGAGAGCACCGCGCTGCTTGACCAGCACCCGAGCCACCCGGTTGAGACCCTCGATGTTGCGGCCGAGGATCGCGCGGTTCTCCTGGACGAAGGTGGACACCTCGCCCATCGCCACCGCGAGGTTCTTGAGCGAGGCCCGCAGCTCCTCCCGCTCGCCGGCGAGCAGCGTCGAGACCTGGGCCATCGACTCGTTGAACTGGCGCACGGTCCGGTCGTTCTTGGCCAGCGTGCCGATGAAGCCCTGCAGGGCCGCGAAGGAGCCGAAGAGCTCTTCCTTGTTGTTCTCGAGGGTCTGGCTGAACTTCCCGAAGTCCTCGATCGTCTGGTGGAACTGCTCGCCCTGGCCGCCGAAGTTCTTGGCCGTGGTCTCCAGCAGGTCGCTGAGGGCGCCGTTGCGGTTGGCTCCGGTCGGGCCCAGCGCGACGTTCAGCTCGTCGAGGCTGTCGTAGATCTGGTCCAGCTCGAGCGGCACCGCGGTCTGCTCCTGATCGAGCGTCTCGCCACTGGCCAGCACCTCGCCGCTGCCGTCGTAGGCGGGGGTGAGCTGGACGAAGCGGTCGCCGACCACCGAGGGGGCCACGATGACAGCCTTGGCGTCAGCCGGAACCTTGGTCGCCGCGTCGTAGGACATGGTCACCACCACGTCGGTGCCCGACGGGGTGACCGTGTCGACGTTCCCGACCGGCACGCCGAGGACACGCACGTCGCTGCCCTCGTAGATGGAGACGGTCCGCGGGAAGTGGGCCGTGAGGGTCTTGCGCTCCTCGCTCTGGAACATCACGAGCGCGGCCGCAGCCAGCAGGGCCACGATGAGTCCGGGGATGAGGAGCCGCTTGAGCATGCTCACGGCGACACCTCCGGGGCGGGCGGGAGGTTCTGGATGTAGGTGTCGAACCACGGCCCGGTCCCGAGGGTGTTGGCGAACACCCGGTAGAAGGGGGCCATCAGCCGCAGGCTGTTGTCGATGTTGTCCTCGTTCTTGTTGAGCACCGCGACAACGTTCTCCAGATGGGTCAGGGCCGGCTTGAGGTCGGCGCGGCTCTGCTGGACCAGGAGCGTCAGCTCCCGCGACAGCCGCGACGTCGACACCAAGAGGTTGTGGATGGCCTCACGGCGCTTCACGAGCGCCTCGAACAGCACCCGGGAGTCACGCATCAGCGCGATGAGGTCGGTGTCGCGCGCATCGAGCACCTTCGAGACCCGCTCGAGGTTCCCCAGCAGCTGGTTGATCTGCTCGTCGCGCGCCGCGACGTTGGCGGACAGCGCCGACACCCCGTCGAGGGCCCGGCGGAACTCCTCCGGGGTGTTGCGGGTGAGGTCGGCCAGGGTCGTCAGGCCCTTCGCCAGCTGGTCGGTGTCGATCCGCTCGGAGGTCTCGGCGAGGCCGGAGAACGCCTCCACGACGTCGTACGGCGACTGGGTCCGCTCGACGGGAATCTCGCTCTCCTCCTCCATCTGCCCGGAACCGGCCGGCAGGAGCGAGAGGTACATGGCGCCGAGGAGCGTCTTGATCTTGATCGCCGCAGCGGTCTCGGAGCCGAACTCCTCGCCACCGTCGACCCGGAAGGTGACCCGGACGTGGTCGCCCTCGAGCTCCACGGCCTCCACCTTGCCCACGCGGACACCGGCGATCCGGACCTCGTCGTTGGCCTTGAGGCCACCGGACTCGCTGAACGAGGCGTAGTAGACGTCACCGCCGCCGATGAGCGGCAGGTCCTGGGCGCGGAAGGCGGCCAGGATCATCGCGGCGATGACGGCAAGGCTCACCGCCCCGATGATCACGGGGTTGCGCTGACGGAAGGGGGTGCTCACGGCAGGTTGCACCTTTCCGAGCCGACTTGCTGGGCGGGGATGGTGAGTCGCTGGCCACCCACCCGGATCTGGCCGCTGTACTCACAGAGGTAGAAGTTGAACCACGAGCCGTAGATCGCGGTGCGGCCCACCTTGTTCAGCTTGATGGGGAGGACCTGCAGCGCGCGGTCGAGCTCGGCCTTGTTCTTGTCGAGGTTGCCGGCGGTCTCGCGCAGCTCCCGGATGTCGTCGACGAACGGCTCCCGGATGCCGTCCACCAGGTCGGCGGTCTGCACCGAGAGCTCCGAGATCTGGTCGAGGGAGCCCAGGATGGCCTGCCGGTCACTCTTCAGGCCGCCGATGAAGATCTGGAAGGAGCGGATCAGCTCGTTGAGCTGGTCGTCGCGGTCGCCGATGTGGTCCAGCACGTCGTTGAGGTTCTCGATCAGGTCGCCGATCACCTGGTCGCGGGCCGCCAGCGTCTGGGTCACCGACGCGGTGTGGTCGAGGAGGCTCTCGAGAGTGCCGCCCTCGCCCTGGAACACCTGGATGATCTCGAAGGAGAGCTTGTTCAGGTCGGCCGGCGACAGCGCCTGGAAGAGCGGCTTGAAGCCGTTGAAGAGCACGGTCAGGTCGAGCGCGGGCGAGGTCTTCTCCACCGGGATGGTGGAGCCCTCGTCGAGCGGCTCGGTGTCGCCGATGCCGCGGGTGAGGGTGATGTAGCGCTGGCCGACGAGGTTGCGGAAGCGGATCTCCGCGTTGGTCGCCCCGGTCACCGGGGAGTCGTCCTCGACCTCGAAGGTGACGAGGGCGCGCGTGCGGTCGATGATCTCGACATCGCTCACGGAGCCGACCTTGACGCCGGCGATCCGGATGTCGTCGCCCTTGACCACGCCGGTGGCGTCGACGAACTCGGCCTTGTACTCCTTGGTGCCGGAGAACGAGACGTTCCCGATGGTCACCACCAGGAGGCCGGTCGCGATCGTGGTGACCACGATGAAGATCACCAGCTTGGTCAGGTCGAAAGCGGTCTGCTTGTCGAGCATCTTCATCGAAGGCTCACCTCCGCACCACGTGCCATGGGCGCCACCAGCAGCGCGCCGAGGTCGGGGACGTCCTGGGCCGAGACCCCCAGGGCCGGCCCGAGGAGCGAGTTGAGCATGGCGGTCTCCGAGCTGCTGCCGGCGAAGCCGAAGCCGGTCGTCCTGTGGTTGTAGCCCGGGGCGACCCGGCTGGTGCCCTTGCCGGTGGGCGAGTCGACGCCGTCGTCCATGTTCGGCTGGTGGCGGACCGGGTTGGACTGGGACCAAGGCGGCGAGGGCAGGTGCAGGCAGTTCGGGCCCCGGGTCTCGCCGAACCGGGGGCTGTCCGCCGGGCTGTAGCCGCGCGGCTGGTGGGGCAGCTGCTCGAGCACGATGTGCAGGGTGAAGCCGCGGAAGGCCTCGGCCTGCATCTTGCCGGCCGTGACGATGCCTCCGGTGAGGCAGGGGTACTCGGGGGCGTACTTCGCGAAGACGCGCAGCTGGGCCGCGCTGACCTCGCCGAGCCGGATCAGGTTGTCGCCGTTCTCGTCGAGGAAGTCACGCGAGGTGTC
>NZ_DASSXS010000162.1:0-12273 GCF_035703625.1 Nocardioides sp. | reverse complement strand
CGACCGGGCCGACGTACCGAAGCTGGCGGGCGGTGAGGCCTCGCAGCTCCGCGCGATGCTGCGCGGCGTCGTCACCTCCGGCAGCGGCAGCCTGCTCGCCGACGTACCCGGGCCTCCGGTGATCGCCAAGACCGGCACGGCAGAGTTCGAGCGCGACGGGCGGCTGCTCACCCACGCCTGGATGATCGCCGCCCAGGGCGACCTGGCCGTGGCGGTGTTCGTCGACGAGGGCGCGTCGGGCTCCGGTACGGCGGGCCCGATCCTCGAGTCCTTCCTCCGCTCCGCCCGTTCACGTTGAGTCGGGGATAAACGTCCCTCGAGTCGGGGCTACACGTCCCTTGAGTCGGGGATTTCTGCCCATCTGGGGACGGCAATCCCCAACTCAACGAGCGGGAATCCCCAACTCAACGAGTGTCGCGGGGGGTGACCTTGGCGGCCACGTCCTCGGGCATCGGCTCGTAGTGCGCGAAGGTGCGGGTGAAGGTGCCCGAGCCGTGGGTGGAGGAGCGCAGGTCGACGGAGTAGCGGACCAGCTCGGTCTGCGGCACCTCGGCCTTGACCAGGGTGCGGTCGTCGCCGACCTTGTCGGTGCCGAGGACGCGAGCGCGCCGGGAGGCGAGGTCGCTCATCACCGTGCCGACGTGGTCGTCGGGGATGATCACGTCGACGGTGTCGTAGGGCTCCAGCATGGTGACCGTCGTCGAGGCGGCAGCCTCGCGCAGCGCCAGCGACCCGGCCATCTGGAACGCCATGTCGGAGGAGTCCACGCTGTGGGCCTTGCCGTCGGTGAGGGTGACCCGGAGGTCCACGACGGGGTACCCGTTGCGAACGCCTCGCGCCATCTGGGCGAGGATCCCCTTCTCGACGCTCGGGATGAACTGACGAGGCACCGACCCGCCGACCACCTTGTCGACGAACTCGAACCCCGCCCCCTCGGGAAGCGGTTCGACCTCGATGTGGCAGACCGCGAACTGTCCGTGCCCGCCGGACTGCTTCACGTGCCGACCGAGCGCCTTGGCCGGGGCGGCGAAGGTCTCGCGCAGGGAGATGACGAACGGCGTCTGGTCGACGTTGACCGAGTAGCGGCTGGACAGGCGCTCGAGCACCACGTCGGCATGCGCCTCGCCCATGCACCAGAGGACCAGCTGGTGGGTCTCGGGGTTGTTCTCCACGCGGATCGACGGATCCTCCGCGGCCACGCGGCTCAGGGCCTGGGAGAGCTTGTCCTCGTCGGCCTTGCTCTGCGCCACGATCGCGACCGGGAGCAGCGGCTCCGGCAGGGACCACGGCATCAGCACCCGCGGGTCGTCGACAGAGGAGAGGGTGTCGCCGGTCTCGGCCCGGGTGAGCCGGGCGATGGCGCCGAGGTCGCCGGCCACCACCTGGCTCGCCGGAACCTGCGACTTGCCGAACGGGTAGGTCAGGCCGCCGACCCGCTCGTCCTCGTCGTGGTCCTCGTGGCCGGAGCCCTCGCCGAAGAAGGAGGAGAAGTGCCCCGAGACGTGTACGGCGTCGTCGGGGCGCAGTGTTCCGGAGAAGACCCGGACCAGGCTGAGCCTCCCCACGTAGGGGTCGCTCGCCGTCTTGACCACCTCGGCCACGAGCGGGCCGTCGGGATCGCAGGTGATCGGCTCGGACGCGGCGCCGGCCGGGGTGAACACGGAGGGCGGAGGGTGCTCCGACGGGGACGGGAAGGCACGCGTGGCGAGGTTCAGCAGCTCCGTGCACCCTACCCCGGTGACCGAGCAGACCGGCACCACCGGGAAGAACGTCGCGTGCGCGACCGCACGCTCGAGGTCGGCGACGAGGACCTTCTCGTCGATCTCCTCGCCACCGAGGTAGCGGTCCATGAGGGTCTCGTCCTCGGACTCCTCGATGATGCCCTCGATCAGCGTCCCGCGGAGGTCGTGGTCGTTGGGCGCGAGGAGCCCGGTCAGGGACACGACCTCGGATCCCTCGCGGTTCGGGAGGTAGAGCGGCATCACCTTGTCGCCGAAGGTCGACTGCGCCTGGGCCAGCACCCCGTCGTAGTCGGCCCGGGCCTGGTCGAGCTTGGTGATGATCACGGCGCGGGGCATGCCGACGTCGGCGCACTCGCGCCACAGCGAGCGGGTGGCGTCGTCGACCCCCTCGTTGGCGGCGATGACGAACAGGGCACAGTCGGCGGCGCGGAGCCCGGCGCGCAGCTCGCCCACGAAGTCGGCGTACCCGGGAGTGTCGATGAGGTTGACCTTGATGCCGTCGTGGACGAGCGGCGCCAGCGCCAGGGAGCTCGAGCGCTGGTGGGCCTGCTCGGACTCCTCGAAGTCGGTGACGGTGGTCCCGTCCCGCACCGAGCCGGCGCGGGGGATGGCTCCTGCGGCGGCGAGCAGCGTCTCGACCAGTGTGGTCTTGCCGGAGCCTCCGGGGCCGACCAGGACGACGTTCCTGATCCGGTCCGGGCTGCCCGCCTCGAGATCCTGCCCGGCTGGTCTCCGGGTGCCACCTTTGTCTGCCATCGAGCCACCTCCACGTCGAAGGCAACTCCTGTTGGCGCCGTCGCACAAGGGGTATCGGCAAAGTGGCCGGAGGAGGGCCGGAAGGACCCGGGGAGCAAGGAGGCCCCCCGCCGCATGGGGTCAGCGGGGGGTCCCTGTCGACATTCGACTTGCTCCCTCCGAAGTCGACGCCCACATGATCCCACCGCACGGTCCACCTGTCTGCAGTTTTCCCGAGGCTTTGCGAGTGTCAGAGTGAGGGCATGAACACCAGCCAGCACCAGCGGACCGAGCCCACCGACCTGCCCCTGCTCGGGGCCGGTCAGCTCCGTCTCTACATCGACGGCGAGTGGCGGGAAGCCAATGACGGGGCATGCTTCGACGTGCACGACCCGGCTGATGGATCCGTGGTCGCCGAGGTCGCCGACGGGTCGCCCCTCGACGCCATGGACGCCCTCGACGCGGCGGTGGCCGCGCAGCACGACTGGGCCCGGACCCCACCTCGTGACCGCGGCGAGATCCTGCGCCGCGCCTTCGAGCTGCTCACCTCGCGGGCCGACGACTTCGCACGCCTGATGTCCCTCGAGATGGGCAAGCCCCTCGCCGAGGCCAAGGGCGAGGTCGCCTATGGCTCGGAGTTCTTCCGCTGGTTCGCCGAGGAGGCGGTCCGGATCCACGGTCGCTGGATGCACGCCCCGAACGGCGCCAGCCGGCTGCTGACGCTGAAGAAGCCGGTCGGGCCGTGCCTGTTCATCACGCCGTGGAACTTTCCGCTCGCGATGGGCACCCGCAAGATCGGGCCGGCCGTGGCCGCGGGTTGCACGATGGTGATCAAGCCCGCGGCGGAGACGCCGCTGTCGATGCTCGCTCTCGCCGCCGTGATGGAGGAGGCGGGCCTGCCGAAGGGTGTCCTCAACGTCGTCACCACCCAGCACTCCGGTGAGGTCGGGTCCGCGCTGATGGCTGACGACCGGCTGCGCAAGGTGAGCTTCACCGGCTCGACCGAGGTCGGGAAGGTCCTGGTCCGGCAGTCCGCCGACGAGCTGCAGCGGGTCTCGATGGAGCTGGGCGGCAACGCTCCGTTCCTGGTCTTCGAGGACGCCGACGTCGACGCCGCCGTCGACGGCGCGATGATCGCCAAGATGCGCAACATGGGCGAGGCGTGCACCTCGGCCAACCGGTTCCTGGTCCACGAGTCCGTGGCCGACGAGTTCGGCAAGAAGCTGGGCGACCGGATGGCGGCCCTCACGGTCGGCCGCGGCCAGGACGACGGCGTCGACGTCGGGCCGCTGATCAACCCCGACGCCGTCGAGTCCGTGGGTGGTCTGGTCACCGACGCGGTGCACGAGGGCGCCACGCTCGTCGTCGGCGGCACGCCGGTCGACGGGCCCGGCTACTTCTACCCGCCGACCGTCCTCGTCGGCGTCCCGGCCGAGGCCCGGATCAACAGCGAGGAGATCTTCGGGCCGGTCGCGCCGATCACCACCTTCACCGACGAGGACGAGGCGGTGGCGCAGGCCAACAGCACCGAGTACGGGCTGGTGTCCTACGCCTACACGCGCGACCTGGGGCGCACGATCCGGCTCTCGGAGTCGCTCGACTTCGGCATGGTGGGCATCAACACCGGGCTGGTGTCCAACCCCGCGGCGCCGTTTGGCGGGGTGAAGGCGAGCGGGTTCGGGCGCGAAGGCGGCTTCGAGGGGATCGAGGAGTACCTCGACACGACCTACGTCTCCCTGCCGGCGGGCTGATGGAGCCGTATGCGCCGGTCGCCGAGCAGTACGCCGACTTCGCGCGCTGGTCCCGTGACGAGTCGCCCTGTTTCTCGCAGTGGGCTGCCGGGGTGGCGGAGGATCCCGACGTGCTCGCGCTGCTGTCGCAGCTGCCGCAGGTCAAGCAGCAGCCGAACCTGGTCTTCGCCGCCGCGCGCTGGCACGGCGTCCCGGCGCCGGGCCCCTACTCCGGGCTGCGCGACGCGC
The DNA here is from genome assembly GCF_035703625.1 of Nocardioides sp. Taxonomy (GTDB): domain Bacteria; phylum Actinomycetota; class Actinomycetes; order Propionibacteriales; family Nocardioidaceae; genus Nocardioides. Next base: position 7,817 of record NZ_DASSXS010000162.1, on the reverse strand, counting down.
TGATCGGGGACGACGGCACCATCCGGGCAACGGTCCTCAGCCGCTCGACCCAGACCAACGAGGTCGGCCGGCTGGCCACCCTGACCCCGGCGTTCGCCGCGATCGCGGGCGGAGCGCCCCTCGCGCTGATCGAGGTCGGGGCGAGCGCCGGGCTGTGCCTCTACCCGGACCGGTACACCTACGCGTGGTCCACCGAGGCCGGACCCGTGACCTCGGGGCAGGGCCCCCGGCTGGAGTGCGAAGTGGCCGGCGGGTTCCCGCAGCGGATGAGCGTCCCCCGTGTGGAGTGGCGCGCCGGCATCGACCTGAACCCGCTCTCGGTGACCGACGACGACGCGATGGCCTGGCTGGCCAACCTCGTCTGGCCCGAGCAGGACGACCGCCGCGAGCGGCTGCGCGTGGCCGTCGAGGTGGCCCGCGCCGACCCCCCGGCCCTGGTGGCAGGCGATCTCCTGACCGAGCTCCCTGCACTGGTCGAACGGGCGGCCGGCCAGATCGGGCCGGCGGGACGGGTCGTGGTGTTCCACAGCGCGGTGATCGCCTACCTCGAGACCGACGACCGGGTGCGGTTCCACGAGATGATGACCGACCTGGTGGAGCGGCGCCGGTGTCACTGGGTCAGCAACGAAGGTCCCCGGGTGCTCCCGCAGGTCAGCGCCTCCGGGCCGAGCGAACCCGACGGGCAGGCGAGCTTCGCGATGGGAGTGGACGGCCAGCTGGTGGCGTGGACGCACGGGCACGGCCGGTCGATGACCTGGCTCGCCCCGTCCGTAGATGCGGCCTGAACGTTGCCTAGACGGCCAGGCCCATGGTGTCGGCCAGTCCGGTGCGGCCGGGGATCTTGAGCTTCCGGTAGACGTTCGACAGGTGCCACTCGACGGCCTTCACCGTGACCGCCAGCTCGGCGGCGATCTCCCGGTTGGTCATGCCGGCGGCCGCCAGTCGGGCGGTGGTCTGCTCGGTGACGGTGAGACTGGCCAGCGTCTCGCTGAGGATCCGGCGGGGCTCCTCGCCGATCCGCTCGAGGATCGCGCGGATCCGGCTCTGCAGCGGGAACAGGTCCTCGCGGCCGGCGTACGCCTCCGCGCAGCGGAGCAGGCTGATGGCCTCCGAGGTTGCTGACGCGCTCCCCTCGAGCGTGAGCAGGACGGCGAGGTCGGTGTCGACCTGCGCGGCGAGGCGACGAGCCTCCAGGTCCATCAGCATCGCCCGCGCCTCGCGCAGCAGCCGCAGCCGGGCGCCGTCGGCATTGGTGGTCGCGGCGGTGCGCAGCGCATGGGCGACGGTGTACGGCGCCCCGCACTCCCGCGCCAGGGAGAGGTGCTCGCGAGCGAGCTGGTCTGCCTCGCGCGGTCGGTGCAGCCGGGTGAGCGCGAGGGCCTCGCCCGCACGCCACGGCACCAGATCGGGGTCGTCGAGATCGGCGCCGAGGTGCTCGCTGGACTCGGCGTAGCGCAGCGAGGCGAGCTCGGCGTTGCCCTGGGCGGAGGCGATCTCGCCCAGGGTGTAGGCGGCCAGGGCTCCGGGCAGCCCGTCGTAGGACGTGTAGGCCCGGACGATCTCGCCCGTCGACACCGCGCGAGCGAGGTCCCCGCGGGCAAGGTGGCACTCGGCCAGGGCCGCGGCATGGCGGACCGTGGGGAGCGCTCTGGCGCTCACGGGGCGGGCGCTCAGCATGTGCAACGCCTCGGTGATCTTTCCTGCCCGAACCAGGTCAGACCCCGAAGGGAGCTGTCTGGGCGCCGCCGGGTCTGGGGACTCGACGAGCATGGCGCAAGGCTAGGAACGGAGCGTGACGAAAACGTAACGAACGCCGATGATTTTGCCTTGGCGGCCGGTCAGCCCCGTCTGTCGGCCCGCCCCAGGAAGGCCAGGAGCCGGCCTCCCGGGCCCGCTCCCGGAGGCTCCGGGAGGGCGGTGGCGAACCTGCTTCCCCGGTCGTCGTCGGACACCACCTGCCGGGCCACGCCGAGCAGGTCGCGGGCGAGCTCGTCCGGGATTCTGGTCCTCGCGCCGGTCGCCTGGGCGACGTCCCAGCCGTGGACCGTGATCTCCAGGCAGGCGGTCGCGACGAGCAGCTCGGTGGCGAGGTCGACCCCGCCGACCCGCACCCCGGGTGGGCCCTCCCTGCTCCAGAGTCCGAGCAGGCCGCACGCCTTCTGCTGCAGCGCCAGCACGGGCGGGACCGCCCGGGACGGGGTGAGCTCCACCTTCCCGCCGGCCGCCTCGGTGAAGGCGTCCAGGGAGTCGTCCATGTGGGCCAGCAGGTCGCGCAGCCGCCAGTCGCGGCACGGGGTCCGGGCCCCGAGCCCGGCGTCGCCGACCCCGACCAGCGCCATCCGGGTGAAGGCCAGGGAACGATCCAGCAGCTCGACGGCGCTTGCGAGCGCCGTGGTCACGATGCCGTCGGGTGCGCGTGATCGGCGGGCAGGCGGTCCGGCAACCCGAAGCGGCGGAACAGGTTGGTGTCGAAGAAGGCCGCGACGTGCCGGACGCGGTCGCCCTCGATGTCGAGGACCTGCAGGTGGAACGGCTCGAAGTCGCCGTCCCCGGTCCGCATGTAGAGCCCGAAGGCAGGCTGGCCGTTGGCCGTGGTCGCCACCATCGGCATGTCGTGCACCCCGCCCGGGCACTGGGTGTCGATGAGGTTGCCGATGTTCTCCGCGCCGACGTACCACCCGAGGAACGGCGGCATCTCCCAGACCGCCTCGCGGGTGAGCATTCCGACGATCGCGTCGATGTCCTTGCGCCAGAAGGCCTCGACGTAGCGCTCCAGCAGGGCATGCTGCTCGGGAGTCAGGTCGGGCTCGACGCTCTCCTCGCTGAGACCGCGGTCGGCGAGCTGGGCGTGCGCCCGCTGGAGTGCGGAGTTGACCGCGACGCTGGTGGTGTCGAGCGCCTCGGCGACCTCGGCGGCCGACCAGCGAAGGACGTCACGCAGGATCAGCACCGCTCGCTGCCGGGCCGGCAGGTGCTGCAGCGCGGCGACGAAGGCGAGCCGGATGGAGTCTCGCTCGGCCACCACCACCGCGGCGTCGGGGACCGGCTCCAGCCACGGGATCTCGGGGTCCGACTCGAGGGCGTCGCCGGCCAACTGGTCGGGGGTCCCGAGCCCGGCCGGCAGGGGCCGCCGGGGGCGGCCCTCGAGGTTGGTGAGGCACACGTTGGTCGCGATCCGGTAGAGCCAGGTGCGCACCGACGACCGGCCCTGGAAGTCGGCCGAGGCCTTCCACGCCCGCAGGAAGGTCTCCTGCACGAGGTCCTCCGCCTCGTGGAAGCTGCCGCTCATCCGGTAGCAGTGGGCCAGGAGCTCGCGCTCGTAGCGGTGGGTGAGCCCCTCGAAGTCGTCGAGCTCGGTCGTCGTGGTCATGGTCGCCGTCCTCATGGGTCGCTCTCCTCGCCCCAACCTGGGTTGGTCCAGTCTGCCGTCAGTTGTAGACCGGCGTCGACGGGCAGACTCATCGCTGACCCCCGGTCAGCGCGCCGGGTCACCGCGCGACCGGGTCACCGCCACTGGGTCACCGCGACTGGTCACCGCGACTGGGTCACCGCGACCGGGTCACCGCGACTGGGTCACCGCGACTGGGCGTGTGCGGCCAGGGCGAGGGCCCGCTCGGCCGCCGAGCGCGCGAGGTCGGCATCCTCGCGGACCAGGCCGATGCGCGTACGCCGCTCCAGCAGGTCCGCGACGTCGGCGGCACCCTCGTGGGTGATCCCGAAGAGCAGCTCGGCGAGCGTGGCCGGGATGTGCTCGGCGATGGGGGCGAGCAGCTCGTCGTCGGGCAGGCCGCTGACCTCGCGGGCGCTCGCCAGCACCAGCTCGGCGTCGGTGCCGTAGCGCCGCACCAGCCGCGGCGGGAGCTCGAGGGCGGCCAGGCGGTCCCGCGGGGCGGCTCCGGCGAGGGGGAGCGTCCGGGTCCGGCAGGGTCCGGCGTCGATCCCCGCCTCGCCGAGCGCGGCGTCGAGCGTGTCCTCCGCCATCCGGCGGTACGTCGTCAGCTTCCCCCCGACGATCGTGACCACCCCTGAGGCCGAGGTCAGGACCGCGTGCCGACGGGAGAGGTCGGCGGTGGACCCGTCACCGGTGTCGAGCAGCGGCCGGAGGCCGGCGTACGTCCCGACCACGTCGTCGCGCCGGATGTCGCGGGCGAAGGCGGCGGAGACCACGTCGAGCAGGAAGCCGATCTCCGGCTCGGAGGCCGTCGGCACGTCGGGGATCTCGCCGTCCACGGGCTCGTCGGTGAGGCCGACGTAGATCGTGCCGTCGGGCTGGGGCAGCACCAGGGCGAAGCGGTTCGACTCGCCGGGCACGGGCGGCGCGACCGCCACCCGCAGGCCGGGGAGGGTGCCGGCGCGCAGCACGAGGTGGGTGCCGCGACTGGGGCGGAGCGAGACCTCGTCGACCAGGTCGCCGGCCCAGACGCCCGTGGCGTTGACGACGGTCCTCGCGGTGACCGTCGTCGTGGAGCCGGTGGTCTCGTCGCGCAGCTCGACCGCCGTCCCGGTCGCCGAGAGGACGCGCGCCCGCGTCCGGACGTGGGCGCCGTAGGTCGCCGCGGTGCGGGCGATCGTGGTGACCAGCCGCGCGTCGTCCTCCAGCTGGCCGTCCCAGGAGAGCAGCCCGCCACGCAGCCCGCCGGGCCGGAGGCCGGGGGCCAGGGCGAGGGCCTCGGTCGCGGAGACGCGGCGGGGCCGGGGGAGGGTCTCCCGGTCGGTGCGGGCGCCGCGGCGGAGCAGGTCGCCCGCGGCCAGCGCTGCCCGCGTGATCAGGGCCTGGTAGGTGCTGACGCTGGAGCTGAGCGGCACCAGCATCGGCATCGCGTGGCTCAGGTGGGGGGCGGTGACCTCCATCAGGATCCCCCGCTCGACGGCACTCTCGTGGGCCACGCCCACCTGCCCGTGGGCGAGGTAGCGCAGGCCGCCGTGCACCAGCTTGGACGACCACCGGGAGGTCCCGAACGCGAGGTCGTGGGCGTCGACCGCGAGCACCGACAGCCCCCGGGTGACCGCGTCGAGCGCGACGCCGGCCCCGGTCACCCCGAGCCCGACCACCACCACGTCGACATCGTCGGGCGCCCCGGCCAGCCCGGGGGTGATGGGAGTCGTGCCGCGGCCCCCGGTCACGGCGCCAGCGCCCGGGTGAGTACGGCGACCAGCTCGTCGTCCAGCGCCTGCTCCGACACCGTGTCGTCGACCATGGTGTGCGCCGACAGCACGAATCCGTGGGTCGCCAGGACCAGCCCGCGGGCGATCGCGACCGGATCGCCGGCCCGGACGTCACCGGTCTTCTGGCCGGCCCGGACCCACTCCTCGACCAGCGCCAGGACCGCGTCCTGGGACCGCCCCCGGCGCGAGAGCAGGTAGGGAAGCAGCAGCTCGGGGTCGAGCTCGACGATCCGGACGAACAGCTCGTTGTCGCGCAGGGCGCGGACCCCGCCGGTGAGTGCGGTGACCAGCCGCTCGGCCGGCGATCCTGCCGACTCGGGACCGTCGACGATGGCGGCCACGACATTGCCCCACTCGCGGGTCATCAGGTCGCCGAGCAGCTGGGGCATGTCGGACCAGGTCCGGTAGATGGTCATCCGGGAGACCCCGGCGCGACGGGCGACCTCGGTCAGCGTCGTCCGCCGCCAGCCGACGTCGAGGATGCACGCGCGGGCGGCGTCGAGGTAGGCACCTTCCCGTTCGTCGAGATCCGAAGTGTGACGAAGTGACGGCATGTGTCACACTGTAACGCATGTCAGTCGACAGCCACGAGATGCACCCGAGCCGCTGGGGCGACCCGGCCGCCGCCGGGCCACTGCCCGACTCCGCCCGCGGACTCATCGAGCTCGCCTTCGGGCTCGACGACCGTCCCGCGGTCGAGCACCCCAGCGTTCCGCCCGGCCGGCTGGACCCCCGGCTGCTCGACGGCCTCCGCGACCTGATCGGCGCCGAGCACGTCCTCACCGACGACGAGACCCGGCGGCTCCGCACGCGCGGCAAGTCCACCCCCGACCTGCTGCGCGCCCGGGCCGGCGAGCTCGACGACGCCCCGGACGCCGTGGTCCGCCCGGGTGACCACGACGACGTGGCGGCAGTCCTGGCCTTCGCGGTCGAGCACGACCTGGCGGTGGTGCCGTTCGGCGGAGGCACCTGCGTCACGGGTGGTCTGGCCGCCACCCGCGAGGGGTACGCCGGCGTCCTCTCCCTCGACCTGGTCCGGATGAAGCGCCTGCTCGACGTCGACGAGGTCTCGATGACCGCGACCCTCGAGCCCGGCCTGCGCGGTCCCGAGGCCGAGGCGCTGCTCGCTGAGCACGGCCTGATGCTGGGCCACTTCCCGCAGTCGTTCGAGTACGCCTCCATCGGTGGCTTCGCCGCCACCCGTTCCAGCGGCCAGTCCAGCGCCGGCTACGGGCGCTTCGACTCCATGGTGGTCCGGCTGACCGCGGCCACGCCCACGGGACGGCTGGACCTCGGCGCCGCCCCCGCGAGCGCGGCCGGCCCGGACCTGCGGCAGCTGCTCCTGGGCTCCGAGGGCGTGTTCGGCGTGATCACCGCCGTGACCGTCCGGGTCCGCCACCTCCCCGAGACCACGGTCTACGACGGGTGGCGCTGGCCGTCGTTCGCCGAGGGTGCCGCGGCGATGCGCACCCTCGCGCAGGCCGGTCTGCTCCCGACGGTGATCCGGCTCTCCGACGAGGCCGAGACCGCGATCAACCTCGCGCGGCCCGACGAGATCGGCTCCGAGGGAGCGGCCGGCTGCCTGATGATCGCCGGCCACGAGGGGCCGCCCGCCGCGGTCGCGGCCCGCCGGTCGGCGATCGGCGCCGTCCTGGCCGGACTCGGCGGGACCGACCTGGGGGAGGAGCCCGGCCGGTCCTGGGTCGAGGGCCGCTTCCGGGCGCCGTACCTCCGCGACTCGATGCTCGATGTCGGCGTGCTCGTCGAGACCCTCGAGACGGCGACGTGGTGGTCGAACCTCGACCGGCTCTACACCGGGGTCAAGGCGGCGCTGGAGCAGGAGCTCGGTGAGGGGACGATCGTCCTCTGCCACATCTCGCACGTCTACGAGACCGGCTGCTCGCTCTACTTCACCGTCGCCGCCAAGGAGGGCGAGGATCCGCTCGCCCAGTGGGATGCGGCCAAGACGGCGGCGAGCGAGGCCATCGCGGCGGCCGGCGCCACGATCACCCACCACCACGCGATCGGGACCGACCACAAGCGGTGGTACGGCCAGGAGATCGGTGACCGGGGCGTGGCCATCCTGCGGGCGGTCAAGGCCGAGCTCGACCCGACGGGGATCCTCAACCCGGGAGTGCTCATCCCATGACGTCACCCCAGGTGACCCGCAACTTCACCTTCCTGGTCAACCCGGCCTCCGGCGGCGGCGCCGCACCCCAGGCGGTCGTGCCCGTGGCCCGGCTGCTGCGCGAGGCCGGCGCCCGGGTCGAGGTGACCTACTCGCCGGGCCCGCACGCGATGCGGGACCTCCTCGACGGCGCGGTCTCCCGCGGTGACGTGGTGGTGTCCGTGGGCGGCGACGGCATGCTGTCCTCGCTGGCCGGTCCGGTCGCCCGTTCCGGCGGGATCCTCGCGGTGCTCCCGGCCGGTCGGGGCAACGACTTCGCCCGGATGCTCGGGCTGCCCGACGATCCGGCCGGCCAGGCAGAGCTGCTCCTGACCGGCAGCGTGCGTCGCGTCGACCTGCTCTCCCTCGCCCTGCCCGGGGCAGCGCCGCGCTCGGTCGCCGGCTCGGTGTACGCCGGCGTCGACGCGCGTGCCGCCGAGATCGTCGACCGCGCCCGGCTGCCGAAGTCGCTGCAGTACCCCTA